>DATDNK010000070.1:0-5537 GCA_036518275.1 Candidatus Acidiferrum sp.
ATTGCTACAGTCACACAGGCCCCACTACTGCGTATTTTAGCGAACTGCAGGCCCCTGGTGTATTCAGTCCTGCGGGGCATGCACCGGATTACGCAACACGCCTATCCCCGAGACGGCAACCTCGACGGTGTCGCCGGCAACAAGAGGACCGACTCCCGCTGGCGTGCCTGTGGCGATCACGTCGCCCGGAAGCAGCGTCATCATGCGGGAAATCCACCGGAGGAGAAAAGGCACGGGATAAATCATGAGCGAAGTCTTACCGGACTGGCGGAGCGCACCGTTGACGCGCGTCTCGACATGGAGGCTCGAG
The DNA here is from genome assembly GCA_036518275.1 of Candidatus Acidiferrum sp. Lineage (GTDB taxonomy): Bacteria > Acidobacteriota > Terriglobia > Acidiferrales > UBA7541 > Acidiferrum. Next base: position 311 of record DATDNK010000070.1, read on the forward strand.
GGATCGAGGTCCGTCTCGATGTGTGGGCCGACGGGACAGAAGGTGTCGAAGCCCTTGGCGCGCGTAAATTGCACGTCGCTCTTCTGCAAATCGCGGGCGGTAACGTCGTTGAGGCAGGTGTAACCGAGAAGATAAGAAAGCGCATCGTCGGAGTCGCGCAAATTCGAGCAACGGCGGCCGATGACGAGGGCAAGCTCGCCTTCGTGTTCAACCTGCTGAGAAAACTTCGTCAGCATGATTGGTTCTTCGGAGCCCACGACCGAACTAGGAGGTTTGAGGAAGATCAAAGGTTCCTTGGGCACTTCGTTGCCGAGTTCGGCGGCATGCGCGGCGTAATTGCGGCCGACACAAACAATTTTGGAAGGCTCAACGGGAGCGAGGAGGCGAACATCCGAGAGATGCGAAGAGTGCGCGCTTCGGGTCCACTGCCCCCAAGGCAAGCCGCCAATTTCAATCACGTCTTCGCCTTCGATAAGACCATAACGTGGGGAGGGTGCTGAAGCTGTATTCCGCGGGACGTAACGGCAGATTTTCATGAGGTATCAGCCCGCGCGGTGCCTGGGGTGAGAGACTTCAGCTGCGCGCGCCCTCCGGATAATCGCACCAATCCAGGAAAGTGTAGTGAAGATCATGTAGACGACGGCTCCCTCCATGAAGACCTGGAAGGTGCTGTGCCAATCGCTGAGCCCGTGATAAATCATGCAAAGCACGCGATAGACCAGGGTGAAGATCATCCAGCCGATCATACTCGAAGCCAAAAGATTCCCGGGCAGGCGAAGAAATCGCAGCACCGGCACGGCGGCGAGAAAGCCGAGAACCGCGGCTGCAGCGATATTTCGTTCCAGGGCAAAGCGCTCCAGAAAGGGAACCTGGTTGGCGATGACTAGCCAGGTCGTAAAAACCAAACTAAGGCAGATGCCGGTGTACACGCCAGTGCGAATGGCGGCGTTGTGAAGGAATTCCAGCCGGCGAGAACCAGGCAAGTTGGTTCGAAGCTGCATCTGAAGCTGGGCTCCTACGATGCCAAATGGAAAGACATGAATCTACGAAGGCGGTTGCGTGATGTCAACTGCAACGGGCTTGCTGGGCGCGCTTTCGTTGCCGGCGCGATCCATGGCAGTCACGCTGTACCAGTAACGATGGCCAGCTTCCACAGAGCTATCACGAACGGCAGGCGCAGGCAACAAATCCGGAGTAATCAATTGGCCCCGCGCGCCCTCCTGCTCGCTTCGATAGACGCGATAGCCGGCCAGGTCCGTTTCAAGATTAATGGACCAGGACAGGTCCACAACAAGCGTGGACGGAGTGGCGCCGGGGAGAACGGCCGCAACGAGGTCCTGGGGAGCGCCGGGAGGAAAAGTGTCCAACGGCGTCACACTTACGGGCTCCGAGTTATCGGACTCGACTTCGTTCCCTTCCACGGCAATTGCGCTGCGAACTGTGTACACGTAGGTCTTGCCAAAATCAAATTGCGTGTCGGCATAGCTGGTGGCGGTCGATGACCCGAGAAGCGTGAGCGGCGAGATCCAGCGGATAGTTGGAAGGTCTTTACTGGTTGGAGCGGGCGTCTGCGGATCAATTTCTCCGCGGTAGATCCGGTAGCTAAAGATTGCAGAAAGTGGCTCGCCCGCAGAAGTTTGAGTAGGGCCGGACCAGGTGAGATTCACTGCGGTTTCAGTGACCTGCGATTTCACCGAAGAAATGGATTGCGGGACGGGGACCACGCGCACGGTAACAACATTCGAATCGACGGAAGCACGTTTCTTTGAGAGGCGCGTTCGAACCAGATACGCATAGGTTGTTCCTGCATGTGCTTTGGTTTCCTCCGGCGAAATTGGATCCGTGAAGCGCACGTGACCCGCGGCAACGTAGTTGCCCACAAGAGCGCCGGGAATGGTATAGACCACGCGAAATGTTTTTGCATCGGGCCCGCCTTTTGCCTTCAGAGAACCGCGAACGATCTCGACGGCCGGAGCAGCCGTGAGTTTCTCTCCCGATATCGACTTCGAAGGGAGCGAGAAAACAAGTTCGACGCCGTCGCCGGCTTGCTTGCCGGCGAGATCGGAGACGGCAATAGGCACCGGCGGAGAAGGCGGAACCGGTTCGCCCGGAGCGCCACATCCACCTGAAAGAAAAAGCGCGAAAAACGAAACTCGAAACGCGAAACTCGCACTTCTCAGCTTTTTGCGTTTCGGGTAGAAAAAGATAACCGGGACCGGCGCCCCGTTCTGTCGGCGGTGAGGAATATCTTGTAAAGCAAAACACAAAAATCGAAGTGGGAAAGTCTCAGGCGCATTCTTGCGCGCACGTCGGCCTCTTCCCGAGTTTCGAAGTTCCATTTTCGAGTTTCGAATGCTACAGGATATAGCGGCTCAGATCCTGGTTCTTGACAATGTCCACAAGCTGCTTGTTGACGTACGCAGCGTCGATCTTAACGTTCTTTTTCTTGAGCTCGGGGGCCTCAAAAGAAATCTCGTCGAGCACCTTTTCAAGAATGGTGTGCAGCCTGCGGGCGCCGATATTTTCGGTTTGTTCGTTCACGCTGGTGGCAAAGCGGGCGAGGGCGGCTACGGCATCTTCGGTGAAGGTCAGCTTCAGGCCCTCGGTCTCAAGCAGCGCGGCATACTGTTTGATGAGCGCGTTTTTCGGTTCGGTGAGGATGCGTATGAAATCTTCTTCTTTGAGGGACTGCAGCTCAACGCGAATGGGCAGGCGCCCCTGGAGTTCGGGGATTAAGTCGGAAGGCTTGGTCACATGAAAAGCGCCCGCAGCGATGAACAAGATGTGATCGGTGCGAATCATACCGTAACGGGTGTTGACGGTCGTGCCTTCGATGATGGGAAGAATGTCGCGCTGGACGCCTTCACGGGACACGTCGGGGCCATGGCCTGACTCGCGCCCGGCGACTTTGTCGATTTCGTCGATGAAAATGATGCCCATCTGCTCGGCGCGCTCCACAGCCATGCGCGTGACCAAGTCCATGTCCAGCAGCTTGTTTTCTTCTTCCTGAATCAGGTACTCGAACGCGTCGGCCACGCTCATTTTGCGTTTTTTCTTCTGCTGGCCGAACATGCCGGAAAGCATGTCTTTGATGTTGACATCCATTTCCTCGACGCCCTGATTGGAGATGATTTCGAACGAGGGCATCATGCGTTCGCGAACTTCGAGGTCGACCATACGCTGGTCGAGCTTCCCCTCACGAAGCTGGGCGCGGAGCTTTTCGCGCGTACGCTGGCTCTGCTCGCGCTGAGCGGCGACCTCGCTTTCGGGCGTGCCCGGAGAAGGAGACGGCAACGGCGGCAACAATAGGTCGAGGACGCGTTCCTCAGCGGCCTGTTCGGCGCGGTCGGCGACTTCGTCGAGTTTTTCCTCGCGGATCATGTCGATGGAAGTTTCGACAAGATCCCGCACCATGGACTCGACATCGCGCCCGACGTAGCCTACTTCCGTGTATTTTGAAGCTTCCACCTTGATGAACGGGCATCCGGCGAGTCGAGCAAGACGGCGCGCAATTTCGGTCTTTCCCACTCCGGTCGGCCCAATCATCAGAATGTTTTTCGGCAGGACGTCATCGGCGATTTCCGGGGGGAGCTTCTGCCGGCGGACGCGGTTGCGCAAGGCTACCGCGACCGCGCGTTTCGCGGCGGCTTGCCCAACGATGTACTTGTCGAGCTCAAGAACGATCTCCCGCGGGGTCATGTCGTCGAGCGCGGGAAGAAGCTCCTCTTCCTGCGCCGAAACGGCGCCATTGCCGCCGGGCGCAAGAACTAATTCTTTGTCAGACTTACTGGTCATGCTCGGCTCTCACTTCCAGGCCCAGGTTTCAGCTTTAAGTCTCAATGAAAAAGACACACCGCCAAGCCTACATCCTCTAACAAAAAGATGCTACACGACAGGTGACGGTTTACAAACGAAATCCAAAACGTCGAACAACTTTACATGCCATTCCGAGCGCAGCGAGGAATTCTCTTCCTGCAAAGCGAGCGAGAAGAGAGATTCATCGACCAAAAACCCCTCGATGGTGCAGAATGCCTCGTCGCTTCGCTCCTCGGAATGACGGAAGTGGCCGCGTTCCCCACGAGCTCCTAAAGCTCTTCAACAGTAAAATTTGCATTGGTATAAATGCAGATTTCGCTCGCAATGCGCATAGCTTCCATAGCCAGGTCCTTGGCGGTCAGCTTGGAGTGCTTCAACATCGCGCGTGCGGCCGCGAGAGCGTAGCTACCGCCGGAACCGATGGCCACAATTCCATCGTCCGGCTCGATGACGTCGCCATTGCCGGAAACGATAAAAGTGCTCTTGCTGTCCGCCACAATGAGCATCGCTTCGAGGTGCCGCAGCGCGCGATCCTTGCGCCAGTCCTTGGCCAGTTCGACGGAGGCCTTTTGCAGATTGCCTGAGAATTCCTGGAGCTTGCCTTCAAAGCGCTCAAACAGCGTAATGGCATCGGCGGTAGAACCGGCAAACCCGGCCAGAACCTTGTCGCTGTAAAGGCGGCGAGTCTTGCGGGCGGTGTGTTTCATCACATGATCGCCCATGGTGACCTGGCCATCGGCAACGAGCACGACTTTGTTGTCCTTGCGCACACACAAGACCGTGGTGCCGTGTACCGGCGCGCTTCTCTGATGATTTTGCAATGGATTTTTCATCGGGGCATTATAGCGCCCGCCGCGGTTCCACGCCAAAAGAGCAGGTCCCACACAAAAAAAAGAAGGGCCGGCTTGGTGGCCGGCCCGGATTAGCGGAAAAAGTGGATAAAGTATGTCGCGACCGCGTTAGCTGGAAATCAGAACTTGTTCCAGGTAAACGCGTTAAGAACGTAGTCTCCAAGGGTAAACAGCTTCTTCTTGAGCTTCATGTCGTAGTAGATGGCGCCGTTTCCGACGTCCAATAACTGGTTCGCGATCACCGACCCGTAAAAGGTGCCGTTTCCTTTCATATCCACAGTTGAGTTCGGCGCGTAAACCACCGCTGCACTGGCGCCATTCCCGGCAATCTTAATGGTCGGTTGGGGAGGGAGGGGAGCAGGAGGAGGTGCTTGATAACAGCATAGGATCTGAAGCATAGATGGATCGTATGTCGGGTTATCGATCGCATTACCTGTGATGTTGACCGGAGTATTGGCATTGTTGGTGGCTGTGGGTTGGTTCGCCACATTGATGATCACTGGGCCGCTCGCACCGGAAACGGGGTCCGGAGTAAGGATCTGGATGCTGGCGTTACCGGA
>DATDNK010000071.1:0-10540 GCA_036518275.1 Candidatus Acidiferrum sp.
GCGAGCTGCATGGCGCGCTTGGCTTGGACCAGTGTCATCGGCGGAATATGCTTGGAGACCAGTTCCTGCGCGCGATTGAGTAGTATGCCCGTAGGCTCACCGGTCTTTTCGTCGCGCAGAATCTTTCCGTTTTCCGGATCCTTGGTGTCTTTGTTCACGCCGGCGAGTTCGAGGGCGCGCTGATTGGCCCAGGCGGCAAATGTGTGCAGGCCGACGAGGAAGACCGGATTATTGGGCGTGGCCGCGCTCAAGGCTTGATTGGTGGGATAGTTTGACGCCCATTTGCCTTCATCCCAGCCCCAGCCGACAATCCATTCGCCCGGCGCGGCAGAAGCGGCTCGCTGTTTTACGCGCTCGATGATTTCTTTTTCTGTGGGAGTGTCTTTGAGATTCAAGCGGACGAGACTCTCGCCGAGATTGATGAGGTGCGTGTGGGCATCGATGATGCCGGGGAGAACGGTTGCGCCTTGAAGATCGATGGTGCGTGATGGCTTTGGATAGAGGCGTTTCGCTTCTTCTGTGCTGCCGACCCATAAGATGCGATCACCCTGGATGGCGATCGCCTGCGCCGAGGGCTGCTTGTCGTTCATCGTCACGACATGAGCGTTCAGAAGAAGGAGATCGGCACTCGAAGATCGAGCAGAGAGCGAAACCGCGAAAAAGAGCAACGCGAGAGATAAGAAAGCGCCTTCGCGCAACGCGCTGCGAATCCTGAACGTGAATGGCATCAGAAACCTCCTGGCCGGAAATTGACGAAGGCGGAAAAAGCGAGAAAGATGAGCACGCGCAGCATGGCCCGCGGGATTTGTGTGCGGATCACGGTTGCAGGCGAAGAGGTCATTGGAGTGGTGGGCCATTCTAGCAGGACTGAGGGTTCGTGACCCATGACTCTGACCAAGACCCATGAAAGGACAAAACCTCTTCCACTTGGCTGTCTTTGAACCAGGAGGGGCAACGCTGTACCCCCCAGGACTTGGTGCCCTCCCCCCGAGTTTTTTTGTAACTGCGCATTCTAAAGGACTTGCAGGAGGGCGTTTTTGTAACTGCGCATTTCAAAGGAGTTAGCGGCGGAAATCGTGGAAGTGCGCATTCTAAACCACTTAGGGGAGCTGACAGCTCACAGCTGACAGCCGACAGCAAGAGACCACAAGAGGTTGAAAGTCGAAAGTTCAAAGTCGAAAGAGAAGGAAAGCATTTCGCGAGCGGCCTCTGTGAGTTCCAAAAACGCGAAGCGAGATGCCGGGGAGAATCCACCTGTTCCGCCCGAGGCGACCGGTTCGAGAGACCTTGAGGGGACAGCATGGGCGGGTCAGGACTGCGTGGAGGTGTCGTTGGTTGAAACGGCTGGCTGCCACCCGGCTCGCGCTTCATTGGGGGCATCAATCGCGGGGTCAGGAGGAGGTGGGGAAAGGCGGACGGCTTTGTCCAGCATGTTGGTCCATTGCTCGAATTTGTAGCGGAAGGCGAACTCGTTCTTCACGGATGGAAGAGAGAAGAGCATGAGCTGAGCGATGTAGGCGAGCGTGTGAGCGCTACGAACAGGCATGCGGTTTTGAGCGACTGCGGTGAAGAGCTTGCCGAGGACGTGGTTGATGTCCGTAGCGGTGAGAAAGTCCCTGGTGATGGGTGCGGCGATCTCGGAGCCAAGCTTCCGGGATTCGAGAAGCTGCTGTTCCTCGCGGGAGTGAAAAACACAAAGAGAAGCATGCGTGGCGGAGCGAGGGAGGCGGCAACGGCGACCGTCGGAGGTTTCAAAGACACAACGATTGGAGTCGGGGGTTTTGCGAGATAAAGTTTTCTTGGAAGGGTCTTTCACTGGCATTTTCATGAGGAGCTCCAGAGAGTTGTAAGTATTAAGTCTTGAGTTCTAAGAGTGAAGAAAGCGATCGAGGCCACGGGTTATTGGCTATCGCGCATCGTAGATCGCAGGGTAAAAGCAGGTTGCTGCCCTGCAGTTTATCCGCTTCCACCATCACAAGAGTAGAGTCGCATGTAGTAAACACTCTGTCATGGGCAGATTTGTAACACGAAGGCAAGAAGCCTTTCGGTTTGAAAGAGTTGCAGGAAGGGCAGATTCGAATGAGCTGTGGAAAAAAAAGAAAAAAGTCGGAAGTCCCGGCAGGACTCGGATTGGGATTGGCAAAAGCGAGGTAAAGCCGTACCAGCCCAAGTTCGTGGTAGACGGGTGATCCAAGTCACTTCGAGCGGATATTGATTAAGGCCAGTTCACGTGGCAAACTCCCCCAGCGCGCGCTGGATCACGGATGTATGCAGACAACGGCGTGCGCAAGAATCTCATGAGCAGAATCTATCTCGGGCGCAATGTGTATGGATTGGCTGCCATCCTTTTTGGTGTTCTCACATTCGTATGGCGCGGCGTCAATGCCTGGAGGGAAATCCTGCCGCTCGGCAAAGTCCCGCATCCCGAGGTTCTCCTGTACATAGCCGGCGTAATTCAGTTGTTTGGAGGGGTTGCCATTCAATGGCCACTAACCAAGCGAATCGGCGCTTTCTCGCTCGGCGGCATCTACTTCATCTTCGCTTTGCTCACCGTGCCGCAGATCGTTGGGGGACCTCTGACGTACAACAATTGGGGTAACTTTTTTGAGCAATTCTCGCTGGTCGCGGGGGCGCTGGTTGCCTATGGGACGACTGGTCCGAACACTCATGGGGGAGCCCCAAGGCTGGCGCGCCTCGGGTACATATCCTTTGGAGTCTGCGCTGTTTCCTTTGCGCTCGAACAGCTGGCCTATCTGTCGGCAACGGCAATGTTAGTTCCGAAATGGATCCCACCCGGACAATTGTTTTGGGCGATTGCAACTACGATTGCGTTCGGGCTTGCGGCGGTCGCGCTGCTTTCCGGGCGCTCTGCTCTTCTTGCGGCTCGATTGCTTACGATAATGCTCGTCGGATTCGGGTTTCTGGTATGGCTGCCGATTGTCGTCTCAGACCCGCACAAATTGTTCCACTGGACGGAAAGCGCGGAAACTCTTGCCATCGCAGGAGCAGCGTGGATTGTCGCGGATTTCCTTAGTCAGAGGCGTTCCGAGGCGCCATGAAGGGATAGGGCGTCGGCGTAGGTGAAGGACTGTTGACTGTGGCCCTAGGTAAAGGTAGGCTCGCGGGCAAAATTGGGGCTATCCCGTCTTACGTTTGCGGCGGGAGGCGCCCATCCCTCACATGCTAAGGAGGCAGGCATGGTTGCTCTCACTTCTTTGTGGATTCCAATTCTGTTGTCTGCGGTAATCGTGTTTGTGGCCAGTTCGATCTTGCACATGGTGTTGCCGTATCACCGGAGCGATTACAAGAAACTGCCGGATGAAGACAAGGTGGTGGCCGCGTTGCGCTCGGCAGGCCTGACGCGAGGCCTCTATATGTTTCCACACTGCAGTCACCAGGACATGAAGAAGCCGGAGATGCTGGAGAAATTCAAGCAGGGACCCGTGGGGACGATAACCACATATCCCGGCGGGCCTGTGAACATGCCGAAGTACCTGGCGCAATGGTTTGTGTATTGCGTGGTGGTGGGCATCTTTACGGCGTACCTGGCGGGGCGCACGCTGCCGGCGGGAACGGTGTACCTGGCAGTGTTCCGCGTGGCGGGCACGGTGGCGTTCATGGCCTACGGCGTGGGTCAATTGGTGAATGGCATCTGGAGGGGCCAGCCGTGGGGCGTGGTCATTAAAGAGGTCGTCGACGGGCTGGTTTATTCCTTGTTGCTCGCAGGAACGTTTGGGTGGCTCTGGCCGAAGTCGTGACTCGTGGCAATGGGATAAGCCTCTGCTGGTCGGCATTCTCCTGGAGTGTGTTTCCTGGCAGTGACTACTTTTCCGCTGATGGCTTGGGCGGCAGGGTGGACGTGTTGCCAGGTGCGGCGGGTTGCGAGAAGGAGCGCACAAGGAGAACGAGCTGCCAGCGCTGATCCGGCGTTAAGCGATTCTTGAACGAAGGCATGGGCCTGCGACCTTCGTTAATCTGATAAAAAATCTCACCGTCGGAGACCGTGGCCATGCGTTTTGCGTCGGTGAGGTCGGCAGGAAGCGGATAGTGCGTCCTGGCTTCGGGGCCGTCACCTTGCCCGCGCTCCCCGTGACATTGCAAGCATTCGTCCCCGTAGATTTCTCGCGCAGCTTTCAAATTGGATTCCGAGGCCGTAAGCGGGCTCCTGAGGCTTTTGTATTCCTCGGGGACGACCCAGGGCTTGTTTTCCTGAGTGATCCAGTAAGCGACCAAGCCAAACGTAAGAAGGAGCACGGCAGAGAAAGCAAATTTGCGGAGTCGAAGGGGGAACGACGGGTTCGTGGACATGGGAGCAGAAAAAATTTTCGCACATTTGAGGTGAGTGGCGAAAGGGGAGGTTGGGCACGGAATTTGAAAGGGGAATTCAACACAGAGGACACCGAGAGCACAGAGAAGAGATTAGGCGGAGCGGAAGATGAGCCAGAGAAGTTCGCCATTGAAGAAGAGGATGGCAGCGGCGATGATCCAGGCGAGGACCGAGACCGTGCGTGAGTTGGCGAACTCGCCCATTTTCGAGCGATCGCTCGTGAATTGAATGAGCGGGATGACCGCGAAGGGCAACTGAAAGCTGAGAATAACCTGGCTGAGAATGAGCAGAGAGGTAACTTTGTTCTCGCCAGCAAAGCCGATCACCAAAGCCGCGGGAATGATGGCAATCGCGCGGGTGATGAGGCGGCGCAACCAGGGCTTTAAGCGAATGTGCAGGAAGCCTTCCATGACAATTTGACCTGCGAGCGTGCCAGTGAGCGTGGAGTTCTGGCCGGAGGCAAGCAGGGCAAAAGCAAAGAGCGAGCTGGCGAGGCTGGCTCCCAGGACCGGGCTGAGGAGCTTGTAGGCGTCGGCGATTTCGGCAACGTTGTTCAGGCCGCGGGTGTGGAAAGCAGCAGCGCCGAGCACGAGAATGGCGGCATTGATAAAAAGCGCGAAGCCGAGCGCCACTGTCGAATCAAAGATGGCGTAACGCACGGCCTCGCGCCGGTCGCGCGAGGAGACGCCGAAGGCGCGCGTCTGCACAATGCTGGAGTGCAGATAGAGATTGTGCGGCATGACCGTGGCGCCGAGGATACCGATGGCGATGTAGAGCATTTCGCGGTTGCGGAGGATTTCGGCGCGCGGGACGAAGCCGATAGCGGCTTCCCGCCAGAGCGGATGAGCGAAAAAAATTTCGTAAGCAAAGCAGGCGGCGATGGTGGCCATGAGCGTGACGACGAAGGCTTCCACGAAACGAAAGCCGCGGCCCTGCAAGGCGAGAACGATGAGGACGTCGAGAGCGGTGATGAGCACGCCGGCGAGAAGGGGAAGACCGAAGAGCAACTTCAAGGCAACGGCGGAGCCCAGCACTTCCGCAAGGTCGCAAGCGGCGATGGCGATTTCGCAGATGATCCAGAGAAAGAGAGAAGTGCGGGGAGAATAATGCTCGCGGCAGGCCTGGGCGAGGTCGCGGCCCGTAGCAATACCCAGCTTTGCCGAGAGCGCCTGGAGGAACATCGCCATCAGGTTGCTGAGGAGAATGACGCTAAGAAGCGTGTAGCCGAATTTCGAGCCGCCGCCCAGATCGGTGGCCCAGTTGCCGGGGTCCATGTAGCCGACGGCAACGAGATAGCCAGGGCCGGCGAAGGCCAGAATCTTGCGAAACCAGGAAGCGCCCGAAGAGATCGGAATAGTGCGATGAGCCTCGGGCAAAGACGGAAGAGCCATGCGGGCGCGAAGGTCCGCGGTGGTGGGAAGGAGGCGCGTGCGCGATTCAGTTGTGAGGGGCTGGTCCGATTCGAGTTGGGGCGGCGTAACGGGTTCCATGTCCTGAGTTAACTATGCTAAATAACAATACTAAACTACACTTAATACGGGCGGCTGTCAATAGGACTTTGCTTGTTTTCCGGCTACAGGGAGCGGGAAAGAGCCGGAGAGCAAGGGAGCCAAGCGGCAGGGAAAAGCTTGTGGTAAGTTCGAGGAAGCATTCCGGGAGCGAAATGAAATGGATCAACAACAGCCAGTGCCGGGGCAGGTGCAAATCAAGGCGGATGAAAAGGAATTGCAAGGGCAATACAGCAACCTGGTGATGATTCACCACAATCTGGAAGAGTTTACGCTCAATTTTATCTACATTTTTCCAAACGGCAACCAGGGAAAGCTTTTGAGCAGCGCGATCGTCAGCCCAGGGCACGCCAAACGCATCTGGCGGGCATTGGGCGAAAACCTGAACCGATATGAGGCGCAGTTTGGGCCGATCAAAGAGGCGCCCGAGGGCGGGCCGACGCCGAACGTTGGGTTTGTGCAGTAAAGCCAGAGGTTAGAGGTTGGCGGGCGAAAGTTAGAAGAAAGCACGGCTGGCATGCTAAGATTGCGAGAGTCGATTCCGTGCGGGCCTGTAGCTCAGGTGGCTAGAGCGCGCCCCTGATAAGGGCGAGGTCGGTGGTTCAAGTCCACCCAGGCCCACCATTAGTTTCAGTAAATTTAAAATAAGTTCTGCAGTCGCGTCTGCATAAACTGGTCAATTCTCGTTACAATGCAATCCTACGACTTGATCGAAAGCTCTCGAACACCCCTCTGACCTTTGATTGGTTACTTGGACAGCTATTCCAGAATAAGCACAAGGAAAACTCGGTCGCGTCGAGATTTTCCTCCGTCATGATATTTTGAAGCAACCTGGCCGTGGAATCTTGGTTCGAACCTCGTTTGATCAATCTTGACGGAGGGTTGCTTGCACTGCTTCGAGAGTGGCACGAAGGGTGTATTCAGATGCCTCAGGTTGATCGCCGCGCGGACCGTTTTTGGTCTGGCGTGTTCTTTATTTTTTTCCCTGGCGATATCGCTCCCCTTGTCAGCCCAAATTTCACCTGGACAGCTCTCGAAAGCGCATCAGTCCCTTACAGGCACGACCCAGTGTGCGAGTTGCCATCAATTCGGCACCAGCACGCCCACGTTTAAATGCCTGGACTGCCACAAGGAAATTGCCGGGCGGCTCAGTGCGAAGCACGGCTACCACGCGCGGCTCGGAATGCAAAATCCCAACGGAAAAGACTGCGTGCGGTGCCACTTGGAGCACAACGGCGTGGATTTTCCGCTCATTCATTGGGAGCCATCCCAGAAGCAGTTTGATCACAAGCAGACTGGGTATGCACTGGAAGGCAAACACGCAGAGGTTCTCTGTGAAAAATGTCATTCGCCCATGTACATGGTTGGCGCGGAACGCACACTCATCAAGATAAAGGATCTCTCCCGATCTTTCTTTGGGCTATCGCAGGAATGCGTGATCTGTCACAAAGATCCCCACAAGGGACAGCTTGGGAACAACTGCTTGCAATGCCACAACTTCTCGGACTGGAAAGCTGCCAAGCAGTTCGACCATTCGAAAACTCGATATCCGCTCACCGGTCAGCACTTACAAGTGGCTTGCGAGAAGTGCCACAAACCCGATGTGCCTGGTGGGCCAGCGCGCTACAAGGGCATGAAGTTTTCGGCTTGCGTCGATTGCCACATCGATCCGCACAAAGGTTCATTCAAACAGCGCTGCGAAGACTGCCACACAACGGCAGGATGGAAGAAGTTGCTCCCCGCTTTCTCGTTTGATCATTCGAAAACCAAATATCCTTTGCTGGGAAAGCACGCAACCGTGAACTGCGCGCAGTGCCATACAAGCGGCGACTTCAAGAAGCCGCTGCCGTTTGAGAATTGTGCCGACTGCCACAAGCCAGACCCGCACAAAGGCCAGTTTGCATCACGGCCAAAAAAGGGCGATTGCGCCGAATGCCATACGGTGGAAGGTTGGAAGCCATCGCTCTTTGGCGTCAAGGAGCATGACACATCCGGCTATCCCTTACGAGGGAAACACATTACGGTTGAATGCGGGAAGTGCCATTTGCCGGCTGGAAAAGACACAATTTATAAAGTGAAATTCGCTGCCTGCACGGATTGCCACAAAGATGCGCACGACGGCCAGTTTGCAGCCGCACCGTATGAAAACAAGTGTGAAAGCTGCCATACGGTTCAAGACTTCCATCGCTCCACCTTTACCATTGCGAAGCATCGCAACACGCGTTTCACCCTGACTGGCGCACATGCCGCCGTGCCCTGCTCGGATTGTCATAAAGTGGGTGCGGCAGGCCGGACCGACAAGATCTTGCCGTTCCACTTTGCCGAAATGAGTTGCACCGCATGCCACACCGACCCGCATCACGGTGAGTTCAAGGACCGAATGGCCCAGAGGCGAGCTAACGGAACGCCCCTCGGCTGCGAGGCGTGCCACGACACGAGGTCTTGGGCGAACGTCACCGGGTTTGACCACTCGAAAACGAAATTCCCATTGCTTGGCGCGCATCGAGCTGTGAAGTGTGGTGATTGCCACAAGGCGCCCGTGGGAGGCACGCAGGTACAATTCAAAGGCACTTCGCAGGTTTGTCAGGATTGCCACAAGGATGCCCATGCCAGCCAATTTGCGAAGTCAGGCAAGACACTTTGTGCTGACTGTCACAATTCGCAGCGCTGGGTTCCCTCTACTTTCAACCACGAGACGCGGACTCATTTTTCCTTGCAGGGGGGACATGCCAGGGTGCCGTGTGACAAGTGTCACACGCAAACGCGCTTGATGGCAGACAAGTCCGTCATTATCTACAAGCAGGTGCCCTCGAAGTGCGCGGACTGCCACGGCCCTGACGTGAAGCCTACTTAGCGCGGAAATTAGCAGTCACAAATTTTTTGAGTGTCGCGTCGATATGTTCGTAGAGCAGCGGAATGGGATGCAAATCTTTTATCTTGTGACGAACGAACATTGGCGCAGAGCGCATCAGAGAAGAATGTATCGGGAAAATTTTAGTGACCAAGGGCGAAGGCAACTCCCAACAATCAAAATGCAACCAATGTTTCATGCTCCAGCCAGGTTGTCTGCGGAACGGGATTGAGTCGAGGAATTGGGACGTAGACTGACCCAGAACTGGCCGGTCGTACAGTTGTTGAGGCTCGTTTCAAGCCTCAAAATTGGGCAGCTCTCGTATTACTGCACCCCCGATGAGAGATAAAGGTCGAGGGTAGATAGGGTTAGGGGGCAGTTACGAACGCGCTAATCCAGGTTCTGACCTGGCTTCTGCTATTTGCATGGCCAGCCAATGCTCCTCTTCCAGCGCCTCAGCGGCAGACCACTCGAAGTCCGCACGGAGCGCTCGCGCTCCCTTGCGAGAACTGTCATACAGCCACAGCGTGGCGGCCCATCAAGGCAGTTCCCGAGTTCGACCACAACAAGACCAAGTATCCGCTGCGAGGCATGCATGAAAAAGTGGAATGCACGCAGTGCCATGTGAAACCGGTCTTTACCAATGTGGGCAAGAATTGCCAGGACTGCCACACGGACATTCATCAGAGAAAAATGGGCACGAATTGCGCGGATTGCCACACGGTCCAAGGCTGGAAAGTCGCCGTTCAGCAAGTGAAGGATCACCAGAACCGCTTTCCACTGTTAGGAGCCCACGCCGCGGTGCAGTGCGAAGACTGCCACAAGGGCGCAGCCGTCGGCCAGTTTCAGGGGCTTTCCACCGCTTGTGTCTCGTGTCACCTGAAGGATTACCAGCAAACGCAAACGATGGGCGGGAGCGTCCCAAACCACGTGAGCGCGCAGTTTCCGCAGACCTGCGAGACGTGTCACACGTTCGACAGTTGGCTGGGCGCAAGCATGAACGTTAACCACGCCGCGCCTCCGATCAATTTTCCTCTAACCAACGGCCATGCCAATGTTCCTTGCGCGAGTTGCCATGTGGGCGGCAACTATAATCTGCAGATCGCGGCCACGGATTGCGGGAACTCCCAATGCCACCTTACTACGTGGCAGCAAACGACTAACCCGCAGCACTCGGCGGCGGCCACGGTGTTTCCGATTGCCGGTTGTTCCCGCTGTCATAACACGGTTTCCTGGCAAAACGCCACATTTGATCATTCCACGACCGGCTTCCCGCTGGCCAATTCGCACCAAATGGCTCCGGCAGGCAAAGTCGCTGCTTGCACGGACTGCCACATCAACAACAACTACAATTTAACGATTCAGCCGACCGATTGCGCGAACTCCCAGTGCCACTTGACGACCTGGCAGCAGACCAATAACCCGGTGCACTCGGCCGCTGGCGCACCGTTTGCGGCGGCCAATTGCTCGACCTGCCACAACCCAACGTTGTGGACGAACGTGGTGTTCAATCATGCGGCCACGGGCTGGCCGCTAACGGGCTCGCACCAATTGGCCCCGGCGGGCAAAGTGAACGCCTGCACGGACTGTCATATCAACAACAACTACACTTTCACCACCGCGAACACGGACTGCTTCGGCTGCCATCAGGGGGCCTGGCAAAGCACGGCAACGATGGGCGGAAGTGTGCCAAACCACATCACTGCGGGATTCCCGACATCGCTTTGTTCGCAATGTCATGACACGATCGCGTGGACCGATTCGACATTCAACCACGCCAGCACGGGTTTCCCGCTGACGAATTCGCACCAAATTGCCCCGGCGGGGAAAGTCACGGGCTGCGATCAGTGCCAT
>DATDNK010000072.1:0-6495 GCA_036518275.1 Candidatus Acidiferrum sp.
AAACGGCTTTGTGCGATAAAACGTTTACTTCGGGGCGTTTTTCATTCTTTCCGCGTCATGCTTCCGGAGCCACTCTTCGAATTTTGGCTGTTGCTCTGGCGTGAGAATCGTGCGAATCTGACCACGGCCTTTCATGCGCAACTGTGCCATCTGGCCATCGGATTGATCGCGAATCGCTTTGGCCTCGCCGTGCAATTCCTGAAGAATGGCATCCAATTGCTTGGCCTGCTCGCTTGACAAGCTAAAATCTTGTGTCCATTGTGCGACACGCTTGGCGCGACGTTCCGGTTCCGACATCGGCGCGTTGGTTGCCGCAACCGTGCGGTGCGCATAACTGTAACCAAGCATTCCTCCGGCAAGGGCGCCCACCAAGAATATGACCGCCACCCAAATAGCTGCCTTGCGGGTCGCTGGCGTCTCGCTCATGGATTATCCCCCGCCTTGCTAACCAGAATATCGTCCGGAATGGCCTGTTGCTGCGGCACCTCTAAAATGGATTCTTGCGACCCAGCCGGTGCATAGTTCGGCGCCCGCACCACGCTCTTGTAAAACCACGTTGTGCTTGCCAATAACACGAGGGCCCCGACCCAAGCGAGCCGCGATGCGAAACGCGGAAATTCGGTCCAGGCACTTACCCGCTCGGCTAGCTCCCTCTCGCGCGAGGCGATCGCCGCCATCACGCGCGCTGGGAACCAAGGCCGCTCCTCTTCCGCGAAACTGGAGACCCCCTGGAACAGTTCCTTGGTTGCGGCAAGGTCCTGAATTGCGTCCCGGCAATCGCTGCAAGTCTCAAAGTGCTTTCGTTCTTCCACCGACAATTCTTCCACCAAACTTTCGACACGCATGCTACCGGAATGCTTTGCCGCGGCTTCTTCGAGAGCGTCGCTCAACCGTCTGCATGCTTCGTCGTTTTTCTTCAGCGGGTTCCACATACTAACCTCCCTACAGGCACCTTCGCGTTTTCTCAACTTCCTCGCACTCTTGCCTGGCTCACCACGCGGCGCCGCGCGCGGAAGAGCCTCACTTTCACCGTGTTCGCATTCAAATGCAGGACGTCAGCAATCTCTTCAATCGAGAATCCTTCGACTTCCTTCAAGATCAACATGAGCCGGTCGCGTTCTTCCAACCCAACCAGCAACCGCTCCACACGCTGCCTTGCCTCCAACCGCTCACTGACATCGGGCTCGCCTTTGCTCTTCTCCGCGGAGTTGATGACTTGCCTTGCCTGCTCTTCACTCAGATCCGCCTCGTACACCAGCGGCCGGACCTTCCGCTTTCTCAGCATGTCCCAGCATTCATTCACCGTGATCTTGTAAAGCCAGGTGCTGAATGCCGCGCGCTGGTCGAACCGCTTCAGCGAGAAGTACGCCTTCACGAAGACCTGCTGCGCGATATCTTCCACGTCCTCGCGCCGCCTGACGATCC
The DNA here is from genome assembly GCA_036518275.1 of Candidatus Acidiferrum sp. Taxonomy (GTDB): domain Bacteria; phylum Acidobacteriota; class Terriglobia; order Acidiferrales; family UBA7541; genus Acidiferrum. The sequence goes on from DATDNK010000072.1 coordinate 1,426, forward strand.
CGCCGGCTACGGCAAACACTCGATGTTGATGCCGCCGGATGAGCTCCTCAAACGCCTCCTTATCCTCGCGCTGAGCTCTCCGCACCAACTCCCGGTCGTCAGCGGAGGACACGGGCTTGGCCAAACGGCTCCGCCCGGTCTCCGCCGGCAAAGGTGCATCCGCGGGCTCTAGTTTTGGGACGTGTGCCATCGGTTTCTGGTTACGCCCATTATCTCGGGATTGCCCTGTCCTGCATCATCTGTTTCGCTTTTCTTCGCGAGATTTTCCTCTTGCTTGCCCTCTTACCTTTATGAAATAATACCTTCATGATTATCGGTGACCGTCTTCGCGCGCTGCGCGAAGAGAAAAAACTCTCCCAAGGCGACATCGAGAAGCGAACCGGCCTGCTTCGGTGCTACATTTCGCGCGTGGAAAACGGCCATACCGTCCCCGCGATCGAAACACTGGAAAAGCTGGCTCGAGCTCTTGAAGTGCCTCTCTATCAACTCTTTTATGACGGTGAAGAACCGCCGCAGTTGCCGAATCTCCCCAAGCGCAAATCGTCTGACGATATCGCCTGGGGCAGCGTAGGCAAAGAAGCACGCTTTCTCAATAAGCTTCGCCGCTTGCTGAGCAAGGCGGAAGAAGGTGATCGCAAGCTGATTCTGTACATGGCCCAGAAAATGGCCAACCGCTAGTTTTGCGATCGCACCCAAACGCTCGGAACCAGAATCGTCTCTAAATAGATGGCGGCGGAGATGCTGCAGGACTCGCCGCTAGTTATTCAGCAAGGCGCCCTTGGAATATTCTGTCCCTATTTCAAGGGCAAGTTGCCCAATTCTATTCCCACTCTATCGTGCTAGGCGGCTTGGAGCTTACGTCGTAAACTACGCGAGTCACTCCTCGAACTTCGTTCACGATTCTCGTCGAGATCCTCTCCAGTACGTCGCCGGGCAGCTTCACCCAGTCCGCCGTCATGGCGTCGTCCGACTCCACTACGCGGATTGCTATGGTCTGGCCGTAAGTCCGGAAGTCTCCCATTACTCCGACGCTCCGCACCGGCAACAGGACAGCAAACGCCTGCCACACTTTTTCGTACAGCCCGGCTCTGCGAATTTCGTCAACGACGATAGCGTCAGCCTCTTGTAGGGTAACCAGTTGGGAACGACTAACCTCGCCAAGCAGCCGAACTGCAAGGCCCGGCCCGGGAAACGGATGTTTCACCAAGACTTCCGCGGGCAACCCCAGCTCTTTCCCAATTTGGCGTACTTCGTCTTTGAACAGGTCTCGCAACGGCTCAATTAGCGCAAAGGGCATCTTCTCCGGCAAGCCTCCCACATTGTGGTGCGTCTTAATCGTCGCTGAAGGGCCTTTCACGGAAACCGACTCGATCACGTCAGGATAGAGGGTTCCTTGCACCAAGTAGCCGATTTCGCCGTGAGCTTCGCCGGCTTGGAGCTTCTGTGCCTCTTCGGCAAAAACAGCGATGAATTCCCTGCCAATGCGGCGTCGCTTCTCTTCCGGGTCGGTGATTCCTTTCAGTTGTGCGAGAAACCGATCCGAAGCGTCCACACCAATGACGTGGAGTTTCAGCCTGTCGCGCAGCATCTCCAGCGTATTCTCAAACTCATTCTTCCGGAGTAATCCGGTGTTTACGAAGATGTTTGTCAGCCGGTTTCCCATCGCGCGGTGCACCAGCACGGCGGCCACGGTCGAATCCACGCCGCCGCTGAGCGCGCAGATCGCATGTTTGGTTCCAACTTTCTCGCGGATCGCCGCTGTCGTTTCTTCGATAAACGCCGCGCCGCTCCATTTCGGCTCGGCCTTGCAGACGCGGAAAAGAAAATTTCTGAGCAGTTCGGTGCCCCGCTCGGTGTGCTTCACTTCCACGTGAAACTGGGTTGCATAAATCTTCCGTTGCGGATCCTCCAGTGAGGCGATTGCATTTTCTGTGTGCGCGGTAGCTCGAAACCCCGGGGGCAGTGCGCGCACGTTATCGCCGTGGCTGTTCCAAATCCGCAGCTCCTTTGGCGCGCCTGCAAACAATGCAGAACTCTCCGGCCCGCCCGCACAATCCACACGCAGATGAGCGCGGCCGTACTCGCGCCGCTCGGCTTTTTCTACCTTGCCGCCCAGCGTGTGAGTAATCCATTGCATGCCATAGCAGATTCCCAGGACGGGGATTCCCAGCGCCAACACGTTCGGGTCGCACTTTGGCGCATCCGCGTCGTACACGGAGCTTGGCCCGCCAGACAGAACGATTCCCGCGGGTTCCAGCTTCTGGATCTCAGCAATCGGCGCGGTGCACGGCAGAATGGAAGAGAAGACCTGCTGCTCGCGGATGCGGCGCGCAATCAATTGCGTATATTGCCCGCCGAAGTCCAGCACCACCACTCCGCCGAGTTCCGCCTTCATCCTGCCTCCCTGCTCTTGCGCTGCAACTGGCTTCGCCGCACTCTCGGCCATGCCGCCTCCTAGGCTAACCCCGCAAAAAGAAAAAGCACGGGTCTAAAGACCCGCCACTACAAAACCTGGGCTGTCACCCAACAACCAGGTTGAGCAATTTGTCCGGCACATAAATTTGCTTGATGACGCGCTTTCCGTTAACGTGCTGCGCGATGGTCGGCAGCGTCAGTGCCACGCGAACCACCTCGGGCTCCGCCGATCCTGCCGGGACCTTAACTCTGCCTCGCACGCGTCCATTCACCTGAACGGGAATCTCAACTTCATCTTCGCGTGCCAGTTCAAGCTGTCCAGTGACCAAAATCGGCCATTGCGCATTCCACAGTCCGTCAGGATGCCCCAAGATCTCCCATAACTCTTCCGCAAGGTGCGGCGTCATCGGCGCGAGCATTAGCGTCAGCATTTCCAGCACTTCTTTCCGCACTTCTGGCCGTACGCCCTGTTCTAACGGCTCCAGCGCGTAAATGTCATTCGTCAGTTCCATAATGAGCGCAATTGCCGAATTAAAGTGCCAGCGTGTCTCAAAATCACTGGTCACGCGTTGCAACGTTTGATAGGTTCTGCGAATCAGTTCCCTTTCCTTCTCGGACATAGGGCTGCGGCCAAAATCAAAACTGCCTGCGTTCGCTATGGCTTCCCCATGTCGCTCGATAAGCCGGTACACGCGATTCACAAACCGCCAGCAGCCTTCAATGCTCTCTTCGCTCCACTCCAAGTCTTTTTCCGGCGGCGCGGCGAAGAGCGTGTACAGCCGCCCCGTATCGGCGCCATACTTCTGGGCCATTTCCTCGGCGCCGACGACGTTGCCGCGCGATTTGGACATGGCCACGCCACCCTTTTGCACCATTCCTTGCGTAAATAGCCGGGCAATGGGTTCATCGTGCTTGACTAATCCCAAATCGCGCATCACTTTGCACCAGAAGCGCGAATAGAGCAGGTGCAGAATCGCATGCGTGATTCCGCCGATGTATTGGTCAATCCCCGGTGACTCGGCGTCCGGTGACTCAAACCAGTAGGCAACTTTCGCAGGATCGAAAGGCGCCTTGTCGTTGTGGGGATCGCAGTAGCGGTAGAAATACCAGGAAGAATCCACGAACGTATCCATGGTGTCGGTCTCGCGCCGCGCCGGTCCGCCACATTTCGGGCAGGTCGTGTTCACAAATTCCGGCGTAGCCAACGGCGAATCCGCCATCCCCGTCTGCACTTGTAGGGGAGCTGCATACGTCTCCCCAGCAAGGAAGGTCGGATCCGGCGGCAGCAAAACCGGCAAATCCTTGTCCGGAACAGGCACCATTCCGTCCTTCGCGCAATACACTACCGGAATGGGCGTCCCCCAATAGCGCTGTCGGGAAATCCCCCAATCCCGCAAGCGGTAGATTGTCTCTGCCTTGCCGAATCTCTTACGCGCCGCGAATGCGGACATCTTGGCGATGGCTTCTTCCGACGAAAGCCCGTTGAACGGCCCCGAATTCACACTAATGCCGTAGTCGGTGAAAGCCTCTTCGCCGACCTGTCGGCTTGAACCAGTAACCGATGCTGATTTCTTCTGGCCCTCAGCTTTCGACTTTGAACTTTCAACTTCTTTCGGTTGCACCACCACGCGCACGGGCAGTTTGTATTTTCTGCAGAACTCCAGATCACGCTGGTCATGCGCAGGCACAGCCATAATCGCGCCGGTGCCGTACTCCATCAGCACGAAATTCCCAACCCAAATGGGAATCTTCTTTTTGGTAAAAGGATTCTTCGCATACCGTCCCGTGAAAAAACCTTCTTTTTCCAGCGTCGCCAAATCCTCAGTTTTCACCGAAGTCTGGCGCATTCTGTCTAATTGTTTCAGTTTCGCCTTAAGTGGAGGTTGGGGCTTCCGGTTCATGGGCCCTCGGAGCAGTTTGTCTACTATCGGGTGTCTGGGCGCCAGGATGATCGCCGTCGCACCATAAATCGTGTCGATGCGCGTGGTGAAGATTTCAATTGGTTTCGCGCCTTTCACACCCATTACGGCAAACTTCACCTTCGCCCCTTGCGACTTCCCAATCCAGTTTTTCTGCATCAGGATGACGCGTTCTGGCCACGTGCCTTCGAGCTGCTTCAAATCGTCGAGCAGCTGATCCGAATAAGCAGTCGTCTTCAGAAACCACTGCTCGATTTCGCGCGATTCCACGCGTGTGTCTTCGTGACGCCAGCAGAAACCTCCGTTGACCACCTGCTCGTTCGCCAGCACGGTGCCGCATTTCGGACACCAATTGACCAAGCTTTTCTTGCGGTACGCCAGGCCGCGTTCGAGCATGCGCAGGAAAAACCACTGGTTCCAACGGTAATACTCCGGCTCGCACGTGGAAATCTCGCGCCGCCAGTCGTAACTGAACCCAAAGCGCCGCAGCACTCTCTGGAATTGCGCGATGTTGTTGTTGGTCCAGGTGCGCGGATGGGTTTTGTTCTTAATTGCTGCGTTTTCCGCGGGCAGCCCAAAGGCGTCCCAACCCATGGGGTGCAGCACGTTGAATCCCCGCATCCGCTTCACCCGCGCCACTACGTCACCAATCGCGTAGTTGCGCATGTGTCCCATGTGCATAGTCCCGCTAGGGTATGGCAGCATCTCTAAAACGTAGTATTTTGGTTTCGACGGA
>DATDNK010000073.1:0-4898 GCA_036518275.1 Candidatus Acidiferrum sp.
TGGGGGCGGGGAACCGCTGCTTTTCTTCCGCGGAGAATACCGCCACATCGCGCGTCCCTGAGATCAGCGGGTCGCATGAGCCATCCTGCCTAGGGAGGATTCGCGTCGCAACCGAGAGCAAATCGCAATGCGGCACATATCCCAAGCATCCGCGTGGAACTGTGCGTTCATCATGGTGGGCGCGAGCGGCTAATGGTGGCCGCCGAGGGGGTCGCGCTTCACGCCATATTCTGCGCCCCATTTGTCGGTCATGCGCGTTCGGATTTCCCAGAGTTCTGGGAAGAACTTCTGGCGCATGCCCTCTTCCAGGATTTCCACCGGCCGGCCCTTGAGCGATTTTGCGGCGAAGCCGATGGTCCGGTGAATCAACTGCATGTGTTCTTGCCGGAATTTCTGGAAAAGCTCATCGAATTCGGCCAGCGCTTCGGCAACAACGTAGGCATCGCCGTGCGAATATTCCGTATCGTAGATTTTCTCGATGGTCAGTCCGTGTTTCTTCAAGTAGTGCGTTTCAAAAGAGCTCCACACCGGCTGGTACATCTTCAACAGGACGCGGAATCCCGGCGATTCCTGCCCGCTGCCGTTGCCGAGCCGCTTGCGAATTTCCTGGTACTCCTTCGGTGACATCGTTTCGAGCAGCGTGAGCTGCTCGGTCATCAGCTTTTGGGCGGTGTGCACGCGGCGAAAAAGCGTAAGTACTCGATTGGTGTTTTCCTGCTGCAAATATTCGTCAATATCCAGCAGGGTATAGGCAATCAGCTTCATCCACAATTCTTCGATTTGGTGCACGACCTGGAATTGCAGTTCGTCCTTATTGCAGAATTCGTCGAATCTGCTCTGGCAGGAAAGCAGCGCTTTGGTATTGAGGTAAAGCTCATAGTCGAGCGTGCCTTCGCCGCCCATCAAGGCGTAGAAATGTTCGCGGTTCACGTTACCTCCCTCGCGTAACGACCCTAACGCAGACACGTCCCGGCACCACGCGCAATCTGCTTTAATGGCTTGGCAACAAAATCTTTAGTGCCTGTTCACAGTCGCCAGTCCCGTCCAACTGTATCCCCGGTGCGACCGCAGCAGAACATCCCGCAATCCGGTTGACAGCCATGGCCGCACTTCCTCTTCCTTCAGGTAGAATGCCACCGGCGTCACCAATTGATCGAACACGTTGGCATGAATCTCGTCAAAGGGATAGCTGTGCATGGCCGCAAAATAATCTCCGTAGGGGAGATGCTTGGGGCCCTTTCCATCCACGCGCGGCCGGTAAAAAAGCTTGATGACGATCCACAAGAACGCGGACGGCACAAGACATAGCACGCGCAACAGGCCCGCAGGTAATTTTGAAGTGATCGCCTTCCTGATGGGGTTTACGTAACGCGTGATCCACTCATTTCCTTCATAACCGTAGACCCAGAAAAATACGCGGCCTCCGTTTCTCACGCGAGAGGCCAGACTAGCAAATCCGGCGGCTGGATCCGGCAAATGATGCAAGACTCCCACGGAAAACGCCATGTCGAAAACGGGACGCACGGGCGGATGCAGCAGGTCAGCAATGATTACATGGGCGTTCGGCAAATCCCGGGTATGCGCGAACGCGACAAACGCACTCTCTCCGAGATCAAGCGAAACAATCGCGCGCGCTCCATGCGCCGCAACGATTGCGGTGTGGCGTCCTTTCCCGCAGCCGCCCTCAAACACCGTCTTACCCTTAAAATCCTCTCCGGTTACGGGCGCAACCCAGGCAAAGAATTCTTCTTCGTAATATCCGCGCAAATCCTTCCACCGCGTCCACTCTTCCGCAAACCGCGAAGCTGTTTGGAGTTTTACTGCTTCGAGACTCACAGGCAAGAGAATAGGCACGCCATCGCGAATGGGAAACTGTGCCTGGCACTGCACACACGCGAGCTGGCCCGCCATGACGTGTTCTTTTTCTTCGCGCATTTCATCGCGAAGAGTTAATTCGCCGGCGCAAGTCGGGCAGGCAAGATAGCTCAAAGCTTCGCGTCGCATGTTGGCGGGAGTTTAGACTCTCCCGAAAGTTTTGAGGGAAACAGCGTTGCCAGAATCGAGAGGAAGCTTGTGAAGGTGCGGCAATTCCGCGCGCATATTCGAGAGAGTTACCAGCCTGCCGCCCCTGCGGTTCGCGGAGGCTCATCGCGGCCAGCCATAGCCTCGCGCCGGCTGCGCAGCTCTCGCACCGTGTAAACAGGTTTGTTCTGTGTTTCGTAATACGTCCGCGCCAGCATCTCCCCAATCAATCCCATGGCGATAAACTGAATCCCCCCCATTACCAGCGCCATCCCTAGAATCATTAACGGGCCATGATTGGCCAGCAGCCCTTCGTCCAGAAGCGCCTTACGGAGGAATACCCACAGTCCGATTCCCCCGCCTGCGGCTAGGCACAGCAATCCCCCCAACCCGAAAAACTGTAGCGGCTTCGTGGAATAGTCCAACAAAAACTTCACGCTCAGCAGGTCCAGCAAGACTCGCACGGTCCGCGATATTCCATAATTCGATGTGCCGTTCTTTCGCTGAATGTTTGAAATCGGCACTTCCGTTACCGACGCGCCCGCCCAGCTTGCCAGTGCCGGGATAAAGCGGTGCAGTTCACCGTAGAGATGAATCTCCGACAAGACTTCCCGGCGGTACGCTTTAAAGGTGGTTCCGAAGTCGTGCAGATCGACTCCGGAAAGTTTCGCCATCATCTTGTTGGCGATGCGGCTTGGCAGTTGCCGCGTGAGCCAGCGATCCGTGCGCGTCACGCGCCATCCGCTCACGATGTCGTAGCCTTCTTCGATCTTTTCCAGGAATCGCGGGATTTCTTCGGGGTCGTGCTGCAAATCCCCGTCCATGGAAATGATGATTTCGCCGCGCGCAAAGTCGAAGCCTGCCTTCAGTGCCGGCGCCTGTCCGAAATTCCGGCGCAGCCGCACGACGTTCACACGGTGGTCGTGCTCATAGATGTCAGCGAGGACCTTGAACGTATTATCCTTGCTGCCATCATCAACGAAAACAAGCTCATACGGTTCACCGATACCGTCCATCACTTCCGTCAACTTCACATAAAGCGGCGAAATGTTCTCTTGTTCGTTATAGAACGGTACAACGATGGAGAATTGAATGGGCGAATCGCTTCTCATCAGAAATTTCCGGGCACCCCTTCAGGCTTCCTGGGTCACGAAGGCATAGTCTATCAGGCGAATCCCCCGGGAAGCGACAAGATTTCGAATCCCGGTGTCGGTAAGTATCTCCAATTCTTTTTGGCGCGAAGCTTGCAGCCGCGTCGCCGTTTTTTGCAGGGCCTCGTCGGAGTATCCGGGATGGCACATCAATTCGGTTGTGCCTTCGGGCAGGACTTTCAGCAATCGCTCAATGCCTTCGCGCGTTAGCTCTCCGGTTTGCGCGATGCCGCAAAAATAATCCGCCGTTGCAATTCCCGCGCGCGCGGCCTGTTCTCGCGCGCCGCGAGCCAGCAGCTTGAGTCCGCGAGCCTGCATGCCTTGCTTCATCACAACCCGTGCGCGGTGCTTTTCTCCGGAAGCCAGCGCCGCGCGCAGGCTAGATTCTTCCAGGGAGACGCGTATGGCCTCGATGCCGTGCCGCTTTGCCAGCCGGAGGGCAATCTCAAACAATCCCGGGAGCATGTGCACGTGTTTGTGTCCGTCGAGATGTGTCGGCCGGATGCCCGCATCGCACACTTTCTGAATCTGCGCGTCCCATTCCTCTTCCACTTCATCGAGAAGCAGCCCGCGCCGGGCCCGCTTCAACAGCAAACTCTTGGGTCCGTCTGCGAAGTGGGCTTCATCGTTCAGCAGGCTCATTACGCTTTCGGGGTCTGCCACCGGCGAGCCATCACTCAAATTCAAATGCACACCGACTCCTAGCCCTGGTGCCGATTTCGCCTCCTTGACCGCCTCGAGGAAGGCCGTCCCGTTCGCCAGCAGAGACGTGCTGGTCACGATTCCGTGGCGAAAAGCCTCTAAGATGGCCCGGTTCACGCCGTCGGTCCAACCGAGGTCATCCGCATTGACGATGAGGTTTCTCACGACCTGTCCCGTTCGGTGTTTTTACCTGTCCGTTCGTACAGCTATTTGTTTGTGCTTTGTGGCGGTTTCGTACCATTGACCCGTTTGCTCCTCAACTCTAGCATGGCCCTCTAGAGGCACAAATGCCTGCAAAACTGTCCACAAGAGTGCGCGAGCACAGAGATGCGCATGGGCAATCCACGGAACGGCGCCGCGGGCGGCGCATGAATTCCCGTGTTCCGGTGCGCTTGGAATGGGACGAAGCGTCCGGCAAGCGTTTCAGCGCTGAGGCCCACACTCGCATCATCAATCCCTACGGCTGCATGGTAGTTCTCCCACATGAGTTGGGACTCGAACAACGCGTGGCGCTCACCAATTTGGCCACGCACTCGAGTAACGCGGCCATCATCGTCTGGAAAGGGCAGTCCCGGCCGGACGGGTGGGAATACGGGGTGGAGCTGGTCGCGCCCGAAATGGATTTCTGGGGACTCGAACTGTGAAGCCAAGCCCATACGCCAAGCCTGGCGCGCTCCCCAGGCCCGGTCAATCGCCGGCTGTGCGCCCGGCTTTGCAGCGACAGCCCACAGCTGAGGAGCGGCGCCGCGCACAGCGCGTGCATTTGCGCATTCCGGTCCTGGTTCACCTGCAAGGCAAAGACAAGCCAATCCAAGGGACTACGCACACCGTCAGCGCGACCGGGGGCATGATCATCCTGGCACAAGGGCTAGAGGCGGGAACAAAGTTCACTCTTGAAAACGCCAAAACGCAGCAGAAGGTGGAAGTCAACGTGGTGCGCCCATCGCAGCTCAATGCGGAAGGATCGCTCGTTCCTGTGGAGTTCGTTGCTCCCGCGCCGCAGTTCTGGAATATATTCTTTCC
>DATDNK010000074.1:0-4938 GCA_036518275.1 Candidatus Acidiferrum sp.
CGCTCGCGGGCCACCTTGCGCTGATAGAGGAACGAAACCACGAGCAGGACCAAGCCAAGGATAAAAAACGAGACGATGCGGTAGAAGCGTTCGAGGTAGGAGCTGTCGTAGATGAACACCTTGATGACCACCAGGCCAAGGAGCGAGAGAGCTTGCCAGCGAAGAAGCGGGGATTTGCGTTGGATGCCGAACCCAATCAAAGCCGAAGCGTAGGCCGTCCACAGGAGCGAGAGGGCAAGATGCTGAGCGAGACCGGAGTCGATCCCCAGGCCGGACTGGCGGCCGAAATAGTCCCACAACTCTAGAGACAGCGCGAGAAGCGCAAAGAAGTTGGTGGACACAGCAAGAAAGCCAAGCAGGCCGCGTTCTTCGGACGAGATGGAGGAAAGTTGTTCACGAGCGACATAGAGCACGGCAACGAGGCAGGCGATGAGAACCACGTAAGTGGCGAACCTTTCGTTGAACAGGAACTGTCGGGCCGGCAGAGGGAAAACGAGCAAGCGGAAAGCAGCTATGGCTATCAAAAGATAACCGGCGCCGCGCAAACCCGCGACTGCGGAGCGAAAGCCCGTCCAGACGAGGACCGCGCCTTCCACAGCAAACGCGAGCGTAATCCATTTGCCATCCAGCCGGAGGGGAATCGCCAGCGTGGCAAAAGTGAGCGCCATGCCTGCGTACAAAAATCGCATCAACGCCGATTGGCCGGATTTTGGGGGCGGAATGACTCGCGCTACGGTGACATGTCCCGCGGATAAGGCCAGAGCCAGCAGCGTCAGCGGCCAGCGGTCCCGCGGCCACAGCATGGCGTAGAGCGCCCCAAAGTAGGAAAAAGAGTTTGCCAGCACGAACAAGGAATCGAGTTCGTTGACGCTCGAAGATTTGACGGCTCGCAAAATTGGCACGGCTGCGTAGAGAAGCAAGAAGAGCGTAGCGAAAATCAGCGTACGTTCGAGCTTTGCCGGTTGATAGAACTTGTCGTACCAGCCCCAGAAATAAATCACGCTGAATACGAAAGAAACCGGCGTCAGATAGCGCCAATCGCGGCGAAGCTCGATGATTAACAGTCCCAGGCCAAGCATGAGCAGATAGCTGAAAAGGACGACCTGCTCGTCTTTGCCGCTGCTCACAAGGATGGGTGTCAGGAACCCGCCGACAAGCGAAAGCAGCGCAATACGCTGAGAATTCCTGCCCAGGGCCACCGCAGCCATGCCCGCGGTCACCACGATCATCGCGTAGAAGCCCACATCCCGCGTGTACAAGGTGTAGTACTGGCAGCCGGCCCAGAGAGACAAGTACATGACTGCGGCGCCCAACCCGGCGATGCCTTCGGAGAAATAAGAGTATCCGCGGCGCAAGAGCCATTGGCTCCACGGCAGCATGGCTGCGCCGAGAACAATGCCAATGGCCACGCGGCCGCTGGGGCCTATCCAATTGTTGTCGAAGGCGTATTTCAAGAAAAAAGTGGTCGCACCAATCAAAGCCACGATGCCGATGCGATTCAGCCATCTGCCGCCGATGATCGTTTCCCAATCCAAAGAAGAAGAGAGTCTGGATTGCGAAGAGTGGAGCGGCGGCGCCGCGAAGACACTGGGCCGCGGAGAATGAGTTGAGAGCTCGTGCGGCTTGGGAATCTCTGGAAGAGCCCTGGGAGGAGGCGGGACAGTTTGCGCCGGCGGTGGCACAATGGTCTGCGGGGGCGGCGACGTGGGAGTCGGTGCAACTGCCGCTGGTTTCCGAGATACGGGGGTAGGGGGCTGGCCGGAGGAGAGCGTTTCTTCGATGGTGGCGATGTGCCGCTCCAAGGCGTAAAGCCGCTCCGTGATTTTATTGAGCGGGAACGTGCGCAATTGCTCTGCGAGTCGCTGAACGCGAACGAAGGCGGCAATAGCCAGAATCGGCGTGATAATGACCAGAGCGACCGCGAGGACGGCGAGTGATTCCATAGTGGTCGATCCGCGAACGACGAATTAGAACACAGTTGGGGGCGACAAACAACGGCACTGCGTTAAGAACGTTCTTGTCACCGCGCCACGCAATTCGTAAACTAATCGTATCCCCAGCCAAGCATAGGAGGAAGAATGCATTCTCGCCTCAAGCTGTGTTTGTTTCTGCTCGGGATCGTCGCTCTGTTCGTGGCGGCGGGGACCCCGGCTCTGGCGCAGGACAAGCAACATGTCGTTTCCCTGAGCGACTTAAGCAAAGACGCGGCTCGCCCCGCCCAGACTCGTCAAGCGAATGAAGAAGCTGTTCGAACACTGCTTTCTTCCGACCAGGGCCAAAAGGCGGTGAAATCCGCCGGGCTCGACTACCAGAAGGTGGATAAGGCCGTTGGCCAATTGAGCGACGAAGATCTCGCCAAACTGGCGCAGCGTTCCCGGCAAGCGCAAGCCGATTTTGCCGCCGGACGCATTTCCGACCGCGATATGCTTTGGATCATCCTTATCGCGCTCGCTATAGTCGTATTGGCGCTAGCGCTCCGCTAATCCCAAACCATCGGAGTCGTTTATTACGGGCTGGAAGCGGGCCACATTCGCTTTGTTCCTGACGCTTTTCCTGGGGTGGACCGTCCAACCGGCGCCCCAGGAAAGCGCGGGAGTATGGCTCGATGTACCGTTTGTCAAGCAGAGCGAGGACGGTTGCGGGTCGGCGGCCATTTCCATGATTCTGCAGTATTGGAACGCACATGGCGTGCGGACCGATGCGCAGCGTGCGAATGCCGCGGCGATTCAAAAGCAGCTTTATTCGCGCAAGGCGCGCGGGATCTTCGCTTCTGACATGGAGAACTATCTCAAAACTTCCGGCTTCCAAGTTTTTGTACTCGACGGAAGTTGGACGGACCTTCAAGAACATCTGAAACAGGGGCGGCCGCTGATTGTGAGCCTTCAGCTGGGGCAGGCCAGCGCGCCGCTGCATTATGTGGTCGTGACCGGGATCGACTGGCAGCACGACGCGGTTTTCATCCATGACCCCGCTCGTGGCAAACTTCTTCGCGTCGAACGGGCAGACTTCGAAAAACAATGGCGGTCCAACCGCAATTGGATGTTGCTGGCGGTCCCCGAAAAGGCGGCGTGATCCGCTTCTTCTTTGCTTTATTCGTGTTGTTTTTTCTTGCCATTCCAGGTTTCGGCCAGGATCACAACTTCGAGCAGGCCCGCCTTGCAGCCGCGCAAAGCGCCTTCGACGCCGGACACTGGGATGAAGCCGCGCGGCTTGCTCAGGGTCCGGTAGATCAGTCATCCGAATTCGATTTTCTGCGAGGGATGGCAATGTCCCGCCTGGAAAAATGGGACGAAGCGAAACTTGCGTTCGAGACAGGTGCGCGGAAATCACCACGCGATTCACGGTTTCCCGTGGAGCTGGCGGGTATCGCCTATAAACAGAAAAGCTTTCGTTTTGCCAAAAAAGACTTGCAAACGGCGCTCAGGCTGAATGCGACGGACGCCTACACGCATGAGTTTCTCGCCACGATTTATTTCCTGGAAGGAAACCTCGAAGCGGCGCTGAAGTATTGGAATCCTGAAGACAAGCCGCGCTTGCGAAGCGTTGCTTTCGCGCCTTCGTTGCAATTGTCCGAGCGGCTACGCAGCCGCGCTTTGGCTTTCAACGCTCCTCAAGTCCTGACCGCCGATGCCCTGCTCACCACGGAATCGCGTCTGGACAACTTGGGCATTTTTTCCAGCCGCCGGATCGAACTTAGGCCCGCGGAATCCGGGAATTACGATTTGACCTTGCACTTGGCGGAAAGAAATCTGTGGGGCGATTCAAAAGCGGAGGGGATCGTCTCTCTATTAAGCGGTCTTCCCTACGCAACGGTTTATCCCGAACTCTACAATCTGCGGCATGATGCAATTAATCTGACTTCGCTCGTGCGTTGGGATGCGCAGAAGCGGCGCGTTTTTGTTACCGCTTCCATGCCAGTCTATGGCGACCCCAGTTTGCGGTTACGCCTCTACGCAGACGCGCGGAATGAGAATTGGAATTTGTCGCAAACTTTCTTCGGTGCCACGACTCCACTCACGGACTTGAACCTGCGGCGGATTGTCGCTGGCGCCGAATTTCGGGAGGTTGTTACCGGACGCTGGAGTTGGAGCGCAGGTGTAGAAGCGGCGAACCGCAATTTCCGCAATTTCAGTAACACACTGACGCCGGCGCAGCGCACGTTTCTCACTGGCGGGAATTCGCTCGCCGGGTGGGTGGGTGGGGATAGGACCTTAGTGCGCGTTCCCGAGCGCCGCTTCACGCTGGATGCTTCCACAAAAGCAAGAGCGGGGCGCGAGTTTGCGAGCACCCTCGGACCCTTCGCGACATTGCAGGGATCGTTAAACGCGCATTGGTTTCCACGCACGAGTGGAGACGATTACGAAACGCGGGGGCAGCTTCGCGTGGGCACAACCGCGGGTAAGGCTTCGCTCGATGAACTCTTCCAATTGGGCGTGGAACGCGACAACGAGTTGTGGCTGCGCAGTCATGCAGGAACGATAGACGGAAGGAAAGGAGCTGCGCCTCTTGGGCGGCGATACTTCCTTGCCAACTGGGAGCTGGACAAAAACATCTATGGAAATGGCCTTTTCCGCTTTAAGGTCGGGCCGTTTCTGGACAGCGGTGCCATTGCGGATTCTTCGGGGCTCTTCGGTTCACAACGCTGGCTGTGGGATTCCGGCTTGCAGTGCAAAGTACGAATTTTTGGCGGGGTCACGGCCGTTTTTTCGTATGGGCGCAATCTTCGCGGAGGAAAAGGCGTATTCTACGGAACGGTCCTGCGCTGACCATGCAGGAGTCTGGTCCAAGAAGCAGCGCAGGAATTTTCCGAGTAACCCAACCGCCGCTTCTTTCGTCCTACAAACGGATCATGTGACGACGTGATCTTTGCAAGTAGCGTCTACAGCGCATTTACACCTTTATTTAAACAGGGGCGAACAATGTTCAAACGATACTTTT
>DATDNK010000075.1:0-6009 GCA_036518275.1 Candidatus Acidiferrum sp.
GATTGAAGGAGAGAGTAATCGCCGGGAAGATGCCCTGATGATTTACAGAAATGGCGGTAGAGGAAGGCTCGTAGTGCGCAAACGCGCTGAGAGGAACGAGCTTGCCGGATTTGGAAGGTACGTAGATGAATTTGAGGGCCTCGGGAGATTGCTGAAACTCGGGGGCAACTTCGAGAACGACGTGGTACTGATTCAGGCCTTTATAGATGTTGGAGACCTGGCGCTGGCCAAAAGCATCACCAAGAGTGTTGTCGATGTCCTGGACGGCAACACCCAGGCGAGAAGCGGTGTCGCGGTCGATGACCAGGCTGCTCTGAAGACCCTTTAGTTGCTGATCCGAATTGACATCGCGCAGTTCAGGAATCCGGGCGAGCCGCCGCTGCAGGATCGGCGCCCAGTGGGTAAGGTCGGAGAGGTTGTCGGCCTGCAAAGTGTACTGGTATTGCGCGCCGCCCATGCGTCCGCCCATGCTTAGGTCCTGAACCGCCTGCAGATACAAAGCGGCCCCGGGAATTCTCGAGCTTTTCGCACGGATTCGCGCGATGACCTGGTCGATGCTGATCTTGCGTTCGCTAAGCGGCTTCAGCTGGCCAAACATGCGGGCGGTGCTGCCGCCGCTGCCGCCGCCGGTGAAGGAAGTGACG
The DNA here is from genome assembly GCA_036518275.1 of Candidatus Acidiferrum sp. Classification (GTDB taxonomy): domain Bacteria; phylum Acidobacteriota; class Terriglobia; order Acidiferrales; family UBA7541; genus Acidiferrum. The sequence continues at coordinate 645 of DATDNK010000075.1, forward strand.
GTGTCGACGGCTGGATCGCTCAGGACGATGTTGGTGAATTCGCGCATCTTCTGGGTCATGGCAGTGAAAGATAAATCCTGATCGCCCTGGACGAGGCCAGTGAAGCGGCCGGTATCCTGCTGGGGGAAAAAGCCCCTGGGCGTGTACATGTACATCAAGATGCTGACAGCGGCAGTGAGAATGGTTACGCAAAAAATGAGGAACTGATGGCGGAGCACCCAGCGCAAGGAAACATCGTAGGTCCGGAGAAGACGATTAAAGGCGTTTTCTGAGAAACGATAGAGGCGGTTGTGCTGGCCGGTTTCGGGCTTGAGAAAGCGCGCGCACATCATGGGTGTGGTAGTAAGTGAAACGAAAAGCGAGACGGCGATGGCCACGGTTAGAACCACAGCAAACTCCCGGAAGAGGCGGCCAACAATTCCACCCAACATCAGAATGGGGATGAAAACGGCGACCAGCGAAGTGCTCATGGAAAGAACGGTAAAGCCGATTTCGCTAGCGCCTTTCATGGTGGCGGCGAAAGGCTTCATGCCGTTTTCGATGTGACGGGCGATGTTTTCGATGACGACGATGGCATCGTCGACGACGAAACCGGTGGAAATGGTGAGGGCCATGAGAGAGAGATTGTCGAGTGTGTAGTGACATAGGTACATCACACCAAAGGTGCCAATGAGGGAGAGCGGAACGGCCACGCTCGGGATGATGGTGGCCCACACGTTCCTCAGAAACGCAAAAACCACGAAGATGACCAGCGTAATGGAAATCATCAGCGCGATTTCGACGTCGTGGACGGAAGCGCGAATGGTGGTGGTGCGGTCCACGGCCACATTGAGATGCAGCGAAGGAGAAATCGAGGAACGAAGAAAGGGAAGCAGAGCGGCGACACGATCGACGGTCTCGATCATGTTGGCGCCGGGCTGGCGGAAGATGGCCATGAGGACGCCGCGCTTGCCGCCCGACAGGCCCATGTTGCGGGAGTCTTCGACGGAATCAACGACATCGGCGATGTCGCGCAGGCGCACCGGAGCGCCCTGATGGCCGGCGACAATCAAGGGTTCATATTCGTAAGCCTTGAAGAGCTGATCGGTGGCGCCGACATCCCAAGTCCGGCCCGCATTCGAGAGCGATCCTTTGGCCAGGTTGGCGTTGGCGGAGCGCAGCGAGTTGCGAATCTGCTCAAGGCTGATTCCGTAACTGTTGAGCTGATGGGGATTGACTTCGACGCGTACCGCCGGGCGCGCACTGCCCCACGTGAAAACCTGCCCCACACCTTCCACTTGAGCCAGCTTCTGGGCGAGGATGGAGTCGGCGGCATCGTAAATTTCCGCGGGAGGAATATTGTCGGAAGTCAACGCGAGCAAAAGGATGGGAGAGTCGGCGGGATTGACCTTGCGGTAGTTGGGTTGATTGGGAAGGTCCGCGGGCAACTGGCTGCGAGCGGCGTTGATGGCGGCTTGGACGTCGCGTGCGGCAGCGTTGATGTCGCGGTTGAGGTCGAACTGGAGAGTGACGTTGGTGCTTCCGAGGCCGCTCGAGGAAGTCATCTGCGTGACGCCAGCGATGCGACCGAATTGCCGTTCAAGAGGAGTGGCAACCGCGGAAGCCATGGTTTCAGGGCTTGCGCCGGGCAAGCCGGCGCCAACGGAGATGGTGGGAAAATCCACCTGGGGAAGCGGAGCGACCGGCAAGAACCGAAACGCGACGACGCCGGAAAGAAGAATCGCGACGGTAATCAACGACGTGGCCACGGGCCGTCGAATAAAGGGCGCCGAGAAGTTGGAAGAAATGTGATCCATTTAGTCCCCGGGCGCAGGTTCCTCGATGGGATTGCCAATGTGGAATTGGAAGCGGCGGCCAAGCCAATCGAAGGCCAAGTAGACCACGGGAGTGGTGTAGAGCGTTAATAGCTGGCTGAGAATCAAGCCGCCAACGATGGTGATGCCGAGAGGGCGGCGCAATTCCGAACCAACCCCGGTGCCCAGCGCGAGAGGCAACCCGCCGAGCAAAGCGGCCATGGTGGTCATCATGATGGGACGAAAACGGAGCAGGCAGGCTTCGTAGATGGCGTCGAGCGGCGACTTCCCTTCCTTGCGCTCAGCCTCGAGCGCGAAGTCAATCATCATGATGGCGTTCTTCTTGACGATGCCGATGAGCAGGATGATGCCAATGAGCGCGACGACACTGAACTCGGAGTGGCACAGCAGCAAAGCGAGGATTGCGCCGACGCCAGCCGACGGGAGCGTGGAGAGAATCGTAATCGGATGAATATAGCTCTCGTACAAAATGCCGAGAACGATGTAGACGGTAATCACGGCAGCGAGAATCAAGATGGGTTCATTCGAGAGGGAGCGGAGAAAAGCAGCGGCGGTGCCTTGAAAAGTGGCCTGGACGCTGGGAGGCATGTTGAGTTCCTGTTTTGCGCGGTTGATAGCGTTCACAGCGTCACCCAGCGCCGCCCCCGGCGCGAGGTTGAACGAAAGCGTCACAACGGGAAACTGTCCCTGGTGGTTCAGAGCGAGTGCGGTGTCGCCAGGATCAAAATGGGTGAAGGCGCTGAGCGGTACCTGCGTCCCGTTGGAGGATTTGACGTAAATGTTTTGCAAAGAATTGGGATCCTGCTGAAACTGCGGATCGACTTCAAGGACCACGTGATATTGGTTCAACTGCGTGAAGATGGTGGAGACTTGCCGCTGGCCGTACGCGTCGTAGAGGGTGTTGTCAATGTCCGCGGGGAGAATGCCGAGGCGCGAAGCGGTGTCTCGGTCAATCGCGAGGGAAGCGAGCAGGCCCTGGTTCAACTGGTCGCTGGCGACGTCGCGCAACTCCGGAAGTGACCTCAGTTTGTCCATGAAACGAGTGGTCCAAGAAGCAAGCTCCTTGGGGTCCACGTCTTCGAGGCTGTACTGAAATTGCGTGCGGCTGACGCGATCTTCGACGGTCAAATCCTGGACGGGCTGGAGAAAGAGCGAGATGCCGTCGACCTTGACGAGTTCAGGCTGGAGGCGGCGAATCACATCGGAAGCACTGATTCTGCGCTCGGCCAGCGGCTTCAGATTAATCTGGACGCGACCGGTGTTGAGCGTGGTGTTGGTGCCGTCAATGCCGATGAAAGAGGAAAGGCTTTCGACAGCAGGGTCTTTCAAAATCACGTCTGCGAGAGCCCGCTGGCGGCGGGTCATGCCCGCAAACGAAACGCTCTGTGGCGCCTCGGAAACCCCAAGAATGACGCCGGTGTCCTGCACAGGAAAGAAACCTTTGGGGACGTAGATGTAGAGAAGAATGGTGCCGACGAGGGTGGCGATGGTGACGACGAGCGTGGTGGTACGGAAGCGCAGAACGAATTGCAGAGTGCGTCCGTAAAAGGCGATGACCGCGTTAAAAGCGTCCTCGGACTTGCGATAAAACCAGCTCTCTTCTTCTTTCTTCTGGTGACGAAGCAGCTTCGCGCACATCATCGGCGTGAGGGTAAGAGAAACGAAGGCGGAAACCAGGATGGTCACGGCCAGGGTGACGGCAAATTCGCGGAAGAGGCGGCCAACGATGTCGCCCATAAAAAGCAAAGGAATGAGCACGGCAATCAGGGAGACGGTCAGTGACACGATGGTGAAGCCAATTTGCTCGGAACCTTTCAGCGCGGCTTGCAGAGGCGAGTCACCGGCCTCGATAAAGCGGCTAATGTTTTCAATCATGACGATAGCGTCGTCGACAACGAAACCCGTCGAAATCGTAAGCGCCATGAGAGAAAGATTGTTGAGGCTGTAGCCCAGCAGATACATCACGCCGAAGGTGCCAATCAGCGACAAGGGCACCGCGATGCTGGGGATGATCGTCGCGCGAATGCTACGGAGGAAAAGAAAAATGACCATCACGACCAAGGCGATGGTCAGCACCAACGTGAATTGCACATCGTCCACGGAAGCGCGAATGGTGGTGGTGCGGTCGGTAAGGATATCCACTTTGACTGCAGCGGGAAGCGCTGCCTGAAGCTGCGGGAGAATCCTTTTCACGCGGTCGACGACGGCGATAATGTTGGCGCCGGGCTGGCGTTGAATGTTGAGAATGACCGCGGGATTCTGATTGGCCCAGGCGGCTTGCTTGTTGTTTTCCACCCCGTCGATGACGTTTGCGACATCGCTCACGCGCACCGGCGCGCCATTGCGATAAGCGATGATGAGCGGCTTGTAACCATCGCTGGAAAGCAATTGGTCGTTCGCGCCGATGGTGTAGGCCTGATGGAGACCGTCAAAGGTGCCCTTGGCCATGTCCACGTTGGCCTGGCCGAGCGCGGTGCGCAAATCCTCAAGACTCAAACCGTAAGAGGCGAGCGCGGTGGGATTGGCCTGAATGCGAACCGCGGGGCGCTGTCCACCGCTGATGCTGACCAGTCCCACACCCGAAAGCTGCGAAATTTTCTGCGCGAAAGCCGTGTCCGCCAAATCTTCCACTTTGGGGAGCGGAAGAGTCGAAGAAGAAAGCGCCAGCGTCAGAATGGGAGCATCCGCGGGATTGATCTTGCTGTAGATGGGCGGATTGGGAAGGCCCTGGGGGAGAAGATTCGACGCGCCATTGATGGCTGCTTGAACTTCCTGTTCGGCGACGTCAATGTTGAGGTCCAGCTCAAACTGCAGGGTGATGACGGAGCAGCCGAACGAACTCGTGGAAGTCATTTGGTTCAGTCCGGGGATCTGGCCGAACTGTCGTTCGAGCGGGGCGGTCACGGAAGAAGCCATGACCTCGGGGCTGCCGCCGGGATAAAACGTTTGCACTTGAATGGTGGGGTAGTCGACTTGCGGGAGGGCGGAGACTGGCAATTGCCGATAGGCCACCCAGCCGACAAGAACAACACCCACCATGAGCAATGTGGTGGCAACCGGCCGCAGAATAAACGGCCGAGACGGACTCATCGCCGGGAACCTCCGGACTGGCGCCGAGAGGCATTGGGAGGCGCGGGCGCGCTGGGACTTGCCGGTGTGTTTGTGTTTGTAGTGGATGATTGCGCGCCGCTGCCGCTTCCGCCAGTCATCGTTGGCGCGACCTTGCTGCCGTCCTGGAGCTTGTCCTGGCCGTCAATGACGACAACGTCGCCGGGATTAATGCCGCTGCTCAAGCCAATGCGGTTGCCCGTGGTTTGCGCAATCGTGACCGGATGGATTTTCACGGTGTTATCGCCGGCCAGCACATAGACGTAGGTTCCCTGAGGCCCGCGCTGGATGGCGGGAGCAAAAACGATGGTGAGATCGTGTTTCGTGTCAACCAGCAGGTGCACATTGACAAATTGATTGGGAAAAAGAGCATTGTCGGCATTGTTAAAGATGGACTTCAGCTTGTACGTGCCCGTGGTGATGTCAATTTGGTTATCGATGGT
>DATDNK010000076.1:0-9749 GCA_036518275.1 Candidatus Acidiferrum sp.
TGCGCCAGCCAGTGGATCGCAGAGCTGATTGACCGCGGCGACATTCAAGCGGTTGAAGAGGTTGAAAGCATCGGCGATGAGGTCGAGCTTGAGCCGTTCGCCGAAGGGAATGCGCCTTGACAGACGCATATCCCACTGGAAGAAATTGGGCATGAGGAAGCGGTTGCGGCCCAGGTTGCCTATGCAGCCTGCCGGTGGCGCGATGAACGGCACGGTAAAGGCGCTGCCATCACCGGTTAAGCAAACATTGGCGGGCACAAAGACGACGCCCGGGGTGTATTTGGAGGTCGTGCCGCTCCCCGATGTTGTAATGGAAGGACGAGCTTGAGATGCGCCAAGATCCAAGCGTGTGTCCTCGCCGGTGATGACGTTGAACGGTCGGCCGGAGGAGAATTCTACGATTGGCGAAAGCGTGAAGTCGCCGAAAAACTGCTTGAAGAATCCGTCACCGGATTTAGCGCTGGCTGACTGGAAAACCGCGCTGGTGACCCAGCGATGCCGCTGGTCGTTCACGGAGTTGGCGCGCTCGAGTCTGGGGAAACGGCTATCCTGCGGTTCGAGTGGAGACTGCAGGTCTGTCGAGTCGTCAATCGAATGGGAATACGTGTAGCTGGAGAGCAGTTCGAATCCCTTCGAGAAGCGCTTCGACAGATTGAAGGTCAAAGCGTTGTACGAAGAGTTTCCGTCCGAGAGCTGGGCGTCGACGCTATTCCAAGGCACGGGAACGCCAGGGCCTTGGGGATAGCCCGCCAGGGCCGCCAGTCCTACCTCCGTTGCATAACCGCCAGGAACCAAACCCGCGAAGGATGGATTGGGTCCCGAACGACGGAAGAAGTTGAAAAAGGCTGGAGTGGCCACGAAGCCTAGAGCGGCGGGTCCTGGTCCGGGGCAGTTCGGCGCAGCAAATCCCTGGCCGAGCACGCCGGGTGCAATCAGGAAAATACTGCCGCCGCCCGGCGTCCCAACGCACGTGTTCGCCGTGCCGCCCGGAACAACGACAGTGAGTGGGTTGCCAACGCTGAGTCCGGACGCGGCGGCATTAAAGGCATTTTGTGCCAGGAGTTTTGGATCTGTGGAGTTGATGTCTACCGGACGGTTCAAGTGCAAGCCGCGAGTCCACTGATAGGCAAGGCTGAATTTCCATGAGCCCGCAAGTTCCCGCTCGATGGTGAGATTCGCCTGGTGTGCATAGGCGTAGACGAAGTCCCTCGAGAGGGGAAGTGTGAACGGCAGAATGGGCAGCGGGAAACCCGCCTGGAGATAGGCTTGATTCGCAAACAGGGAACCCTTAGCAAGCGGATCGAAGCGTTGCTGATCGGGCAAATAGAACATGTTGGGCAGCGCATTCAGCACGCCCTGGAAAATAGACGAGCCATTCAGGTTTGCCGGAGAGTCGAGGCCATTTCCGCAAGGTGTTGTGACGAGGCCGCAAGCCGATGGCGTGCCTCCGCTGGAGAGCAACTGAACGGAGCGTCCGCCGTCGGCGGTTGCAGAGTCGAAGGCCGTGGCCAGGAGCGGATGGTCGTAGAACATGCCATAGCCGGCGCGAATGACCGTCTTGCCATTTCCGGATGGATCCCAGGCCAGACCAAAGCGCGGGGCCACGTTGTTATAGTCGCGCGGAATGCCTTCGACAACTCCCATAGCCTTTTCCGCCGCAGCGTTCACGGCCGTTGCGGGCGTAAAGAGCGGACTGATTTCCACGTCGTAGCGAACGCCGTAATTGGCCGTGAGATGCCGGTTGATGCGCCAACTGTCCTGAACGAAGAACCCCATAGGCTGGTTATCGAAGGGATTGTTCGAATTGCCGATGCCCTGAATGTAGGAGGTCGGAATGCCGAGACCGTAGGATTGTAGGCCGGTAGTACCGGGCAACGCGATTTCTCCGGAAGCGCAGGAGCCCTTGTGATTGGCTCCCGTCGCAGGATCGACGCAATCAAATAGAAAAGTACCCGCTGAGAATCCGCCGAAATTCACGTCGCCGCCGAAGTCGAGCTCGAAGATCTGCGCCTTCTTCGAGCGCAATTGAATCAGATTGTAGTCGCCACCGATTTTAAAAGTGTGGCTGCCGCGGACGAGCGTCATGTGGTCGGTAAATTCAAAGCGGCGCTCGATGCGGTCGACGGTGGAGTAAGGTTCCCGTCCGAAATAGGCGAACCCGGGAATATTGACTCCAATATTGGAGCCGCCAGGAAGTTGCGAAAAACCAAAGTGCAAACCGCGGCGCGCGATCTGCGTCCGGAATTCATTGAACGTTTTATCGGTGACGATGGTGTCGTGCTGAAACGTCACGTTGAAATCGCGCGACTGGTTGTACCCGGCGCGGGAACCCGAGTTCTGCCCGAACACCTGGTTTTGAGAAGTAGAAGGAAGGCCGGTAACGAGCGAAGGAGACACGCCAACGCGCACGAAAGAATTATTGTGATTGTTCCAGCGCTGATCGAGGCGCGCGGACCACAAGCTGGTTTTTTCCATAACAGGGTAGTTGCCGCGGATGCCGTTAAGCGCAACGAACGAACCGGGGAGGGGAACCGCGCCCGCGGGGACCACGGAGCCGTTTGGGCCGATAGCTGCGGCGCCGTTACAGTTCACGGAATTCACAGTTGAGCCGCCGGGGCACGAAACAGGGAAAGGAAACTCAGCGAAAAAGGTTCCTTGCGGAGTGGAGACCGGGTTAACTGGGGTAATCGATCCTCCCGACAAGTTTGTGACCAAAGCTCCAGGGTCCAAGCCGTTTACCGCGACGCTGGATGCGGAGCCCATGAGCAATGCGTAGCTGCCAGCCTCCGTTTGGAGCGCCTGCGCTAGCCCAGCATTTCCGCCGGCGCCTGCTGCCTGAGCAGCCTGAAGAAGTGCCCCCGTAGCTGTGGCCTGGCTCGGCGTGAGCAAGAGACCCTGCAACTGACATCCCCCGCAATTAAACGGGGATAATCCGAAGTTGCCGATGCCGATGCTCGAAAATCCAGTTTCTTCGCGTTGTGTGTATTCGTAAGAGAAAAAGTAAAACGTCTTGTCCCTCTTTAAAGGGCCGCCAAGGGTGAGACCGCTCTGGGTGCGCGTGTAGGCCTGCTTGACCGGACTGAGGACGCCGGTCACTGGGTCGACTTCCCCTGAGAAGGCGTTGCGCGCCTGAAACGCCTTGTTGCGAAAATAGCCGAAAGCATCGCCGTGAAACTCGTTGCTGCCGCTCTTGGTGATGATGTTGACTACGCCACCGGTAGCGCGGCCGTATTCCGCGTTGTAATTGCTCAGAATGAGCTGAAATTCCTGCACACCTTCCTGCGAAATCGTGGAGCGAATGCCGTTGATGGAGTTGTCGCCGGCGTCTGCACCATCGACACTGACCATGTTTCCGCGGGCGCGCGCGCCTCCAATACTCAAGCCGCTATTTGGCGCCGGGCCGATGGTGGGAGAGACGTCGCGCGTGGTCTGTGAGCTTGTAAGCGTAAAGTTGATATAGTTGCGGCCATTGATGGGCAAATTTTCGATGCGACGCTGCTCAACGGTGTCGGAGACTTCCGTCTTGGTAGTTTCGACGGGCGTGGTTTCCGTAGTCACGGTGAGGGTTTGCACCTGGCTGCGAAGTTGAAGCTGGGCGTCAAGTGTCGCGGCCTCGCCAACGGTCAGAACGACGCTGGCATTCTCGTAAACGGAAAAGTTAGCGCCCGCGTCGACAGTCATTTTGTACTGGCCCGGGGGAATTCCGACCAAGTTGTATCGTCCACTCTCATCCGTGATGGCATTGCGCTCGGCGCCTGTGGCGGCGTTGGTCAAAGTAACCTTCGCACCTTTGAGGGCGAGATTCTGCGGATCGAGAACCGTTCCTGATAGCGAAGCCGTATTGACCTGGGCCGAAACGACCGCTGCGCCGCCGAGTACGGCCAAGACGAGCAAAACTCCCGTAATTACAAACCGCCAACCCGCCAAAGCGCACACCCCTTGCTTGCGTTGCATGAGTCTTCCTCCTGTGGCCTCTGAGAATCTGCCGCTACCCCTAGCGGTGGCGGGCAGCCCCGCCATTTGCACCTGAAACAATTGAATACAGGGCTTTTACTGCAATGTAGCCGCGCTTTCAACTGAAAACTTCTCCGTCCTTGCCTTCCCAGGCAAACCGGAGGTCTGCGCGGAGCAGAATGACGCGGATTAGGCTCGTCTGGCAAGCGACAAGAAGAGCAACGGCGGGAAACCACGAGAATGTCGCTTCTTGTCGCGACCGCAGGCAGCCCTCAGTGGGTCAGGGGTACGTCACAGGCAAGCAAGAGATTCTTGACTCTTAGAATAGGCGGGGAAGGCAAGAAGCAAGCTAGAGTTGGTGACGGCGCTGGACGAACTTGCGGAGACGTTCGCGGTCTTCGTCGCGCATGTAGGAGGGTTGCCTGCTACTCTCTCAAGCGAAAGTATGTTCTCCACGCCACCGCGTCACCTAACAGGACGTCTGCCCGATATACGCCTGGCCGAAAAACGCTGAGGGAAAAACTCCAATAGCGTTCCAGCGGTTCGCCACGCCGGAGGGTAATCTTAATGGGTTCTCCTTTGCTGACCAGGTGATTGTCTGCGTCATAAATCCGCAACTCCGTTGTGGTTTTCAATGTGTCCATCGCTTGTAGAGCGACGAGTATTGTTGCCGAGTCATCCTGGCGGGTGAAATCCATCTTCATCTCTTTGGCGAAGGGCGCCCTCCCCTTTTGAGGTTTGCCCGGGGTCATCATCCCAAAGGAAACGTTGCGCGATGCTGTAATCAGCGGAGTGAATTGCCCGTTTTCCCAAAGAGCTTGCAGTGTTGTCGCAGCAGTATTAGGAGCCAGCGTCACCATGCTCATTGGAACTGCTGATCCCGTGACTGCGTAGGTTGCGCCCGCCGAGCCGTACGCCTGACCTTCACTCAAAGCGCGCGGAACCATTCCTTCCGAGAGCACGCCACCCAAGAACCCGATAACTTCACCGCGTTCGTTCAAGAGCGGACCGCCTGTTGCCGCGGTATCGAAAGTATTGGAGAGGCTTATCCTCTCGCCCCATCCTTCTCGCGATTCCTTTCCCACGATTTGACCGTCTGCGATCACGCGTCCGCCGTCGGTCTTCGTGTCGAGCCAATAACAGTGATCGCCAATCGACCAAGGTTTGGACGCGACAGGTAATCTTCCTGTCTTTGCCCCATCCACCTTCAAGATAGCCCAGTCTCGACGGCGGTTCCACGCTGCAACACTTTTTGATTGAATGCTGGTTCCGTCTGCCAGTTGAATTCGCAAAGCGTGAGCGCCATCGAGAACTCGGAAGGCGGTAATGAGAGAGCCATCGCTTACAAAGAAGCCTGCGCCGGCACCGATGGGCTGGCCTTTTTCATCAAGTTTTTCGACGATGGCGCTAGCGGCCACTGCCCGGTTATAGATTTCGGCAGGCGTGGGCAGCACTTCTTCCCTTGCGGCTTCTTCAGGGCGTTTCGCGGATATGATTTCAAATTGAAGCTGTCCCGCGAATTCGCCATCCACATGCGATTCGAATATCCATACACCTGGGGAACTGTTTTCCAAGAGGGGTATTGTCCAGAAGCCACCAAATTTGGTTTGCGTGGCGGGGTAGTCGAAGCTGGACATCACTGCGAGCTGCCCGTTCGGCCCCCTGAGGGTCCCTTCGCAGTGGTGCGTTCCCTTTTGCGCTTCCCATTCGAAGTAGACAATCACCTGTCGATCTTCAGGTACATAGAACTTGCTGCGGGGGTCCAAAATAACGTAGGTTCCACCACGATTCTCACCCTTGGTGCCCGAGACGGACCGCACCATGCGAACCTTCGGCCCCGCGGCCTGAACACCACCGGCCTGCGGCGCTGCTGGCGCGTAGGGCTCCGAAGCAAGTACCGCAGAGAAAACGATCAGAACTGCAGAACAGACTATCGCCGCTTGGCGCAACGCAGTTGTGAATTGCCTGAGGCACATTTGTTTCCAAGCCCCCTTAGCGAAACCCGGCGCGGACTCACATTGTACTAGAGGTGGACTGTCTCGGCGGACGCCCAATCACGTGGCTCAGAGCCGACAAGCTGTCAGAGACACAGGGTGGATCAGAGTCTATTGGGGCTAGAGTTGGAGATGCCGCTGGACGAACTTGCGGAGCCTTTCGCGGTCTTCGTCGCGCATGTGGACGAATTCCACTCCGTTGCCGTCCTGGCCGATGTTGCGAACCACCGCGGTGAAATTGATTTTGCGAAGACCGGCGCGCACTTCCAGTTTTATGGAGTCGCCCACTGTCAGTTTTCGCGGAGACTCGAGATAAGCGCCGCCAAGGCTGATGGTTTTTACGCGGGCGAGGCCGGCGGGCGCTCCTTCAATCTGCGCACGCAACGGCGACTCCAGAGGCACGCGCACATAGCGGCGCGGAATGAGGTAGCTGGAGCTGGATTGTGCGGGCGCGCCAAACGCGGCAGCGGCTTGCTTGAAAGAGGGCCGATTCTCGATCAGGGCAAGCGCGTCTTCGGCCGCAGCGCGTATGCCCGCAGGCTCCGCATGGGCGAGACCGTCGCGCTTTTCCACCAGCGTGTGAAGGAGCTCCGCGGCTTCGTAGGAGCGCATGCGTCCGAGCGCCTCGATGGCCTTGATGCGCACAAACTGGTCGCGCAAAACCTCATGTTCGCCCGCCGCAATCTCCAGAAGCTGTGGAACTCCGGTAGCTTCCTGCGCCAAACCGATTTGATCGATCATCATCGGCACAACCATGGGATGAGCGTCTGAGAGAATCGCCGAGAAAACAAAGGCAGCGCTTTGCGCTGAGCCGGCGTTGGAAGGCCGGGAAAGCTCGCTGACCGCCAGATCCTGGAGATTCCACTCCCAGCTTCCGATGGCACGCGCGAAACCTCGCAACAGACGCTCGGGATCGGCGGCAGCCAGCAGCTTGATCGCGGCGGTCACGCGCTGCCGGCGCGCTTCATATAACCGCGTCTCCAGCAAGTTGAGAACGGGCACGCCGATGGTTCGCAGCAGGCGGGCCATTGCGGGTATCAGTTCCGAGGCTCCGGACTCTGTGAGCAACAGAGTCAGGCGATCCAGCAGTCGCTCAGGATCCCGCTGCAACAATCGAGGAAGAACAGGGTCGAGCGGGCGCTTTGCCAGCGAGGCGTCCACCAGCAGCAACCAGCGGTCTTGCGCAACGAGACGCGCGGAGAGGGCCGTCATGTGATCGTGTTCCTGGTCCCGCGGCGCGCGCTCAAGGCCGGTGAGGATGAATTCAAATCCGGTATAGTCCCCACGACTCACGGCAATGCGCCCGAGAGCTTCCACGAGAGCCGCCAGTAATGCCGCAGTTTCGGGAGCCGACTCCGACTGAAGAGCTTTCATGGCGGTGCGGCTGAATTCTTCTGGCAGTTGGTTTGGCCACAGCGATTCGAAAATGGGAACAAGCTCGTTGAGTCCGGCTGCGACTAAGCGCCTGGCCGAAGCATCGGGCAGGTCCAGGCGACGGAGGTAATTCAGGGCGATGTTTCGCGCTTCGCGCCGCGGAGCGTCCGCACCGGCATCCACGAGTTGCCCGAGGGTCTGCCGCAGGGCCGCCACGGGAACGCACCAGACGTCCGGCCCGCGCAACACGGCCGACTTTTCCCGCGCGGGAAGCTCCAGCCAAAATCGGTCCATCAACTGCTCGCGATGCGTGTCCGTTGCCCAAGTGACTGCCAACGAGGAAAGGTGTTGCGAAGCATGGGGGCCGGTATAGGCGCCGGACTCCACCAGTACGTTTGCCAAACGATGGAAAGCTGGCCGAACCGCCGGAGAGCCAAGCGAGCCGCTGGCAAACTCGGCGCTCAGGAATTCCAGAATGATGTTCTCGGAGAGCCGCAAAAGGTAAGGGAGCGGCTGCTCGCCGTCGCGAGGAGAGTATTGCGAGACGGAGTGGAGGAGCATGCGCACGCTCTCGCGGCTGGCCTCTTCCATGGCTCCGTGGATTGCCCGTGCCGCTTCTTCCGGAGAAAGGCCACGCGCGCTTTCGAGCGGCGGCGTAAGGCGCGCTAACAGGCGCAACGTGGCCATCAGATCATCGAAGTCCGGCGCTTTGATCGGCGAGTCGCCGGTTTCGCGCGGCGCATTTCCGCCGTAAGCCACCAAGGCGCCAATCAGGCTCGCTAAGACCGTGTCCACTTTGCGTTCGGTTTGCGTATTGACCGAAATACCTTCCACTCGGTTCTCCAATAGGCGGGCTGGCCACCAAGCGCTAGCTGCAGCGCTTCCTGGCCCCTCCGATTTTAGCAGTGACTCCCTCATGAGTCGCGCCAAAGTGTCCAGTTCGCCCACATGGAATTTTCTGGAGAAGGCCAGGGACCAAATTCCGACACGGTGCAAATCCCCGGCCAACTGCTGCAACTCTCCGCGTGCGTCCGGCAGGTGCCCGTTGCCGATTCTCGGGGCCACAATTCCGCCGCGCTCGATTCGGACCTCGAGCCCATCGAGAGTCTCCGTAATCTGCCGCAGCGAATCGTAGGCGCTATCCAAACTGTCCAGCCGGCATGGATGATTCTTCTCGTAGAGGCGTTCGGAGCGCAGGAGCAAGTGAAAGTTTCGAAGCGCGCGATAAACTTCGGTGGCTTTGTGGTCCGTATTTGCGGAGGGGGACATCGAAATCGCGGTCACCGTGCCGTGTCCGGCAGGCTTAGGAGTCGTCTCCGCAGCCCGGCCGGAACGCCCCCCGCGCTCGCCGTCGTTGGTTGGCAATGTGGCTCGAAGAGCCAAAGTATTCTCCTAGAATGCTTTCGAAGTTGCTGGCTTCAGCCCTTTGATTAGGCCGATAGTTATGGTTCACCCCAAGAAGCCAGACAGGCCCTACGCAAAGACAAGCAACTCAGCATCCCGGAGGGGGATGAGGTAAGTCTTTTAGATTCAACAGAGAAGGAACAGCAGCACCGTGGTCGAAGAGATACGACGTAACAAATTGTTACGCTTTCGGTAGGGGTTCCATTGAAGTCGTTTTTCGTTGAATTGAAAGATTTTGCGGGAAGTCTCCAGACCATCTTTCTTTATTGCTTTATTGCTCTACTGCTTCAGGGGCACGTCGATGGTGACGGTGCCCCCTTCGCTGGCTTGGAACGTGCGCCTTGCGAATTGATAACCACTGAGCTTCAGCGTGACCGTATGGAGGCCCGAGGGTACTTGAATTCGTGAAGGGGTGAACTGTCCGGTGGAGTTGCCGTCCACAATGATTTCGGCGCCCTTGGGGCTACTGTTCACTTGCGCCCAAGCAACGCGGGTGGCAGACCTCTCGGTCAAAGCTACATTGAGTTGCGTCTGGATATCCTTGACTTGAATACCCCCAGAGTAGGGTTCGTAGCCAGATAGCCTCAACACCAAATTGTACTGCCCCGGGGCGAGTGGCAACGTAACCGGAGTCTGCCCGGACTGTTTTGCACCATTGATGAAAACATCGGCTCCCGGCGGTTGCGTGCTGATGAAGATGCCCTTGGCGAGCGGTTCAAGCTTAATCTTTTGGTCCTGGGCCTCGTCGCCTTTGATTTGTAGCGCCGTCTGAACGGGTTGATAGCCGTCCTTCTTCACTTCCAGGCTGTAGCGCTGCGGCTTGAGATCGTTAAAGCTGCAGGGCGTCTCGCACTTGTTCAGGACGTGGCCTGCCGGTCCGTGAAGAACGGCGTTTGCTCCGATCACGTCGGTGACCACATGAATGGCGCCGCGGCCTGCTGCTGGAACAGGATGACTGCTGTCGCTAGAGCCTCCAGCTGCACTCGTAGGCGCATCGTCGTACTCGATGTGATCAATCACATG
>DATDNK010000077.1:0-9030 GCA_036518275.1 Candidatus Acidiferrum sp.
ATTCATCTCGATGCGCCGCAAGCCGTCCCCTTGGCACGCTTCGCAGCGCCCGCCTTTCACGTTAAAGCTGAAGCGGCCCGGGCGGTAGCCGCGCTCGCGCGATTCCGGCAGCATGGCAAACAAATCGCGAATCGGCGCAAACACTCCTGTGTACGTCGCGGGATTGGACCGCGGCGTGCGCCCAATCGGCGCCTGATCAATCTCGATGACCTTGTCCATGTGCTCCGTGCCAAGGATTTGCTGGTGCGGCGCAGGCGCCTCCGAAGAACGATAAAGCTTCTGCGCCAGCGCGCGATAAAGAATGTCGTTCACCAGCGTGGACTTGCCGGAACCAGAAACGCCGGTAACAACCGTGAGCAAACCGAGCGGAAACGTTACGTCAATCTCCTTGAGATTGTTCGCCGTCGCGCCGACAATCTGGATGGCTTTCCCGTTTTGGCTGCGCCGCTTTTCCGGAACGGGGATTTTTGCCGCGCCACTAAGGTACTGGCCTGTGAGCGATTCCGCTGTAGCCTCAATTTGTTCGGGCTTGCCCTGCGCGACGAGGTAACCACCAGCGTTGCCCGCGCCCGGCCCCAGGTCCACCACAAAATCCGCGCGACGAATCGTGTCTTCGTCGTGTTCAACCACGAGCACCGTGTTGCCGAGATTGCGCAGATGTTCCAGCGAACCCAGCAGCCGCGCATTATCGCGCGCATGCAACCCGATGCTCGGTTCATCGAGAACGTAAAGCACGCCACGCAGCCGCGAACCGATTTGCGTCGCCAGCCGGATGCGCTGCGCTTCCCCGCCGGAAAGTGTCGCTGCCGAGCGCTCCAGGCTGAGATACCCGAGGCCCACCGCAAGAAGAAAATCGATGCGCTCAGCGATTTCCTCAAGCGGCCGCGCGGCTATTTCTTTTTGCCTCTCGCTGAGTTGCGCAAGGATTTTGTCCACTACAGGACGCGCACAACTCAGCGACAGACCGGTAAAATCCGCGATGGACCAGCCGCCAAGTTTGACCGCCAGTGATTCCGGGCGCAGCCGCTTGCCATGGCAAACGCTGCAAACAGTCGCGGACATGTACTGCGTCATCCACTCGCGGTACGTGTCTGAGCCGGACTCTTCGAAATTTCTCTCCAGAAATTTCAGGATGCCGGGGAAGCGAAAGCCCTTCTCGCCCCTGGCCCTTCTTCTGGCCTCTCCATTCTCCCCGCTATCGCGTCCATTCGATGGCGGATAGCCGTACAACAGCATGTTCTGGATGCGCGCCGCAAACTTCTCAAATGGCGTTTCCAAATCGAACCCATGCGCGTACGCGCCGAGTTCGAGTGTTCTTTTCAGGATCGCCGAGCCGGAGCCCGGCCCGAGCCCGCCGTCAAAAAGCGGCCGCGACCAGTCATTGATGATCTTCGACGGATCAAAATCGTATTTCGACCCGAGCCCGTTGCACGCCGGGCACGCGCCGTATGGCGAATTAAAACTGAACGAGCGCGGCTCCAGCACTGGGACCGAAATCCCACAATCCGGGCACGCGAGCTTTTCCGAAAACGTGTGCTCTTTCCCGCCGACAATCGCCACGGTCACCAGCCCGCTCGCCAACTTAAGAGCTGTTGCGATCGATTGTTCGAGCCGCGCGGCGATGCCTTGTTTCACGAGCAAGCGGTCCACAACAATCTCGATGGTGTGGTTCTTGCGCTTGTCCAACGCCGGAAAATCATCGAGCGGATACAACTCGCCGTTGATCCGCACGCGCACGTAGCCGTCCTGCGCAAATTTTTCCAGCTCTTTGCGGTATGCGCCCTTTCGCCCGCGGACGATGGGCGCCAGAATCATGATGCGGTCGCCGTGTCTGCAGATTTCTCCGTGCAAGATCGCTTGCACAATCTGCTCGCTCGACTGCCGCGTGATGGGCTTGCCGCACTTCGGGCAATGCGGCACGCCAACCGACGCGTACACTACGCGCAAATAATCGTAAATTTCTGTGATCGTTCCAACGGTGGATCGCGGCGACCGCGTCGTGGTCTTTTGTTCGATGGCGATCGAAGGTGAAAGTCCCTCGATCACGTCCACGTCCGGCCGTTCCATCTGGTCGAGAAACTGTCGCGCGTACGCGGAAAGCGATTCCACGTAGCGCCGCTGCCCTTCCGCGTAAATGGTGTCAAACGCAAGCGAGGATTTTCCCGACCCCGAAAGCCCGGTGATGACCGTCAACGTGTTCCGGGGGATTTCGACGCTGATGTTTTTGAGGTTGTGCTGCCGCGCGCCCCGGATTACCAGTTTGGTCAGGCCCATGAGACAAAGCGCTCCCTCGACAGGAGCTTTCCTGCCGCAGGCGCGGCATGCTTGCAGTAGGTAAACCCTGCCGCTCAGTAGCTATACTGAGCCCACAATAACCCCTCACAATAGCAGGTCGTAAAGAGTAGGGTCAAGGAGACAGGCCGATCCATCCAATTGCATGAAACTCTCCGTTCTTAGCTTTTTCTCGCGGTTACCGTCACAACAAATCTTCTCGAGGGTCAGGTTGACTCCCCGGTTTCCTCGTTAAACTTGAAAGTAACCATACTGAGCTGGACGTATGCCCGCATGCCTTAAGGGAGGCAGGCGCGTCCCCCAGTTCTCGCTTGGAGCAACAAAAGAAAGAATGAGAAAGCTCACCCACTGGGAGTTGGGGACCGTTGCGGGCTTCCTGCTCGTTTATACGGTCGTTTCTCTGCTGGCGAAGCAGGGAGCGGCCCTCACCGCCTTCTCTGACATGAGCGGGGTGGGGCTGTGGCTCCTCACCGTTGTCGTGATGCTCTGGGCCGGCTTCAGCAATACCGGGCGCACGCGCTGGTTCTGGTTCCTCATGGCCTTCGGCTCCGCGCTGGTGGCCACCAACTTCGCAGCCTGGCTCTTCTACGAAGTGATTGCAGGCCGCGAGCCGCCAAATCCCTTCTGGGCCGACATTCCTCTGTTCCTGCAGCCCGTCCCGATGATGGCCGCCGCCGCCATGCGCCCAGGCTCCCGGCAGCGCGAGCAGCGATTCCTTCTCAGCTCCCTGAATTTCCTGATTCTTCTTTTGTGGTGGCTCTACCTTTACATGTTCCTGTTGTACCCCAACGCGTACATTGTTTACGACCCCGTGGTGTACAACATCTATCTCGTCCCGCTTTTCGTCGTGGAGTTCGCCGTACTGATGGCCGTGATGGGCGGCATGGCGCTGGTGGCGGAAGGCGCTTGGCGCAAAATCTATTGGCATCTCTTTGGGGCCAGTGCGCTGTACCTCCTGTCCTATCAATGGTTGAACGCTGCGCTGGGACGCAATGAATACTACAGCGGAAGCATTTACGACGTTCCGGACTACGCCGCGATCTGCTGGTTCATTCTGACCGCCATTCGTGCGCGCCACGTGCCTTCGGAAAAGCTGGCCGGAACCGTCAATGAGCGCGAGTCGAACGTGTCCGGTTTCCTGGCGGTTTTGGCACTGCTCTCGCTGCCGGTGATCGGGTTGGCTGTCCTGTACCTGGTTCCGGCCGCGAGCGCGTTGCGGTCGTTTCGTGTAATCGTGACGCTGGTAGGCATCTTGTTGATGGGAATGTGCGTTTTCTTGCGGCAAATGCTTCTGGCCCGGGAATTGACCAGGCTACTGAATGAGTCCAAGAGCACTCTGGATCGCCTGCAGCAAGCGCAAAGCCAGTTGGTACAGCAGGAGCGGCTTGCCGGAATCGGGCAATTGGTCAACGGAGTGGCGCACGAACTGAACAATCCTCTGACGGCGGTCATGGGCTACTCCGATTTGCTGAAGGATCAAACCACGGAAAATGGCGCGAAGCAAAAGCTCGAGCGCCTGGGAACAGAAGCGCGGCGCATGAAGCGCATCATCGATAACCTGATCAGTTTTGCGCGGCCGCTGCAGGACGGGCGTAAAGCTTTGGACATCGCCACCGTGGTGCGGGATTCCTTGATGTTGTGCGAGTACCAGTGGAAGAGTGCGGGGATCAGCTTTGAATTGAACATTGCCTCGAACCTGCCGCGCATTCCAATCAATGAGGGCCAGTTCAAGATGGTTTTCGTGAATCTTTTCACCAACGCCGCGCAAGCCGTCGAGCAGGCGCAGGAAAAGAAAGTCATGGTGGAAGGAAACCTCGAAGCCAGGAAAATCGTCTTGCGTTTTAGCGATACCGGACCAGGCTTTAGCAACCTCGACCGCGTATTCGATCCCTTCTATACCACCAAGCCTGTGGGCCATGGCACCGGCCTGGGCCTGAGCATGTGCTACGGCACCGTGAAGGAACATAACGGCAAGATCTACGCCCAGAACCTCCACCCCAACGGCGCCGCCGTCACCATCGAACTCCCCGCCGCATAATACGGACTGCCCAGAGCCCAAGCTTCCGAGTGCCTCGTTTGTCAGGCCCTTTACCCGTGGGGCTTCGGTGATTGTGATTGCACCGCGCGCCTCGAACCGAACCTGAGAATATGGGCAAATCTTCCTCAACACGCTCCGATAGTTGGTGAAGGTGGAGGGACTTATTGAGCCGGCGCTGGTTGCAAAGGAGGATGCCAGCGCGAGCGGACCCGCAAATGGCATTGTGCTTGACTTTTGCGAAGCGAAGGGGATAATCGTGCTGATTTCCTGTCCCCAAGTTCCCGACAACGGTTCCCAATAGGTTTCCCAACAAGGCTGAGTTTGTGTGCCACTATTTCCGGTCAGATCATTTCAGCGGGAGGAAACAACATGAGGTTAGACAAGTTGCAGCCGTTTGAGCGGAAGCATGCAACCGCCATAGGAGCGGTGCCTTATCGCGGGCACAAACATTTCGCGCAACGGCTTCTGAATCGCAGAGGCTTTTTGGAACGAGCGGGCTTGAGCGTGGGTGCAGTGGCGGGAATTCCATTGCTCGGCGGCGTGGCGTCGGCTCCCGCGTTCGGGGGTCTTGCTCCCGCAGCCAACCAGGGACGCAACAGCACCGCGGGCGTGGATCCACAGCCGATTCCAGGCGGGCTTGAATTGCTTGGTCCCGGCACTCCGCTATTTCATGTGTTCCTGCCGGGCTCCGGGGCCGAGCCGTCCACGATCACGGACTTTAACGGGTTTGTCGGATGGGCGGCGGTCGGCGGGCAAGGCACGCATACGGCCGGGGACGTATCCTCGCATCTTCCCTTCGAGTCCGACATGCGCTTCTTCATTGGTGAATACGTCGGCGTCGATGGTAAGCACCATCACGGAGCGTTCGCGTTTATATGACTTGACGTCTTCACAAGTCCCGTGGAGGACGTGCAGATTCACGATTTCAATCCTGGGATTACCGAGAGCGGATTGTTTTGGACAGTGGCGGTTCCGGAGAGCAGCATTAATGTAAACTTCGCCGCTGGCAAGGCCTCATTTCAGGTGGATGATCTAGACGTGGAAGATTATCACGACGTGGTGAACGCTTTGCTCGATGGACCTTCGGTCGACGCGAGCGTCTCCTGGAACATTGAGTGGGCCCATCCGTTGGGCCGCACGAAAATACGCGACGCCAGCACAGGCTTCGCAGGGGACTTCGTGCAGAACATGGCCCAAATTGTGTGGACCGGCCAAACCGATACTGCGCAGTTCGTGACTGATCCCGCGAGCACTTCCGTCAACGAGTTCTCGCTGCTGGCGCATGAGCGCAACGGAGTATTTTTCTCCTAGAGCCACCCGGCGGAAATGTGTGAAGGTGATCTCCTGGAGCGAATTTAGCCTTTGAAACTGCTGCAAGTAGACTCCGAGCTACTGTTGCGTCGACCCATTGAGACCACCCCGCTTATCGGACGCAAATGAGACGCCAAGAAGACAACAGGGCGAAGCAAAGTCCGCCCCCCTTGAGGAAGTTGCAAGAGCAGCATACGGAGAAGAAAGCTTAGAGCTGGATTTCCCAGACGCCGCGGCCAAAGCTAGCAATGCGCAGGAAGCTGCCATCGGGCGGCATGTAGATGTCATCCACCTCAACCATTGGTAGGCTCGCGCCAAAGCGGGCCCAACTTGCCCCTCCGTCCGTGGTGCGATAGACGCCCAGGAAAGTAGCCGCGTATATCGTGTTTTTGTCGAGAGGGCTTACCAGCAGCCTGGAAATGGGCACGTTGGGCAAGCCTGCGTCCGCCCGCGTAAACGAAGCGCCGCCATTCGTTGACTTAGCAACGCGGCCACCGGGACTCGGATTCTCCGAAGCGATATACAGCGTATTGTCGTCAGCCCATTCGGCGTTGGAATTGAAACCGCCCCATCCAGGTACTGTCCCGATCAGCCCGGTTTGCATCCAACTGGCACCGCCATTGTGGGTGACAACCACAAATCCGCCATTGCAAACCACGGCGACGTGGGCCAAGCCGTCCGCAGCCGGACTGACGCCGATGCCATGGGGCGTGTCTCGGAAGATACGCGTAGGGCCGATTCCGGGTGAAGGGGGCGTGTCTGGGATTGGTGGTTTCGCGTTGGGATTACCTGGAATCGTCGTGTGCCCGATGTCGGTCCAGATTGAGCCGGCACTTGTCGTGGCATAAATCTGGCGGCTCGTATACGTAAAAAAGGCCTGGCCAGAGGGGTCGCCTGCAGCACTTGGTGTGGCGTAGGCGGTGAAAAAGTTCCCAAATTTGCGGTTTACTCCGTTGCGCGCAAAACTCCACTTAGCCTGGATGAGGGGCGGATTATTGGTGGAGCGAACAATGTTGGAGCCGGGGAAACTAGTGAAGGCCACGTCAAAATTGTTGTTTGCCTTGCTCCAAGCCGTGCCGATGCCATCGCCACCGAGGGTCTGCTCCCAGAAAGTGGTGTTTGGAACATGGGTGAAGGTGCCATTGTCCTGCGTACCGATGATAGAGATTGCGGAACTGTGGGGCGAAGTGGCGATGGAATAGGCGAGAGTGCTGACGATGCCTTCGTTCTTGCCATCATCCCAACTGGCGCCGGCGTCATTGCTGACGAACAGACCGCCATCAGTCCCGAAGAAAATTGAGTTCGTCACTGGGGAAATTGCCGCCGCGTGATAGTCGGCGTGAACATAAGGCATCTTGAAGAGAGCGAGCCAGTCCGCAAGTATCTGCCAGGTATTCCCGCCGTCGACGGTCTTCGCGGAACTCAGCTGGCCACCGATGTAGACGGTGTTGCGATTGGCGTCGTTGGGATCGACGAGCAACATGTGATTGTAGAAGGCCTGGCCGCCCATGATGTTCATGTTAGGGGCGTCGGGATTGGGGTTCACAGGCGTCTTGAAAGGCAGACCGAGGGGTGCCCAAGCTGCGCCACCATTTACGGAGCGGAACAGATCGAGCTGGCTGCCATCGCCTTGATCCGCAGTGAAAGCAAAGACGGAGGAGTCGCCCGGGGCGCCCACGCCAAGAGTAATGCGACCGGCCGAGACAGTGACCGGACCGCCTTTGGGCTGCGGAAACGTTTCCTGCAAACTAGCCAGGGAACTCCACGTGGCTCCATGATCGGTGGAAATCACAAGGTTGCCCAAACCGTCGGTTGAGAATCCAGCAAAGGGAGATTCAGTGGAGGCCACCCAGCCGATACTGGTGTTAACGATACTCCAAACGGTTTGGCTAAAAGTACCAATGGGCGTGGGATACAGAAAAACGGCGCTGGAATTGCGCTTGAAAGTGGCGCCACCATCCGTCGAGCGGAAAAGCCCGAAGTTGGTGGCAACCAGGACGATATCCTGACCTCCGCTGGTGTCAATCTTGACGTCGCGAATGCTGGAGGCGTTGTTGAGACGGACGGCTGGGCTCCAGGTGTCGCCACCATCATCGGTCCTCAGCATGTAAGCGCCGGCCGCAACGTTGCCATCGAAGGGGTCGCCGAGACCGAGATGGATTGTGCTGGGGGTCCGGCCGAACGTGGCCGCTCCCCCTGAGGTGGTGGCCAGAAAATCGGTCTTCGCTGTCCAGTGTGGCTTGTTCATCAAGAAGTCCGTGGTTTTCCAGAGTCCCCCGGAAGACGTAAGCAGATACATAACGTTCGGGTCCGTGGGGTGCGGCAATATAGAGCGCATGCGGCCGCTGTCCACGACCGTGCGCAAAACGCCGTTCTGAATGTGGTTCGACTTGGTTGGGCCAATAGAAACCCAAACGGGAATGCCAGGAGCGAAAGGACCGACTCCGAGGAACTGTGGGAACAGAACTCTCTGCTGCTGTGCTTGATCCATCATGTCGCCCGCAAAACTTGGGTTTCCACCTCGACGCTGAAGATTGGCCTCTGTGCGAAGCATGGCATCATCGGCGTCGTCTTCGGATGTCCAATCATGCTGCTGCAAGTACAGGCTGGTGTAACCAGAATCGTTGGGGTCCGAGGAACTCGTTGCTTGTGCGGCATTCGGGAGCAGAGGCTGAGGAACCACGAGTGAATCCGAGGTGCCTGGATCCTGGGCAGCTCCTTGAACCAGAAAAGCCAGAAAAAAAACAAAAAGAATGGCTGGGATTGCGCGCATGAGATCTAAACCTCCGTTGGACAGAATGGGCGCAGCGCCGGGGGGACTTAACGGGACGACTGCGAGTGAGATTCTACGCCCATTTCACGAAGAATAACAATGGCAGGTGGACCGGCCCGGTTCAGGTGAACCCCAGCTTGTCGAGCGACGTCCATCACGTGCTGCCGGCGCTGGCGATTGATGAGGACCCCAACGACGTCCACGTTTTGTACTTCACTCAACACACCGATGAGAGCGTGGATGTGGACCTGGCCAACTCCCATGACCGCGGCGGGACATTTCCCGCGGACCGCACTATTCATGCGACCAGCGGACCGTTTGCCCTTCCTCCCTCAAACGTTCCTCTTCCTAGCGCCTCGCAGCCGTTTGCCACGACCAATTACGACAGGCAAATCGCTACATGCTACGCCCTAGGAGAATACTTGAGCGTGGCCTCGGCGAATGGCACCGTTCACACGCTGTTTGGGGCCGGCCACAACACCATCACGCAACCCGTGAATCCGTTGGACCCGCTCTCAGGCCAAGTGCATACCCAGATGGATGTTTTCTATCAGAAGGTGAAAGCGCCGTAGCAGCCCCGCGCGATACAAAAAACCTACTCGGTCGCCGTAACCGG
>DATDNK010000078.1:0-10669 GCA_036518275.1 Candidatus Acidiferrum sp.
GGAACATTCCCTCTCAGGATGAGACATATTGTAAGAATTTTCCCTCTAGTACCGCAATAGAGAATCAGCGCTAGTACGCACTTATGTGCTTTGTTTTCAAACATCTGACCGTCCGGCCAGCCCCCTGCCCCTTCGCCCGGCTCGCCCTCAGTAGGGCACATGCCCCCCTGATATCGCAGTCGCCTGATCTCATCCTGAAACCCCATGCTACGCTCAGTCTACCCCCGCATTCATCGTCTGCATGTCGGATGCCTCGAATCATTCGCCACAGTTCTCACCGCACAAAGCATAAGGGGCGCGTCTCTCGCGCCCCTCTTTGTTCTCTTACCGTGAACTGCAAAGTGTCGACGGTGAACTTTCTCCGCTACCGCGCTGGCCGCGCTTTCGAGGCGTCCGCGCCTGCCGCCGCGGTGGCTGTTTTCACCGGCGGCTTTTCGCCGTGCCCTGAAGCCGGGACCGCCGCGGCGTGGCCGTTCGCCCCGGAAGCTGCACTGGAATTGCCGGGCTGGGGAATCTCCAGCTTCTTGCGCAGCGCGTGCTCCAGCTTTTCGCGAATGTCCGTGTTTTCTTTTAGGAAAACGCGCGCATTCTCGCGGCCCTGGCCCATGCGTTCTCCGCCGAAGCTGAGCCACGTTCCGCTCTTCTCAATCAAACCCTTGTCCACGCCGAGATCGATCAAATCGCCTTCACGCGAAATGCCTTCGCCATAGAGAATGTCAAATTCCGCTTCACGGAACGGCGCCGCCACTTTGTTCTTCACCACTTTCCCGCGCGTCCGCGAGCCCACCACTTTGTCGCCTTCCTTGATCGACTGGATGCGCCGGATGTCCACCCGCATCGAGGCATAAAACTTCAGCGCGCGTCCGCCCGTCGTCGTTTCCGGATTTCCAAACATCACGCCAATCTTTTCGCGAATCTGGTTGATGAAAATCAGGCAGGTGCGCGACTTCGACACGATCGCCGTCAGCTTCCGCAGCGCTTGCGACATCAGCCGCGCCTGCAAACCCATCTGCGGCTCGCCCATTTCGCCTTCCAATTCGGCTTTAGGCACCAGCGCTGCCACCGAGTCTACGACCACCACATCAACGCCGCCCGAACGGATCAGCGTTTCCGCGATTTCCAGCGCCTGCTCGCCGTTGTCCGGCTGCGACACCAGCAGATTGTCCACGTCCACACCCAGCTTCCGCGCGTACACCGGATCCAGCGCGTGCTCCGCGTCAATGAACGCCGCCTGCCCGCCGAGCTTCTGCGCCTCCGCGATCACGTGCAGCGTCAGCGTCGTTTTGCCGCCGGACTCCGGGCCGTAAATCTCAATCACGCGACCGCGCGGGAAGCCTCCCACGCCCAGCGCCGCGTCCAGCGACAGGCAGCCGCTGGGAATCACGCTGACGGGCACCAGAACATCCCGGCTGCCCAACCGCATGATCGAACCCTTGCCGTACGACTTCTCGATCTGTGATATCGCCGCTTCCAGCAATTTCTGTTTTTCGTCTGTCATCTCACCACCTCGGTCGAGGAAATTAGGAAACCCAGTGCGCCGGGAAAGGCGCCAAATCCATGCTCGGGGACATTACGAAGTGTGGAGTTTACCACTCCATACCCCATTGCGCCATCTTTATTTCCGGGCTGTCCCGGTCACCCAACTGCAACCTGTAAAATACCACTAGGGCGAAGAAAAAGCAAATACTATTTCCTCCGGCTTTCTTCTCTGTGCGTGGTAGATCACTGGCTGTAAGTATAGAATCCCCGGCCTGACTTACGCCCGAGCCAGCCGGCCGCCACATATTTCTTCAACAGCGGGCACGCCCGATACTTCGGATCGCCTAATCCTTCCTGCAGCACGTGCATAATGTCCACGCAAACGTCCAGCCCGATAAAATCCGCCAGTTCCAGCGGCCCCATCGGATGATTCATTCCCGTTTTCATCACCGCGTCCACCGCTTCGGCGGTGGCCACGCCTTCCATCACGCAATATGCTGCCTCGTTAATGAGCGGCATCAGCACGCGATTCGAAACGAATCCCGGCGCGTCGTTCACCGCCACCGGTTTTTTCCCCAGCTTCTCCGCCAGCTTCATCGTCGTTTCGAACGTCGCCTCGCTCGTCTGGAGCGCGCGAATCACTTCCACCAGCACCATCACTGGCACGGGATTCATGAAGTGCATTCCCACAAACCGGTCCGGCCGCTTCGTCATCGCCGCCAACGCGGTCATCGAAATGGACGAAGTGTTGCTCGCGAGAATCACTTCCGGCCGCAAAATCGCGTCCGCCTCCGTCAGTACTGCGCGCTTGATCTCGATTTTTTCCGGCACCGCTTCCACGACAAAATCCGCCGCGGCAATCCCGCGCATCTCCATCACCGGCTGCAAGCGCCTCAAAACCGTTCCCTTGTCCGCTTCCGCCAGCTTCCCTTTCTTGATTTCGCGGTCGAGATTCTTTCCGATCGTCTCCAGCGCCCAGTCAAGAAATTTTTGCTCCACGTCGCGCAAAATGACGTTGTATCCGGCACGCGCAAACACGTGCGCGATGCCGTTCCCCATGGTTCCCGCCCCAAGTACTCCCACCGTTTTGATGTCGCCGAAATTCACGCGTCAAGCCTCCAACGAAAAAGAAGTTAAAGGAAATAAAGGAGGTCAAGGAAGTAAAGGATGCATGCAATCCGCGGCGCGGGTCAAGGAAACATCTCCGCGGCTTCTGTGCTTCCGGCTCTGGGTCCTCTGAGTTAATTCTTTGTGGCCCTTTGCTTTCCTTGAGGCGCGCTCCTTTAGCGGTTTGGGGAAGTCAGCGCAACCCAGGCGGCGAGTGTGGCGAACTTTTCGTCTTGCGACCACGGCGAGCCAAGCGGCTTTCCAAGCTCCGCAACTCTTCGCATCAGTTCCGCGGGCTTGCGATGCAATGCTCTGCCCGCACTTTCCAGAAGTTCCCGTTCTTTGACGCTGTCTATCTTCAGCCCACAGCATTCGCTTCCATGAACGATCGCTTCGCGAAAAAGTTCGCCGTCAGCGGTGTGAATCAGCGCGTGCGATGCCAGAATCCTTTCCAAATCCGGCAGCGGCCTCCCCGAAGCCAGCAGCAAGCTTGCGCATGAGAGTTTGATTTTCAAACTTTCCAAATCGGATTGCATTCCGCGAATCAGCCCATACGCGATTTGCTGCGCTTCTTTCTGGACCTGCGCAACAAATTCCCGCGCATCCGCGAGTGGCATTTTCTCGGCCGTGTGGTACGGCTGCCGGAACGTGTAGCTAAACGTGTTGACGAGATGCGCGCGCTTGCGTTCCAAAACGACCGGCGCACCTTTTTCCAGCGACACGGCCACCACCGCGGCCCATCCCGAATGTACGCGAAATCCCACCGCCGCTTGCTTCACACCCCGCTCCTGCTCCGCTTATATCCCTCGTTTTTCGGCAAGGATCAAAACATCTCTGTCACTCCGGCGGCGCCCCTTCCACGACCTCTCTCACAATCTCTCGGGCGCGTTTCTCGTTTGCTCCAGACACGTAGATTTGTGTCTGGCTGCCTGGATTCTCCAGGTGAATTGGAATCCCGTTCTCCTGCATTGCGGCCGTGAGAAACTGCGCAATGCGGTCGTCGCTTCCGCTCCAAACCAGCACCGCCGGATGTTCTTCGGTGGCGACGGTGAGCGGTGGTTCCTCTGCGGGCGACTGATCGCGCGCGGGTATTTCTAGGTCTGCGGGTTCTTCTTCCAGAAGTTTCTCCAAAATCTCTTTGGCCACCCGGAAATCAACGGAAGAAACCACAACCTCAAAACCGAAGCGCGGCTTCCAGTCGATGGGCAGCGGATCTGAAGTAGGGGCGACCTCATCATCCCCGAGCACCTTATCTGAAAACGGAATTTGCGCCGATTCCAGTTGTTCGAGTAGGGCGCTATGCAGAGCGGGATCCTCGCCAGCCCAGAGCACAACGAACGATCCTTGCATGACAGGTTCTGATCCCATGGATTCCTCCTTGCAACAGATTTCATCGCAAGAACTCACTCCGGCGGCGCCCCTTCCACAACTTCTTTCACAATCTCACGGGCTCGCGCTTCATCTCGTGAACGAACGAGCAGCGATTCCCTCCCGCCGGAACTTTCGTGGTCGACAGCAATCTTATTCTCACGCAGAGATGCAACCAGCATGTCACTCAGCGATTGATCCTCGCCGGACCAGACTTCGATCCCGTCGCCTTCTAATTCCCAGTGGGTATCGTCGCCAACCTCATCACCAGCTTCCGGCGGACCCGGAATATTCTCTTCTTCGCTTGGCGTGAGACTCTCTGGGAGCTTTCGAATGGCTCTCAAACGGTCGGAAAGGAGAGCCGGCGGGTTGAGCGATTGCACGGCATCCGGTCCGGAAGCGTCCATCGCGTAGGCGTCCTTCACCGCCGCTTCCGCTTTTTCGAACAGGGAGAAAGGGACGCCAATCTGGAACGCCGGAAAGTTGTTCAGGTTGAAAAGATGGTCCTGGCGGCGAACGGTTTTGTGCGGGATCCCCGCTTCATCGAGTATCGTACACAACTCCAAGTGCAAGCGCGCATCGTCACCCTGCCAAAACGCGCAGAACGGATCTTCGTCGTGTTCAGCGGGCGATGTGTTTTGACGCGATTCAAATGCATGGGTTCTCGCCAGCGGAAGCTCATGTACCAGATCGACGTCGCAGTCGGTGCAGTGCGTGAAGCCGGGACGATACTCAACGCCGCATTGCGGACAAAACATGGCGGGAAGTGTAGCACCAAAGATACGGCCCCGAGTTTGCTTGGTCTCGTTCGAACTCTCCCTCACTTCGAATGGACTTCGGACTTAAAGGCAGGACAGCAGTTGTGTCATTTAGATCCTGGAGCGCTATGCCTACGCGCGCAGATAATCGGGTCTCCAGTTCTTGATGAGCTGTTTGATCGCCTTGCGACCAGTCACCTTCTCATCGAGAACTTTCCTCATCAGCGCGGGCAATTCATCGTCGCTAGCAAAGCGCAAGGAGACGAATTGGTTCACCGTCAGCTCATC
Source organism: Candidatus Acidiferrum sp. (assembly GCA_036518275.1). Classification (GTDB taxonomy): domain Bacteria; phylum Acidobacteriota; class Terriglobia; order Acidiferrales; family UBA7541; genus Acidiferrum. Next base: position 5,001 of record DATDNK010000078.1, read on the forward strand.
AGCGCGCCAGCGCAATTCTTCCGGCAATACACGCTCGTAACGCAGCCGTTCTTCCAGTCGAATAATGCGGTCCTGCACGCTCAGCGCAAAAAGCCTTGCGTACAGTACGCCAAAAAATAGCGCTGCCGAGGTTAGGATCCATTCCAAACCCCCGATGGAGAATCCTGCAGCTATCCACTGATAAATTGACCACCCAAAGTTGATAATGAGCAGCGGCAACGCAAAAAAATGGTACAAAGGAACAAACCTTACGTGATTCTTGAAATTCTGTTCGGCCATTAATTTCCCCTCCTGTCTTTTCCTCTACTTCGTTAGCTCGTTCTTGAACACCAACCCGTTGTGCATGACAAACTTCACGTGCTCCAATTCGCCGACGTCCTTCAGCGGATCGCCGGAAACCGCGATAACTTCCGCATACGCCCCCGAAGCTACCGCGCCAATTTCTCCCTTCATATCCAGCATTTCGGCAGGCCGCGCAGTCGCGGACTGAATCGCATCCATCGGCGCCATGCCCATTTCCACCATTCGCTGGAACTCCTGCGCAATCGGCTCCGTCCAGGGCATCCCGCCCATGTCCGTTCCAAACACGATCTTCAAGTGGGCTTTGAGCGCCCGTTTGAAAGTATCTTCGTGCACGGCAGCGCGCGCGCGGTCGCGTTTTCCGGCGGGAGTATCCGCCGGTCCCCAATCTCCGTAATAAGGCGAAAGCGTCGGGCAATACCACGTGCCTTGCCGTTTCATCTGCTCGATTTGTGCGTCGGTCATTTCCAGCCCGTGTTCGATCGAGTCGCATCCGCCGTCCAGCGCGCGCTGCAATCCGATTCCGTTATATGCGTGGCACGCTACTTTCTTCGTCCACCCGTGCGCTTCGTCCACGATGGCTTTCAATTCTTCCACAGTCAGAGTCGGCTGCGAGACGAGCCTCCCCTCTTTATCCACCCACGACCTGTGCGTCATGTACACCTTGATCCAGTCCGCTCCGTGCTCCAATTGCTGCCGCGCCGCCTTGCGCGCTTCCACGGGGCCGTCCACGAGCTGCGCGCCTTTCGGCATATCCAGCTCCGGCGCATAGCCTTCCAGGTTGTAACCGCCGGTGGTGGAGATAGCGCGCGTCGCGCAAAAGAGCCGCGGCCCCGGAATCGTTCCTTCTTCAATCGCCTGCTTGATCTCGACGTCACCGTAGCCCGCGCCCTCGGTTTCCACGTCGCGCAGCGTGGTAAATCCTTGCTCCAGCGCCCGGCGGGCAGCAAATGTAGCCCGTGCCGCCCGGAGCGCAATCCCGGCCTTCAAGATGTTGGCGTCGTAGCCGCCTTTTTTGGGATCCTCGCCCCACAAGAAGATGTGCGTGTGCGAATCGATGAGCCCCGGCAACACCGTAGCATTCGAAAGGTCAATTACGTTCGCCCCTGAGGGAATGGCTTCGCCCGGCCCGGTCACTCTCACAATCTTTTCGCCGCGAACAAAAATGAGCTGATTCTTCCGCGGAGTTTCGCTTACTCCATCGATGAGCGTTCCTGCGCGAATCACGGTTACAGTTCCAGCCTGCTGTGGGGTGGTCTGTGCCTGCGCAAACTCCTTAGCGGTTAAACCCAATGTTCCTGCGCACAAAATCAGGATTGCCGCGCGAAAACTACTCCCATTTCTCATCACACCCTCCTCGCAACGCGCGTAGCTTGCCCCAATATTGCATTGCTTGCAACAGCCACGCCTAGATGCGGTGGGAGGCGGATTGGACAAGGGCCGAGTCGAGGCAGAAGTGGGGGCGATGAAAGAAGGCGGGGAGCTCGGAGAGGCGAAGAGCCAAGCGTTCGGGAGACGCGGCGCGCAATGTGACGTGGCCCAATTTGCGGCCCGGACGCGCTACCTTCCCGTAGAGGTGCAAATGCGCGTCAGTGACGGCCAGGACCTCCGAAGGTTCGGGCAAGTCGCCAATCAGATTGACCATCGCACAACATCCCGCGGCGGCCGTGGAACCGAGCGGCAGACCAAGCACCCCGCGGAGGTGATTCTCGAACTGGTTGGTGACCGCTCCTTCAATGGTCCAGTGGCCGGAATTATGCACCCGAGGGGCCATCTCGTTGGCCAGCAAGCGGCCTTCGTGCTCGAAGAATTCAATGGCCAGGACGCCGGCGTATTTCAGGGATTCGAGGACTCGGCGGGCAATGTCTTCCGCAGCGCGTTGGATGGGCGGCTCAAGGGACGGGGCAGGCGCGAGAGAAAGCCGAAGAATGCCGCCGCGATGATGGTTTTCAACGAGCGGGTAAAAAGTAATTTCTCCGGTTCGCGAACGGACCGCGAGCACGGAGAGTTCGCGTGCGAAGGGCACGAAGCGCTCGAGAATGAGCGCGACCTTGGGAAGCTCAGACCTGGCTTTGGCAACATCCTGGGCAGTGCGGAGAATCCACTGACCCTTGCCGTCGTAGCCCATCCGCGAGGTCTTTAGCACGGCGGGAAGACCGAGTTGCTTGACAGCAGCTTCAAAATCTCCCGGTTTCGCAATGGGAAGAAAATCGGTAGTGCTGATGCCAAGATTGCGGAAAAGAGTTTTTTCCGCGAGCCGATCCTGGGCAGCCTCGAGAGCAAGCGGAGGGGGATACACGGGAACGCGCTTTGCGAGGAATTTCGCGGCTTCCACGGGGACGTTTTCAAATTCGTAGGTGACCAGTTCCAGGCCATTGGCGAATTTTTCGAGCGCAGCGTGATCGGTATAGTCAGCAGTGACGCGCTGGGCGATGCGGCCGACGGGAGCCTCGGGGGACGGATCAAGAAAGCGAAAATGCAGGCCGAGCGGGTAGCCCGCAAGCGCCAGCATATAGCCGAGCTGTCCGCCACCGAGAATGCCCAGTGTCAATGGCCTTTCCCTTTCTGCGCGTTTTTCATGGGAGCTGCCACCGCGGAAACAGAAGGATCGGGCTGCGCGAGGACGCGATCGGTTTGCTCGACTCGAAATTTTCGCAGCGCTTCGCGAATCTCGGGATGCTTGGCGCCGAGGATCGCGGCCGCGAGCAAGGCGGCATTGATGGCGCCGGCCTTACCGATGGCCAGCGTACCGACAGGAATGCCTCCGGGCATTTGGGCGATCGAGAGGAGCGAATCGAGGCCCTTGAGAACCTTGGATTCGACAGGAACGCCGAGGACGGGAAGAACGGTTTTCGAGGCGGTCATGCCGGGAAGATGGGCGGAACCGCCCGCGCCCGCGATGATGACTTCAATGCCGCGCTGTTCGGCCGTAGAGGCGTATTCGAAGAGCAGGTCGGGAGTGCGATGGGCGGAGACGACGCGTGTTTCATGTGGAACATTTAAGCTGGTCAGGATATTCGAGGCGTGCTCCATAGTCTCCCAATCGGAGGTCGAGCCCATGATGATGCCGACAAGTGGATTGGCATCTTTGCGGTCCAGATTATTCACGCGCCCCTATTCCTTTCCGACGCAAATAGCCCGGCTCTTCATTGAGGCCGGTATTTTACGGCTTTTTTCAGTGCGCGGCGACTTGCTCTTGCTGCTTCCAGTAATGGCGAAGCTGGCCGACCAAATATAGCGAGCCGGTGATGAAAATGGCATCGCCGGGATCGGCCTCGGCTACGGCTTGGTCAAGCGCCTGCTCGGCAGAAGAAATGACCGTGAAGCTGGAAGCGTGGTGGGAGGCGATTTCGGCCAGGCGTGGGGCGGAGATGGCGCGGGAAGTGCGCGGCTCAGTGAAGATAACTTCCGCGGCGTGGGGGAAAAGCCGCCCGGCAACTTCGTCAACGGCTTTGTCGCGAAGCGCGCCATAGATGAGCCAAATTCTTCGCCCGGCGAAATTGTGTTCCAGAAATTGCGCGAGTTCGCGAGCGGCTCCAGGGTTATGAGCGCCATCAAGGTAAACGTCCGGGTTGGACTGCAATTTTTCGAGGCGGCCCGGCCAGACGGTGTTGGCTATGCCATCGATAATGTCGGTGGAGGAAATGCGAAAGCCGCGGGCGGCCAGTTGGCGCGCAGCGGCGAGAGCGTTCATGGCATTCTGCAATTGAAAGCGACCTGCGAGGCTTGGCGCGAGATCGAAACTATCGCCGGAAGCGAGCTCGCTGACACGCGCACGGAAAAAGCCGTCTTGCGACGACTCCTGGGTGATTTGAAATGCTTCAGAAGTCTCTATCACTGGACAGCCAAGTTGTTCAGCACGGGCGAGAATGACTTCGCGCGCTTTGGGCGCTTGCGGAGCAACAATCAAGGGCACGGCCGGCTTAAGGATGCCCGCTTTCTCGCCGGCGATTTCCTTTAGCGAGTGGCCCAGGAAATTTTCGTGGTCGAAATCGATGCGCGTAATGACCGTGATTGTTGGCGAAATAATATTCGTGGCGTCAAGGCGTCCACCGAGGCCGACCTCAAAGACACCAAATTCCATGCGTTCACGCGCGAAGCATTCGAACGCCATGGCGGTCACACATTCGAAATACGTGGGATGGGCGCGAAGCTTGTGCGCGGCAAGAAGCTCCTCAATCAGCGCTTGCATGCGCGTGAATATTGTGGCGAAGGATTCGTCACTGATTTCCTTACCGTTGAGCCGCATGCGCTCGTTAATTCTTTCCAGATGCGGCGAGGTATACAGCCCGGTGCGAAGGCCCGCATGCCGCAGGATGGATTCGAGGAACGCCGCCGTCGAACCTTTGCCATTAGTTCCCGCGATGTGCGCGCTCGGATAAGCCCGGTCCGGGCGTCCCAGGCGTTCAGCGAGGACGGTGATATTTTTCAGGTCGAACTTGGCAGCCGCAGCCTGCGTAGGCGCAGCCAATTCCCTTCCCAAAGTCAAAAGATAACGAACCGCCGCGTCGTAGTTCATCTCAACCCATGAGCAGTTCGAGCGCGTTGGCGAGGTAGGCTTTTAGTTCTTTGCGGTGGACGACGGCGTCGAGAAAGCCATGTTCAAGCAAAAATTCAGAGCGCTGGAAGCCTTCCGGAAGCTTTTGGCGGATCGTCTGCTCGATAACCCGCGGGCCGGCGAAGCCTATGAGCGCGCCGGGTTCGGCGATATTGAGGTCGCCAAGCATGGCGAAGCTGGCGGTGACGCCACCGGTCGTGGGATCGGTCAACACCGAAATGTACGGCAATTTTTCGTCGTCGAGCCTTGCAAGCGCCGCAGAAACTTTCGCGAGTTGCATCAAGCTCACCGCGCCTTCCATCATGCGAGCCCCGCCGGAGCAGGAAACGGCGATGAACGGCTGGCGCGTTTCGATGGACAGTTCGATGCCGCGCGTAACTTTCTCGCCCACGACGGCCCCCATCGATCCGCCGATGAAGCCGAATTCCATCGCGCACATCACCACCGGCCGTCCGTTCAGCTGGCCTTCCACTGTGATGATGGCGTCGTTCATACCAAGCTTTCTTCTCGCCTCCTTGAGCCGCTGTGAGTAAGGCTTGGTGTCCACAAACTTCAGTGGGTCGGTAGAGGTCATGCCGGCGTCGTGCTCAGTCCAGCGGCCGTCGAGCAGCATTTCCAGGCGCGGGCGCGCGCCCATCTTGAAGTGGAATTGACACTTGGGGCAGACGTGGAGATTAGCTTCGAGGTCCTTGCGAAAGACGATGGTGCGGCAGGATTCGCACTTGACCCACAAGCCCTCGGTACGCACCCGGCGCTCTTCGGGCGGCGTAGTCTGCTCGATCGATTTCTTTTCGCGTTTGAACCAAGCCAT
>DATDNK010000079.1:0-3341 GCA_036518275.1 Candidatus Acidiferrum sp.
TACCTTGTGGTACGGGCGCGATCACTTTTCCGTGTGTCACCACCTAGAGGGATTGCGCGCCATCGTGCGATACAAGGAAAGCCAGGACAAAGACAGCGCAGGCGACTGGGTGGAGCTGGAGTTACGCGAAGACTTGCCAACGCCAGCAACCAAAAAGGTGGAAGCTGCAGCAGATCCAAAAAGTTGAGACTACGGAACAGAGAAGCTCGCGCTTGCAGAATCACGGTCGGGCGACCGCTCAGCCAACCGATGTAAGCCACAGCAGACAAACCAACCCAAAATAAGGGAACGATCCAATGCTCGAACAAATCGGCATGTGTATGACAGTGCGCGGGGAACTGTGTATTCTGATTTGCCATGGCAAAACGACCGAAACCGATTGTGTTGACTGTGCTGGATGGATGGGGGTACCGCGCCGAGACGAAGGGAAACGCCATCGCGTTAGCGCGAAAACCGGCTTATGACGAACTGCTTCGCAAGTTTCCGAACACGCTGATTCAAACCTCTGGACCTTTCGTAGGCTTGCCCGAAGGGCAGATGGGCAACAGCGAAGTGGGTCACATGAACATGGGCGCAGGGCGCATCGTGCACATGGACATCACGCGCATTGACTTGATGATTGCCAACAAGCAGTTGCAAAACGTGCAGCTGTTTCAGCAGGCGATGGAGCGCGGGCGGCAGCGGCAACTGCATTTCCTGGGATTGCTTAGCGACGGCGGCGTGCATTCGCACATCAATCATTTGTTTGCTTTGCTGGAGATGGCCAAGCAGCAAAAAGTGGAGAACGTGTTTGTGCACTGCTTCATGGACGGACGCGACACGCCGCCAAACAGTGGACGCGATTATGTACGGCAGTTGCAGCAGAAGATGCGCGAGCTGGGCGTGGGCAAAATCGCTACGCTGGTGGGCCGGTATTACGCGATGGACCGCGACAATCGTTGGGAACGGATTGAGCGCGCGTATCGGGCCGTGGTGCACGGTTATGCCACGCACCAGAACATGAGCCCTGAAGCGGCGCTCGGGGAAAGCTACGAGCGCGGAGTTACGGACGAATTTGTCCAGCCAGTGGTAATCACCAAGGAAGTCCGGCATGGGCAATCGGCTGTGCCGATGGGCCTGATTCGCGACGAGGATGCGGTGATTTTCTACAATTTCCGCGCCGACCGCGCGAGGCAGATGACGAGAGCGTTGGCGGAGCCGGGCTTCGACAAGTTTGTCGACGAAAAGCGACCGCAGAATCTTTTTTATGTCGCGATGACGCAGTATGAGAAGACCTGGCCGTGGCTGAAGTACGTCCTGGCGCCGGAGAAACTGGAGCACATCCTGGCGCAAGTGTTCGCGGAGTTGCAGTACAAGAATCTGCGCACGGCGGAGACGGAAAAATACGCGCACGTGACGTATTTTTTTAATGGCGGCGTGGAAAAACCGTTTGACGGAGAGGAGCGGATCCTGGTGCCATCGCCGAAAGTGGCGACTTATGATTTGAAGCCGGAAATGTCCGCGGCGGGAATTACGGACACGGTGGTGAAGGCGATCGAGAAGGGCGAGTTTGACGCCATCATCATGAACTACGCGAACGCGGACATGGTGGGGCACTCGGGGAAGTTGGAAGCAGCAATCAAAGCTGTCGAGGCTGCGGATGCTGGATTGGCGAGGATTTATCAGGCAATGAAGCCGCGCGGAGGCGCGTGGATTATCACCGCGGACCATGGGAACGCAGAAACGATGATCGATCCCACGACCGGCGGGCCGCACACGTATCACACCACGAATCCGGTACCGCTGATTTTGGTGAGCGAGGACGGTAAAGTGAAATTGAAGCCAGGCGGATCTCTGCGGGACATTTCGCCGACGATGCTGGGCGTTCTGGGCAAGCCGCAACCCGCGGACATGACCGGCACTGATTTGCGGATTTTCAACTCATAGCCACGGTGAACCGTGTCAACAAGCTCTTGGTACTTGAGAATCGTGCCGGTTCTTTTCGTCGTGATAGCCGTCATTGTCGCTAACCATTATCATAAAGCTGAAGTGTTCCTCATCATCCTCGCCATATTACTCGGCTTTTGTTTGACCTTATGGCGTTTATTCCGTTCTTGCTGAATCATGCTCTCTTCGGACTCAGAAATGATGCGGACGAAACCTGCTGAGACAAAATTGGTGATTTGCGTTTGGCACCCGTTCACGTGGTGGAGGCCGCAGCCAATCGTTGCGGAATCGATTCGAAAACGCTGGCCGGAAATGCGAGTGGTGCACCTGCCGGACTATGACAAGTTGCCGGAGGAACTGCCGGACACGGATATTTTTGTGGGCTATTCGCTGCGGCCGAAGCAATTGAAGGAGGCCAAGAAGCTGAAGTGGCTGCATTCGACGGCTGCGGGCGTAGCGCAGTTGATGTATCCGGAGCTGCGCGATTCAGGAATCCTGGTGACGAATCCGAGCGGCGTGTTTTCCGTGCCGATGGCGGAGCACACGATGGGTTTGATCCTGGCGCTGGCAAGAAATTTTCCGGATTCGGTGCGGCAGCAGGACCGTGCGAACTGGTCGCAACAAGAACTGTGGGACAAGCCGCAGCATCTGGCCGAAGTGAATGGTCAGGTGCTTCTGATTGTGGGCTATGGCTCAATTGGGCGGGAACTGGGAAAACGCGCAAAGGCGTTCGACATGCGCGTGTGGGGAGTAACGCGGTCGGGCGAAGGGGACGGCGCGCACGCGGAGAAAATTCTTCCGGTTACGAAGTTGCACGAAGCGCTGCCGGAAGCGGATTACGTGGTGATTACCGCGCCGGAAACAGCGGAGACCAAGCATCTTATTGGCGAGCCGGAAATTGCGAAGATGAAGCACGGGGCGCGGTTAATTAATGTGGGCCGCGGCTCGCTGCTGGATGAAGGGGCACTGATCCGCGCGCTGGAAAGCCGGACGCTAGGCGGGGCGGCCATCGACGTGGCGCAAACGGAGCCGCTGCCGGCAGAAAGTCCGCTCTGGAGGGCGCCGAACCTTTTCATCACGCCGCACACAAGCGCGCTGAGCGACCGGCTGTGGAAGCGTCAGACAACGCTCCTGGTGGAATTGTTGGACAGATGGTTTGCCGGAAAGGAAATGCTTAACCGTGTGGACTTAACGCGAGGATACTGAGAAGAAAATGGAAAAGTGAAATTGGAAATGCAACCTCTGCACCTAAGTCTGAGCACTAGCCAAAGCACGACATGAGAAACGAAGGACTATTTTCTATTTTCCAATTTCCATATTCCGGAGTGAGTCAGTCGCCGACGCCGGCTTTGGTGGCTTGGTAGCCTTCCCGTGCGTAAATCTGATACTTCTGCTTTTTGCCCTTCTGGTCGAGG
>DATDNK010000080.1:0-16921 GCA_036518275.1 Candidatus Acidiferrum sp.
GAAGCGGGCACCGGTGGAGGTCACGCTCATTGACCGCAGGAATTTTCATCTGTTTCAGCCGCTGCTCTATCAGGTGGCCACTGGCTCGCTCTCTCCAGGGGAAATTGCAGCGCCGTTGCGAAGCGTTTTGAGCCGGCAGAAAAATGCCCGTGTGCTCCTCGGCGAGGCCGTGGATGTCGACCCGGAAGCGAAGCGCGTTATCCTGCGCGATGGCGATACGTATCCGTATGATTCGCTGATCGTAGCAACGGGTTCGCAAACTTCTTACTACGGAAATGACTCGTGGCGGCAATGGGCGCCGAGCCTCAAGTCGGTGGAAGAAGCTACTGCCATCCGGCACAAAATTTTGTATGCCTTCGAGCGCGCCGAGCGCGCGGCGACCGAGGAGGAAGCGCGAGACTGGCTGACGTTCGTGATTGTCGGCGCCGGAGCGACAGGACTGGAACTTTCCGGGGCGCTCGCGGAAATTGCGCGCGAGACGTTGCGGCATGATTTTCGCAAGATTCATCCGCAAGAGGCGCGCATCCTGTTGTTGGAGGGAGCGGCGCGGGTGCTGGGCGCTTATCCGGAGGATCTATCTGCGAAAGCGGAGAAGTTGCTCACGCGGCTGGGCGTGGAAGTCATCAAAGGCGTGATGGTCACCAACATTGACGCGCAAGGCGTAACGTTCAAGCGCGGAGATGGCACGGAGTCGTTGGCTGCGCGCACCGTCATCTGGGCGGGCGGCGTGACGAGCACACCATTTGGAGAAAGGCTGGCGCAGCGCACCAAAGCGGAAATGGACCGCAGCGGGCGTATCAAGGTCCAGCGAGACCAGACGATTCCGAATTATCCCGACATTTTCATAATCGGCGACTTGGCGCACGCCGTGGACGAAACGGGGAAGCCGCTTCCGGGAGTCGCGCCGGTAGCTATGCAGGGCGGAGCCTACGCGGCGAGAACGATTCGCGCACGAATGGAAGGGAAGCCGCAGGCTCGTCCGTTTCGCTATTTCAATAAGGGAGATCTGGCGGTCATTGGACGCGCCGCGGCGGTGGCCAATATTTTTGGCTTGCACATTTCGGGATGGCCGGCGTGGCTCATCTGGCTTTTTGTCCATTTGATGTACATCGTGGAATTCCAAAGCCGGATTCTGGTTTTTATTCAGTGGGGATTCGAATATCTGACATTCAGCCGGGGTGCGCGGCTGATTACCGGCACGGCGGCTACCGATTCCGTGACAAAGGCCGAGGCTTTGGGAGATACAGGAGACGGCCGCTAGCGCCGTCTCCGCAAGGGATGATTCAAAAACTGAGTTTCATGCCCAACTGAATTTGCCGTGCGCCTGTGGTGAAGTCGGGCCGAAATGTTTCGCCCGTGGAGTGTCCAAAGAGGGTGGTGTCGGCCAGGAGATTGTCTGGCTGATTGAACTGCACGCGGTTAAAGAGATTATAGAATTCGAAGCGCATGTCGAGCTTGACGCGTTCGTGAATTCCCACCTGCTTGTTTAGAACTGCATCGGAGTTGTTGATGCCCGGCCCGCGAAAATGATTGCGACCGAGGTTGCCGCCGGTGCCAAAACAGCCGGGCGTCGAAAAACAAACGGGCGTGGAAAAGAGGGCGATTGATGGGCCGGTCTGTGTACGTGGATCGGTGCTCGGTGAAACCGCGGCTTTCGGGTTGAAATCCGGCCGGTCAAACAGGCCGGAATGCTGGGTGTCGAAGCTGTTGAAAATGTCGAAGGGCAAGCCGCTCGAAACAGTAGTAATCCCTGAGACAGTCCATCCACCGATGAGGGCGTTGGCCGCCGCTTTGTGCGCGTGATCTTTTCGCACAAAAGGAAGCTGCCAGGAATAATTCAGCACCAGGCGGTGGGTGACGTCGAATTCTGAATTCCCGCGCTCGGCGCGCAGGTTGAAAGAGTTTCTGGGATAAGGTGGAAAGAGAATATTGTTGCTGATGGGGATGAGGGGATCCGCGCCGTCGTCAATGGCGTGCGAATAAGTGTAAGCGCCTTGCACGGAGAAGCCATGAGAGAGGCGCTTGGTGATGTTCAACTGAAGCGCGTGATAGATGGAATTGGAGATGCCCTTAAAGAGTTCGGCTTGGAGAAAAGCGCTGTTGTTGGCGACAGCATTGCCGTCGGGGAAGAGCGGCGGCAAGGAGCCATTGTTGGTCCCCAACCAGAGGTTCGTGAACTGCAAGGTAGTCTGATCGCACTGGCCGCTCGGAGTATTGAGCATCGCATTGTTTGGATTTGTAGGGACGCAAAAAGCTTCGTATTGGGCGAGCCGGTCAGGCTGTGGCGGATTGCCGTCAACAAGCCGAAGCAAATGCGTTCCTTTCGATCCGACGTAATTGGCTTCGAGCAGCAGGCTGGGATATGGCTCGATTTGAAGGCCAGCGCTCCAACTTTGCGAATAGGGCGTACGCAAATGCGAATCGACGAGAAAAGGAAGAATCGGAGAACAGGGCATGCCCGGCGGCGGGCAATTGTTTACGGTGGGAGAGTCTGGGAACGTGGGCAAGGGAGTTTGCGCAGACAGCGTGCAAGCTTGGAAAGCGCCGACGAAAAAGCCAGGGCACACTTGCGTTTCGAGCATTTGGAACGGCGGGTCGCCGCGCAGCAGGCTAGCAAGCTGGCCGAAAACGCGATCGTGATAGAGGCCATAGCCCGCGCGAATCGAGGTCTTGCTTGTTCGGAACGGATCCCATGCAACGGAGAGGCGGGGCTCGATGTCCTTCCAGTCGTCCTGGTAGAGCGGCGCCCTCCCGGGGCCCTCGCCGACCTGCGTAAACGTGAAAGGTCCGGGGCCATCGGGTGCAACCAAAAGCGTGGACATGCGGTTTTGAACTTCTACGGGAACGCCAAAGAATTCGTATCGGACACCGTAACTGAAAGTAAGATTCGGGATTATTTTGTAAGAGTCCTGGGCGTAAATGGCAAATTCCCGTTGGCGGAAGCCTCGTTCGTCCGTGCCAGTACGCGCGCCCGCGCTATCGAAAAACTGCGCCTGGGTCTCTAGGTCAATGCCGCCAAAAAGCTGCCAGACAAGGTTCTGCAAGTTCACGCACGCCAGCATCTGTTGCGGGGAGCAAGAACTGGGTTCGAAGCCTGTGCCGGTGGTAGAGGGAATGCCGAAACTGGAGAACACCCCGGAGTCGGTGATCGTGCGCGAAGCAAAATTGTTGGAACTGTTGGAGTAAACGCCGCGGTACTCTCCACCGGTTTTGATGGTGTGCCGTCCGAGGACCCTGGAAATGTTGTCGCCGGCCGTGTAAGTTCCCGCGTTGCGCGTGGATCCGCTCGTATCTCCGAGGAAGATACAGCCAAAGCCAGCGAGACTGGCCGTTAAGGGGACGTCAAAGCCCCGGCCAACCGAATCAACAAGGCGACCGTTGCTCAGGCCATCAAAGAGGCTCGTACCTGTGCAAGTAAGCGGGAACTCGAGGCGATTGAACGCCAGGTGCAGTTCGTTGATGAGTCCGCGAGCGGCGGTGGAGGTTAAACGAGCTGTGAGGTTGTGGTTGTGCTGCTTCGTGGAGACTCCACCGATGCCGGAGAGGAAGTCTTCGTGCTGGAAATCGGAGTCCGAATACTGGTTGAAAGTGTAGCGGACGGACAAGATAGCCTGCTCGGAAAAATCGTGATCGATGCGGCCAGTGACGTTGTTGGAATTTACCAGCGAATGGCTCGGAAAATGAAGGAGGCCGCGCGCGCCGTCTAAGATAGTCCCATTGGGATTCGGATAAATGGCCAGGATTTGCTGAATCGTTGGATCGAGCGGCAATCCTCCGGAGCCAAAGTTAGTGCCGTTGTTTGGAGAGGTGGTAGTGCTTACGTCCACATTTGCCGATTGCCCTAGACTGTTGTATGTGAAAACGCCGGTCTTAAACGCCGCGGTAGGGACAATGCTCGTCTTCTGAAGACTAGTGCTGAAGCGCCAAATCTCTTCATTGGCGAAAAAGAAGGTCTTGTTTTTCTGGATTGGTCCGGCAACAGAATATCCAACCTGGTTGCGCACAAAGGGATCCTGACTGCGGTCCTGCGCAAAGAAATCTTTCGCAGAAAGCGCCGTGTAGCGTCCGAACCAGTAAATATCGACATGGAGATTGTTTGTGCCTTGCTTGGTGACAATGTCGATGATGGCGCCATTGTTGCGGCCAAACTCCGGCATATAGTTGTTAGTAAGGACGCGGAATTCCTGCGTGATCTCCGGGTTCAAGGCGCTGAGTCCCTGGCCGCGCTGGCCTGGATTTGTGCCGAAATCGGGATCATTATTGTCTGCCCCGTCAAGCATGAAATTGTTGCTGCGTTCGCGCGAGCCGTTCACAGAGAACCCACTAAAAAGCGAATTCGATTGAATAACGCCCGGCGAAAGCAAAACCAACTGATAGGGATCGCGCAAGATCAACGGCAGGCTCGCAATCTGCCGGGTATCGACAAGGTTGCCGATTTGTGCGTCGTTCAAATCCACCGGCGCAACGGATTCGCTGGCGACGCGGACGGTCTGACGGACGGCGCTTACTACGAGTTTGGCGTCCAAGGTGAGCACCTGGTCGACGCTGAGTGGAATTTGTGAGTAAAGAACCGTGTTGAAGTTGGCGTGCTGGATGCGGATGTCATAGACGCCGGGATTCAGGTTAGTGAGCCTGTAAACGCCGGAGTCATCCGTTTGGATTGATCGCGACTCGCCCGTATTCACGTTCTCGGCGGTGATTTTCGCATTGGGCACGGCCGCGCCAGTGCTGTCCGTGATCGTGCCGCCAATCGAACCTGTTTGGGCGCGCAGGCAGGATGGGATACTGAGGATTGCGAGCAAACCCACGAATACGGTCCTGCGTTTCATACCGTAGCCCCCTCTCGCGGTTTGACTTTCATTAGGATGTGCTGGGTCAGGGATAGTTTGCCTGAGCTATTGTCCCCGCAAGACTACATCTTCGCAAGGAAGAGGTCTGAAGGTAAAAGCATTTTCCGACGCGCGCAGCGATCATAATTCGGATTCAAATTTGTGGAAGCGCCGCTCCAGCTCCCATTGCTGCGTGGCCTTTTCACTGGACTTCAGGAAAGAGGTGCACGGCGAAGAAGGCTTTTCACTTCCAAGAGAATCCTTCGCGCACGCGGATACGACTTGCGTGAAGTGATCCGGTTCGCGCCACAGGCTATGTCCTGTCAGAAAAATATGTTCTAAACTCGTTCGCACCATCTGCTTGAGGTCGCGGTAGCTGAGATCATAGGTCTGCACCGCGCGCACGTATTCGTGGGTCAGGTCAATGCGCGAAACGCCTTCGTCATCGGTGGCCAGGGCGACCGGCACGCCGAATTGGCGATACAGCGGAAACGGATGATCTTTCCCGCTGATGCCAAGGATCACATCGTTGCTGGTCAGGCTGATTTCCACCATGACGTGATTGCGAGCCATTTCCTTCAGCAAGTCGTGCGGGCGATCTTCGTACATTACGTCCACGCCGTGCCCGATGCGCTCAGCTTTCGCTTCTTCGACTGCCAGGCGAATGTGGCAACAGAGCCCCTCGTAAGGTACGAGGCCGGGCGCAAGCTCGCCCGCATGCAGAGTCAAATGGATCTTTGGATAAATTTTGCGCAGAAACGAGATCATGCGCATGTGCAGAGCGTAGTCAGACATGGAGATGTAACCGTCTTCGGGCATGACAAAATTAATTCCCACGAAGCGCGGATCGGCGGCGGCCGTTTCAAAACACAGGAGCGTTTGCGCAAACACTTGCTGCCTGGGAAAGCCGCGCAGCACCTGGCAAAGATAGCGAATTTCGACGCGGCAAGCGGGAGCGGCGCCAGCTTGCCCGCAGTGTTCGCGCTGGCGGCGCAGAGATTCGGCTTCATTCAATGCTTTTGTTGCGGTAGCGACTTCTTCGGCCAGGCCGTGGGCCAGCAATGCATCGCGCAATTGAGCGAAATCTTCCATCCAGCCGATGTCTTTTGCAATGGCTGCGGCGTGGTCAAATTCCGGCGTTTGCATGAGTTCGAGGTATTGTTCATTTTGCCCGTCCGCGCGGGTGGCAATTTCGTCAAGCCACTCGCCCAAATGGCGATGGTCCGTGCCGCCGAACTTGGCGAACGTGTCGAAAAAGTGGTCGTGGCCGGTTACGCCGGGAGACGGAACGAAACCGCGCATCGAGAAAGCGTCGATGAGCGCGTCATAGAGATGCTGGTCTTTGTAGGCGCTGGCCGCGGGAACCGTTCCGTTTCCGCAGCCTGCATCACCCGTGTCCTTTTCGGCATGCGGTTTCACGAACGAAAGCGAAGCAAGATGCACGCAGAGACGGTCTTCTGCAGCCGCGCGAATCCAGGATTCCGCGTACACTGCGCCGCTTAGGTGATTGTGCAAATCCGCACCTTTGGGCATCTTCTTGAGGAAGTTGCGAAGTTGCAGCGGATTGTTGCGCGCTGCTTCCAAATTGAGCGTTGCGCGTCGCTCTCCCTCATTCTGACCAGGAGCGGAGCGCTGAGCCTTGGTTTGCGCCCACGCCCAGGGCGAGAGAAGGAGCAGAAGAACAGCAGGCCAGTGCATCCTTGAAAATAAGCGGCCAAACAGAATACTCGTTCGAGAAAGGTTCATTGTTGATTCTTTCATTGCTTTCCCTCGCGCGAGTGGTAGGCGCACCAGAAATTCTAACTGCTATTGTCTTTCGCTGATGTAAACTCTCGCTCGCGCCGCACAGCATATCAGGAGACACGGAGAGATTCCGCTTGCTCGAGCGCATTTTCCACCTGCAAGAAAATCGGACAACCGTGCGCCGCGAGCTGCTCGCGGGCCTGACGACGTTCATGACTATGGCTTATGTGGTGGTCGTGAACCCACAAATTCTTTCGGAGAGCGGCATGCCCGTGGATGGCGTGCTGTTTGCGACATGCATTTCTTCTGCGGCAGCCACACTGGTCATGGGACTCTACGCCAATTATCCCATCGCGCTAGCGCCGGGGATGTCTCTGAACGCGTACTTCACTTACTCCATTGTCCTGGGCCGCGGCTTGCCTTGGCAGACCGCGCTCGGCGTCGTGTTTCTTTCAGGAGTGCTTTTTCTGTTGCTCACGCTAAGCAAGATCCGCGAGCAGGTGGTTAACGCTATCCCCGATTGCTTGAAGCACGGAACAGCGGCGGGCATCGGATTGTTCATTGCGTTCATCGGGTTGCGCAATGCGAAGATGATTGTTGCCAATCCAGCCACCTACGTTAGCTTTGGAAAAATCTCCGATCCGGAGGTTCTGCTTGCGGCGGCTGGCCTCGTGTTGATTTCCATTTTGATGGCCCGGCGATTCAGCAGCGCTATTCTTCTCGGCATTGTCGCTATTACAATGGCTGGCATTCCGTTGGGACTCAGTCATTGGCCTTCTCATTTCCTTTCACTCCCGCATCCTTCGGGCACTTTCTTGCAGCTGGATTTGCGTGCCGCCGCGAAAATCGGACTCGGCGACCTTATTTTTGTGTTTTTCTTTGTGGATCTGTTTGACAACGTGGGGACGCTCGTTGGCGTGTGCGAAGGCGGAGGGTTTCTGCGTAATGGAAAACTTCCGCGTGCCAGTCGCGCACTGACGGCGGACGCCATCGGGACGATGTTTGGCGCGCTAACCGGCACTTCTACCGTTACGAGCTATATCGAGAGCGCGTCGGGGGTCGCGGCTGGCGCACGGACCGGCCTTGGAAACCTGGTGATCGCGGCATTGTTTCTTATGGCTATGTTTTGTGCGCCGCTGGTGGCTGCGATTCCGGCTTATGCGACTGCTCCGGCGCTTGTACTTGTGGGCGTACTCATGTGCGGCGCTGTCGCCCGAGTCCGCTGGGAAGATTTCACGGAAGCTTTTCCAGCGTTCCTGACGCTGGTGGCTACTCCGCTGACGTTCAGTATCGCCACCGGCTTGAGCCTTGGCGTCTTGTCCTTCACCTTCGTGAAGCTCGGCAGTGGCAAGTACCGCGAGGTGAGTCCGCTGATCTGGGTCCTCGCGGTCCTGTTCGTGATGCGCTATGCGTTCCTAGGCTCTGAATAGAGGGGTCGGTGCATTGGATGAGTGCCAAGCGGTACCGGCTCGCAAGTGTTGCCATTTTTTAAATGGCGTATGCCATCATTAATGGCATGAAAATCAAAATCGACAAGGCGGGCCGAATTGTTTTGCGCAAGCCGGTACGCGAACGTTTCAGCCTCCGTGCGGGTGCCGAACTCGAGGACCGCCCCGAAGGCTTGACATTGAAGCCCGTGGAACGGGGGCCGTCAATGGTTCTGGAAAAGGGGATTTGGGTTCATCTGGGCCAACTCACTCATGGATCCAGTTGGACCAGGTTGATCGATGATGTGCGGGAGGAACGGATCAAGCACCTCGCAGGTTTATGAAGGCCTATTTCGACACAACCGTGCTCGTGGCCGCCTGTGTCGCAAGCCATCCTCACCATCCACAGGCAGTTGCCGCCGCGCGGGCCGTGGCGACCAAGAAAGTTACCGGGTATGTCAGCGGGCATGGCCTTTGTGAATTTTACGCAGTTCTTACTCGAACTCCTTCCAACCCTTCCGTTCACCCTATGGAGGCGTGGAAACTTCTTTCCGAAAACGTCCTAGCTCATTTTCGAGTCCTGGCACTTCCTGCAGGGGTGTACCGTGCAATCATTCAAGAGTGTGCCGAAAGAGGATGGATAGGAGGTCGCATCTACGATGCCCTCCATCTGATGTGCGCGAAAAAAGCCGCTTGCGGCCGCATCCCACATTTGATCTGAAGCATTTTTGCGAGTTGGCGCCAGATTTAAGCAGCCGGATTTGCGCGCCTTAGCGCAATGCTAAGCCATTATGGCGGGAATTTGCTGGACGGCTTGTTCACCTCTTGCGAGTGTAGATCGTAAAAAGTTGAATTGCCGAGCTGGCCTGACAATCATGACAGCCGTCTTGCAGATTTTCAGTGGTCACCGGCTCTATTCGCACTTCATAACCAAGCTGCTTATAGAGCTCCACGACTTCCTGAATGCGCTGTTCATCCGCGGTGAAGCGCCGTTGCCACCCCTGGGCAACCAAAGCAGGGTCCGGCCGGAGCTGAGCTTCGGTGAGGAATTTCCGGCTCGATTCATTAAGCAGAGTCTCGATTTTGACGAGTTTGTCCACGGCTTTATCTCGAGACTCAGCTGGGGGAGGGGATTTCGGTGTTCTCCTTGCGAGGGTCTGGGATGGCATTCAGTTTCTGGAATCGCCGCCGCGCCAGAATGGCCGCGCCAAGCGCATTGACGAATTGCACGAGATTTTCGGGGGGAACGTTCACCTCCGCCTGGAGATGCTCGCGCACCACGCGCGCCATGGTCTCGAACCGCAAGATTCCGCCGATGAGCGTGAATTCCGGCTCCATGCGCACGCGCTTCATCAATTGCACGGAGCGATCGACCAGCGACGCAATGGCTCCATGCATGATGTCGGCAGGGGCACTGCCGAGGGACAATTGGTTGATTACTTCGGATTCCGCAAACACGGCGCAAACACCAGAAATCGCAACGGGTTGTTTCGAAGTGGCCACCAATGGGCCAATTTCCGCCGTTCCATAGCCCATGTAGCGAGCTGTCTTCTCCAAGAAAGCGCCAGTACCTGCGGCGCACTTGTCGTTGAGACGAAACGACTTTACTTTCGCGGATTCGTCCAAGCGCGTGGCTTTCATGGTTTGGCCGCCAACATCCAGAATCGTGCGAGTACGCGGAAAGAAAAAAGTTGCCCCGGCGGCGCTGGCGGTGAGGTCCGTTACGTGAGCATCGCTGAAATTGGCCATATGGCGGCCAAAGCCGGTGGCAACGACGTAGGAAACGTCGGTCGTGAGCAGGCCGGCATCGCAGAGAGCCTTTTCGTAAGCCTGTTTCGAAATTTCGGCGAGTTTGAACCCTGTATGGTTCAACGCGCGCGCACGAATGGAGCCGTCATCGCCAACGACCACCGCTTTGGTGTACGTAGAGCCGACATCGATTCCGGCGGTGAAAATCACGAAGGCCTCCCGGCTGCGGCCGGCGCGCGCCCTGCCAAGACATGATCCAGAGCGAACAAGGCAGCGCCCAGCGCGCCTATGAAGTGGGAATCGTCGCTGACATTCAGCTTCGCGCCTAATCCCTTTTGTAAAGCCTCGATCATTCCGATATTACGTGCCACACCGCCGGTGAAAGTGATCTCCTCTTCCACACCAACGCGTCGGAGCAATCCAATGGAGCGGGCCGCGATGGATTGATGGACGCCCTGGAGAATGTCTTCAATTTTTTTCCCTTTGCCCAACCAGGCCAAAACTTCGGACTCCGCGAAGACCGTGCAGGTCGTGCTGATGCGCACCGGCCGCTCAGCGCGCAAGGCTGTGGGGCCTAATTGATCCAGAGGAATGTCGAGGGCAGTCGAAGCCGCGCCAAGAAATCTTCCAGTCCCGGCGGCGCACTTGTCGTTCATACAAAAGTCCACAATTTCGCCGGAAGCGCGGACGCGAATCGCTTTGGTGTCCTGGCCGCCCATGTCGAGCACGGTGCGCGTACCGGGAAACATGCGAATTGCGCCGCGCGCATGGCAACTGATCTCCGTGACTTGTGCGTTTCCGAAAGTCACGCGATACCGGCCGTAGCCGGTGCCGATTACGTACTCAACTTCTTCTTCCTCCGCCTTTGCGGACTGCAGAGCTTTTGCAAACGCTTGTTCGGCAGCAAGGACCACGTTCGCGCCGGTGTCGATCAAGGCGCGGCCGACGATGTTTTGCGCTTCGTCAATCACCACGGCTTTTGTCTGCGTGGATCCGACGTCCACTCCTGCCGTGTAAGCCATTCTTCACTCCTCTCGCGGAGCATTCCCTTCGCTAGAGAGCTGCAGCCTCGTGCTGTCTGCGCGATGCCAGACCTTCAAAGAAAGCGTCAATCCGGTTTTTCATTTGCGCTTCGGTGACCACGCGGCGATCCATCATGTCTGATTCGATGAACAGGCTGGGAATGTCGCGAGCGGCCATTAACGCGCGGCGGTTGTCCGCCATTCCCGTTGAGGTGGTGCGGCAGCTTTTGACTGGATGATAGACGACGCCGTCCAAATGGAACGCGTCCACCATCGCGATGATCGCGCGGTCTTGATAAAACATGCTGTCCATGGCGTCGCGCACATTGATGAGCACGCCTTCCGCAAGACTTTCTAGGGGACGGGTGAGGTCGTACTCGAAGCCGAGATTGGCACCGCCGGAGGCGAACCAGAGATAAGTTGAATGCACAAACGTTCCGCCCCATTGCGTGAAGAGTTCGTTGAAGCGGCGAAAAATGGGGTAGCAGGGAACACCGATGAAGGTCAGGCGGTATTTCTCGTCGGTGAGGGTGCCAATCCCGTTGGCGGCTTTGTAGGCCATTTCTTCGACGAGATTGGCGAAGAAGCGAGCGCCTTCGGGAGACCCGCGAAAGCCGTTCGTCACGCCGAGATAGATCGTTCCGTCGGTGAGCGCATTAAAAAGCGATGGGCGGCATTTGTTGAACTCCAAAACCTGCTTCCAGCCACGAGACATTTCGTTGGCGTAGCCCATGTGTTCACGCAGCCGGTCGATGTCAAACTTGATGCCCGTGACGCGCTCGCAAAGGGAAATGAGTTCGGTGAGCTGGGCCTGCACATAGCGGCGGTCGTTCTCAAAATCAGGATCGCCCGGCCAGGTTTGCGTGCCCGCCGCGCGGGTCCCCGGCACATCGAGGGTAAAAATCGGAATGTTGTGCATCCGCTCCCAAATTTCCGCCCACTTGATGTAGGTATTGCAGGCGTTGGTTAACACGGCGAGACCGGGCTTTGGAATGCGTCCCATGGGATGCTCTCCGCCGCGCAGTTGCACGGCGACGTCTGCCTTCACGTAGCCGCAAATGTCCGGAGAGTAGCCGTAATCCTCCGCTTGATTGAGGTATTCATGCGCGACGTGCCGCACGGCCATTTGTAGCGAATTAATTTCTGGAAAAACGACGGGTAGATCGAACGTGCGCAGGAGCTCGCACAAACTCCCCATGACAAAAGTATACGCGGCAGAGCCGCCGGAATTGGCTGTGCGGTTCAATTCGGCGAACCACTGGCGAAAAAGGTCGGCACCCTCGCGGTTTCCGCGGCCAACCAAGCTGTGCTCAGATTTTTGATCGCTCATGGGCCACTTTTCTTCAACTAAATAGAATATTTTCCGCAAAGGTTTCCAACTGGATCTCCAGGTGTTCGAACGTGGTCATTTTTTCTTCAAATTCGCTGATGAAATACGGAATGCCTGCCTTTTCTAACGCGTGCGCATAAGCTACCTGTTCTTCAAGGCCCGGCTCGCACATTTTCGCAGCCGTCAAAATGGCCGCTTCGGCACGCGAATTGCGAATGCGCTCCAGCAGCATCTTCTCCTTTGGTTTGCGAAGATCATGCTGCACGGGGCTGTAACTGCTCTTTTCGAGATAGGCCGAGGCGAGGTTGAAAAGCGGGTCGCCGCCCAACGGCACATCTTCCAGAATCCACCGCAAGCCGATGAGCAGGTCGTCATCCACCACGTAGCAAGAACGTCCAATCGCACGAATCAGATCGAGGGGAGGCTGTTCGCAAAAACCTCCTTCGAAAACAAGCCGGATTTTGTCCTGTTTTTTGTTGGGACGGGCCGCGAGCTTCGGCAAAATGGTCGCGAGTAAATCATTATGTTCCTCCCGCGGAATCATTCCGCCGACGGCGAGGAGCACATACGCTTCGTCGGCGGAGATCAACCAGGGCGTCTCGCGCTTGATGCTGTAAAGCTCGCGAATCAATTCGCGATTGCGGTTGTAGATGGTGATGGAATGCCGAAGCTCGTCCCCTTTCACAGGGCGGCCCGCAATGGCTTCGATGCTGCGTTGCAAACGCGCATATTCATTTCGCAGATAGGTTGCTGCTGCGGGAGAATTCGCATTCTGCGGCAGATACAAAATCTGGCAGGGATACGAAAAATTACGGCCCCAGACTGCTCCGAGATTGCGCGCGGCGTCGCAAATCGGATGGGTGACGAACATATCGAACTCAACCCGATTGCTCAGCGCCAGCTCTATAGAAGTTTTCAGAATGGAGCAGAGGTAGGAGCCGAAGCGCGAGTCCGCCTGCACGGCTTCGATCTGGGCACCACGAACCTTGAAAGGCAGGAGTCCCGCAGCGTGAACAATTTCTTCGGGGAAATAAACCTGGAAATGACCGACAACCTTTCCACCCGACTCCCGCCAGCGGCGCACGGTGGGGAATGTCACGTCCTCCAAAAGTTCGCGACACTCGTAGAGAATTTCCTCGAGAGGCTTGCCTCGCCAGGCATCAAAGGTGCGAACCATCCGAATGCCCTCCCGAACTCCGTACCTCTCAAAAGCTCTTGCCGCAGACAATCGTTCAATCGAATCACTGTCTATCGGTTTACTTTGCAACCTTCTCGGCCTGTTCCACCCAGGGTGCGATTTCGTGGATCAACTCTTCACTCCATCGTTCCCCTTGGGCCAGCCGCTGGCGCAGGCGCACGAAATCCACTTCACGCTGATCTTTCGTTCCGTAGTGAAAGGCGCGAAAACCGGCGTTCGCTTCGGTCATCATGTTGAGCGAAAGCCAGGCGCGATTGCCCTCCCGGTTTTTGTCCCAATGCTGAAGCTTGTGTTTGCGAAGGCTCTCGATGGTCTTGATCAGGCAATCGGGCATGGTATAGAGAAATTTGGTGCAAAGTTCTTCGACAGCTTCATCGAGCAACGAGAGGTCGATGGTGCCCTTGCCAAGGAGCGCTTTTCCCTCCTCGCGAGCCTGCCCGGTTTTCCAGTCACCAAGCACAATCCGTCCAAATTCATCTAACGCCCGATCCGTGACCACCAGGGGATTTGCGATCCACTTTCCGTCGAGCCTCAGTGCAGGGACAATCTGAGTGAGACCCCCGAGCGCGTAAAAGCGATGCGCGCTCCATGTTTCGCAGAGAGTTCCGCTGTACATGGCGCGCTCGATGCCCACATAGAGGGGAAGAAAATCGGTACTTCCACCGTCCGGAGCAGAGCCGTGCTTCGGACCCGCTTGGCTGAAGACCGCGAGGTCGCTGGCAACGGAGAAATCGCAGGCCATTCCGATTTCCTGGCCGCCGCCGACGCGCATGCCATTCACGCGGCAGATCACCGGCTTGTCGCACTGCAGAATGGAGGTGACCAAATCGTTGAACAGCCGCATATACTGGCGGTATTCGGCAGGTGCGCCGGCGTAGCGCTCTGCGTACTCACGCGTGTTGCCGCCACTGCAGAACGAGCGTGTTCCTGCGCCGGTCAGAACCACGGCCACTGCAGCGCGGTCGTTGCTCGCCTCTCGCAGTGCCAGGATGATTTCCTTGGCCATGGACGTGGTGTAACTATTGAGTTCGCCAGGATTGTTCAGAGTGATCCAAACGTTGTGCAGGCCTTCTACGGCGCGGCCGCCGCGATCTCGCGCCGGTTTTCTCTCGACCAGAATTTCGCGCGGAGAACTAGCTTCGACGAGGTTGTGATTCGTCAAGTGGTTGTCTCTCATGACGCTTTTCTCGAATTGTGATTCGGCTGCAGGATGACGCGGCGCCTCAAGGAATGATTGGCGACAGCCTCAAGAATGACGGGCGCCTCCACGAGTGGGTGGATCTCGATGAAAGGATTCAACTTGATTTTGCCTTCAAGAACCATCCGGAGCGCGCCCGGATAATGTTCCGGGGGGCAGCCCCAGTTGCCGCGCGCGGTCGCGTCGAAAGCCATGAGATTCGAGAGGCGCAGTTCGACCGGCTTCGGCGTGAAACCGACGACCCCGAGATAAGCGCCGTAATCCAGCAAACTGAACGCGGTCATTTGACCCGCCGTCGTTCCGCTCATCTCGAAGATCTTCAGCCCAATACCTTTGCGCCCCGAGCTCTTCGTGAAGTCACGCACAGCCGCTTTCAGGGCTTTCGGCTCGGTCGTGCTTGCGTTTAGAACTAATGCAGCTCCGTGTTGCGCCATCAGATCCAGGCGCTGCTGGTCCACATCAATGGCTACGACTGCGGCACCCATCGCGGCGGCGATCTGCACGCCGAATCCGCCCACGCCTCCCACTCCAACAACCACGGCGACGTCGTCTGGCCCCAGGCCAGACCTCCGAATCGCCTCGTAGGGCGTCGTTACGGCATCTGCGACAACGGATAGCATCTCGAGCGAAATACCAAACGGAAGCTGCTCGGGAACGGCGCAGAGTCCGCGAGCCGGAACGCGTACATGGGTAGCAAAACCGCCGTCTCCATCGTTGCCCGGCATGAACTGCTGGCGGCAGACGGTTCTTCGCCCTGCACGGCAGGCAGGACACATGCCGCAAGGGATTACAGCCGGAACGATTACGGGATAGCCTTGCCAGTTAGTGGCGGATTCTCCCGTAGCAACCACGCGGCCTGAGATTTCGTGGCCCAGAATGAGCGGAAGAGGATGTCGCGTCGGCACGCCACCAAATGCAAATCCGATGTCGGTGTGACAGACGCCGCAGCCCGCAACTTCGACGATCACTTCTTCGGGACCGGGCGTGAGGCTGGCAAAGTCGCGCCTCTGCAAGGGGCGGCTAGGCGCCTCCAGTTGGAAGCCATAGCCTCCTTGAACGCTCACCACGGTAGACCTCTCCAGACGCAAGCCCGCGCTCATCTTGAACCGAAGTTAACCGCGAAACTCACACGTGGCAGTGACGGGAGTCACAGGCCCGTGTGACTACCGCACAATGGGAAACTCGCAATGAGCCGACCGTTCAACTCCGCCTTTGAGGCCTAGGAGGGTCTTCCATGCTCTCATTTAGTCAGACGCGCCCTTAGGGACAAGACTCGTGAAGCCTATGCGCAAGATCACTCCGGTCAGGAGGGTCCAGATTTGCTCTGCAACATTTGCGCGGGTTTGCCAACATGGATGGTGCCGGGGGCCAGAATCGAACTGGCTACGCCCGCCTTTTCAGGGCGGCGCTCTACCAATGAGCTACCCCGGCATTTTTGGAGCTTTTTAATTTTAGGGGCGTTAGCAAGTGGTGTCAATTCGGGGCGCGCCTGCGCTCGCAACGAGATGCGTCATTACCCCGACGAAAAGTGCAATCAAGCCGAAGTAAGTTCGCCAACCCCCTTCATCGCCCGTCCGCTCGGTAAAAAAACGCTACAATTGCCACGATTCCAATGATGAGATGAACGCGGCGCAGCATGGGCGACACGGATACTAGCACGAAGAGAGCAAATGCCGGCTTTTCTTAGCTACAAAGAGTTGGAAAAGAGCCGCATGGCCGCCGCGAGGCTGCACTTCTGATATTTGGAATAGGCCGCCGCTGTGCGCTGCCGGATTTGCTCTTTGGATTCATCGAGAATCCATCCTTCAACCGCTGCCTTCAAGCTATAGGCCTCCGGCGCCATCAATCCGGTAGTCCAGACGAGGGGTTGCGCGCCTGTTTTGCGCAACAGATCTTTGAAAAACGACTTGCTGGCGCAGGCCAAAATGATGGCCGAGCGGTTTGAGCCCGTATGATTTGGAAATTCCATCGGCAACGAAAAATCCATTAGACCGTCATGCCCAACGTAAGCCACCAAGTCCGCCGAAGCAGGCAAGCTGTCGCGATGTCCGGCTGAGGTGGAAGGGAAAGAGATCAGTTCGGAGTTCAGTCCCGCAGCGGCGTTAAAGAAATCTTCTAACGCATGTTTAATTTCGCTGCCTTCGTACGCATCGGCAACGAGGATGGTCCCACTCGCGCGATGCTCGAAAATACTTCTTTCTAGGATGTAGGTCTTTGGCTTCAGAGCCAGCGAAATCTCTTTCCAGTCGGCGCTCTTCTTGAAAAACGTCCGAACGCCGAAGGCGGCACCCCAGTACAAATTGCGGTCGGGATCTTCGCCATTGCCCAATGCTGCCGGGACTGGAATGATGCCCTGATGCTGGTTATCGGCCAGAGCAACGAAAACGTGGACAAGTCGCCTTTTCGCTTGTGGCGATGAAGAGCA
>DATDNK010000081.1:0-5272 GCA_036518275.1 Candidatus Acidiferrum sp.
AGTTTTTGCAGGAGGGCGGCGACGGCGTCGGCGGCAAGTTGCGCGCCATGAAAGGTCGCCAGCGGAAGGCCGCCGAGCAGCGAGGAAAGAGAGTCGGCGGTGATGGCGCGGGCTTCCGCCGGTGTGCGGTCGCGGAGTTGCTCGGTTAACAGAGAGGCGCAAGCGATGGCGGTCGTGCAGCCGCGGCAGAGGAAGCGTGCTTCGGCGATGCGGCCCGCTTCGAAGCGCGCTGAAAGTTTAAGAATGTCGCCGCAGACCGGGTTGGTGGCTTCGATGGTGGCCGTGGCCCCGGGGAGTTCGCCCGCGTTGCGCGGGTTGCGAAAATGGTCGAGAACAGCTTCGCTGAACATTATTTTTTAAGTATGACAAAGGGTGTCGCAGCATGGCAATGTTACAGGAATCGGTGGAAGATTCCTTGAAATGCAACCTCTGGCAGAATCAATCTCCTGCGATTTTCAGCTCTCTTTCGAGGATTGGCTCGACTCTCGGGACATTCATGAAACGCACACAAAGGAGCTGAAACGCCATCAAGCCGACTATCTGCTCTTCAACGCCGAGCGCCGCTCGTTTTTCGCGAACGAACAGGGCTGGAATTACACAAGTGCCGCAAGCAAAGAGACTCATGATTGGGATGACTTAATTGGCGTTGCGTACAAGCAAAGAGTTGTCACTCTGATGGCCGCGAATGGGCATTACCACCTGCCGCGCTCGGCCCTCGACGCAAATCAGCTTGCCACTCTTGTGCGCTGGCTGAGCCTCGCCATGGGCGAGTCTTGAGCTTGGGCCTATCTCTTCGGCGGAAGGTATTTTTTCTCGATCGAGGCGATGACAACGTAATTGGGATCGACCATCTCCGTGAGATGAATTTTGGCGACCTTGGAGAGCAATTCATAGGCGTCGAGTTCGGAAAGGCCGTAGTCGGCATGAATCCAGTGGATCAGCTCGGTTACGGCGATGCGCACGGCGTCGTCCACTGGGCGATAGACGCCGGCGGCCATGATTTCTTTGTCGTTCTCGAAGCGCGGCCAGCCGGTGCTCTTCCCTTTCACTAGCGCAAATTGGAAGCGGGCGCGCATGGGTACTTCCACGGCGCTGCCGGCGACCTCGCCATCACCCATGGCGGCGTGGCCATCGCCAAAATAGAACAGAGCGCCGGGAACATTCACAGGAAGATACAGCGTGTTGCCGGCGGAAACTTCTGGCGCGTCCATGTTGCCGCCAAACTCCGCAGGAACGATAGAACTGCGGGCCTCGCCATTCGCGGGAGCCACGCCTATACATCCTAGAAAAGGATGTAGGGGGAAGCTTACCTTGAAATTGGAATCGAGCGCCTGAAACGTAGCCGTATTTTTCTCTTTGTCGATGGGGTAAAACCACATGCGCTCGGGGAGGGGCTTCGTTTCAAGCGCTGGCGTGTAATGCGTTGCATTGGCGGCGCCGAAGCCGGGAGAAAACGTCCCCACGCCCTGCTTGCCATCGACTTGCAGGTCGAGGATGTGGATGGCAAGTGTGTCGCCCGGCTCCGCGCCATCAATATAAAAAGGCCCGGTCAATGGATTGTCACCCTTTACGAGTGACATGCTGTCGCCGGGCTTTTGCAGAGCGTTGCCGAAGCAGTCGAGCGAATTCGCTTCCAGAATGTTGCCGGGCTTCACGTGGGCGACCGGCGGTGCAACACCGAAAACGTATTTTACGTTGTCAATCGAGCCGCGAAATTGCACGACGTCCGGTTTCGCCTGTGCGGAAGAAGATTGGGCGAAAGCACAGAGTGCTAGGGCCAAAGAGAAAGCCAGCAAGGAAGTGCGCACGAGAATCCTCCAAAATTGCGGAACGAAGTGCACCACACTCTCAGAGCAGAGTCAATCCGCAGGTGATTCCACGGCGGCGCGAGCGCGCGTCTGCTATTCTTTTCGGAGAAAAATGAGCAGAAATCAGCAGGGCGCTCTCCGGATTGTTTCCCTGGCGCCGAGCGCAACCTCGATTTTGTGCGCTCTTGGAGCGAAGAATGCGCTCGCAGGCGTCACGAAGTGGTGCGCGGATGTCGCGCCGGTCAACGACCTGCCCAAGTTGGGTGATTGCTGGCACATGGAGTCGGTGGATGAGATTCTGCGACTCAAGCCTACCCTTGTGATCGGATCAGTTCCCTATAAACAAGAAACTGTCGCCAAGCTCTTGGAGCAACCGCTGAACTTCTTGGCGATGAACCCACGAACTCTAGCGGATGTGTATACAGACATTCGAATGTTGGGAGGAATCGTCGGGCGCGCGAAGGCGGCAGAAGCGCTTGTGGGCAAGATGCGGCGGGAATTTGCAACGATTGAACGCCAATCGAGCAAAGCAAAGGTTCGGTTGCGCTTTTATTGCGAGGCTTGGCCGAATCCGCGAATTAGCTCCCCACCATGGGTGCTGGAACTGGTGCGAATGGCCGGCGCCGAAATGGTGGTACCCGCGGGCGAAAGAGTCAGCGAAGCGCAGGTCGCGACGGCCAGGCCGGACGTTATAGTGCTCGCCTGGGCCGCTACTGGCGAAACAGCGGACAGCACAAAAGCCTACCAAGTCGAGGAATGGAAGGATGTACCGGCGATTCGCGACAAACGCGTCTACGTGATTCGCGATGACTGGCTGAACACGCCCGGCCCTCCGCTGGTCGATGGTGCTCGCGCGCTGCGCAAGATCGCGTCCTCACCTGCAAGAAAGCGGGATTTACAATGAGAACCATCGTGGCGGCGGTGATCGAGCGGAGCGACCACCGAATGCTGATTGGCCAGAGGCGGCGCGGCGACACGTCCCCTCTCAAATGGGAATTCCCCGGCGGAAAAGTGGAAGAAGGCGAAACGCCTAAGGTGGCACTTGCACGCGAGTTGCGTGAAGAATTAGGAGCGACACTGCAGAAGTGCGTGCCTATTGGCCGGGTGGTCCACAAATACGCGGACACGCCCCAGGAGCTGGAGATTCTCTTTTTTGCAGCGGCGATTTCGGATGGCGAACTTACTCCGCGTACGTTCGAAAAAATCTCCTGGGCTTTGCCGAAAGAGCTTGGCGACTACGATTTTCTAGCGGCCAATGCGGGCCTGGTGGCAAACCTCGCCACGGGAAAGATCAAGCCGCGGGAGCTTTTGGAGACAAACGAATAACGCCGTTACTTCGGCGGCGTGGGACTGGAAGGCTTCTCCAAGCGCGGAAGCATCGGATCGGTTCGCCCAGGCTTCATGAACCGGAACTCCTTACCAGGCGCAGCAAAGAACAGTGGACGGAAATCCCCACGGCAGGGCGGCAAGCCCTGGAAAGTAGGCGTCGGGTTGCTGTCATCCGTGGGGAGTTTAATCATCATCTTATCGTCCGCACTCGGCGGCGCCACATAGATAAGAATGTGAGCACACGTTCGAGGAATGTCGGCCGTCACCTCGGTTTGCATTGGACTTAGACCTTGCAAAATTTGCGGCGTTGGCGCTTGTGCGTCTCGGGTAAATGTAAAGAATCGAACGCCGGTTCGCTCCGTTGCTTCAGAAGTTTGCAAAGAATTATGAGCCAGCAGAGTCCACTCAGGGGACGGTTGCTGCGGTCGCGCTGGCGCGGGATTCACTTGGGCCGCTGCAGGGAGGAAGACGCCTGGCAATGCCAAGGCTACAAAAAGGGTACATGCCATTCGAGCTCGCATGGCCGTCTCCTTGGCCAGGAGTATAGCACGACTGCCGCGCAGCGGCGTCTGCGACTTTACGGTCGGAAAAGCGCAAGAACAGTGGCCCTTAGGTAGTGACGGGATTCGGCTTTTCCGGATTGATTCCGAGGTCCTTAATGGCCTTGTCGACTAGGGACTTTTCGATTCTGCCGTCGACGAATAGCTCATGCAGAGCGGCCACCGTGATGAATCGCGAATCGACCCCGAAGAAATCGCGCAATGCGGCGCGGCCCTCGCTGCGGCCAAAGCCGTCGGTGCCGAGCGCCGCCAGCCGGTTTGGCATCCACTTACTGACCATGCTGGGCAGCACTTTCAGGTAATCGGTAGCGGCAACGAAGGGACCGGGCGCATCCGCGAGGCACTGAGTAACATAGGGAACGCGCGGCTTTTCGCCAGGGTGCAGACGGTTCCAGCGCTCGGTTTCGTTCCCGTCGTTGTACAGCTCCTTGTAGCTGGTAACGCTCCAAACGTCTGCGGCCACGCCATATTTGGTTTCCAAAATTTCCTGCGCTTGCAGGACCTCATTGAGGATCGCACCGCTACCAAACAATTGGGCCCGCAGTTTCGCCCTGCTATTGGTAGCTTTGCGGAAGCGGTACATGCCCCGCAAAATTCCTTCCTTCACGTCGCCGGGCATGGACGGCATGGCGTACGGTTCATTCATAACCGTCAGGTAGTAGAAAACGCTTTCGCCCTCTTTGTGCATGCGCCGAATGCCGTCCTGGATAATGACTGCAATTTCGTAAGCATACGCGGGATCGTAGGCTTTGAGGTTCGGAACCGGAAGCGCAAGGACGTGGCTGTTGCCGTCCTGATGTTGCAAACCTTCGCCGGCTAGCGTCGTGCGACCTGCCGTGCCGCCCAATAAAAATCCGCGCGTCCGCATGTCCGCAGAAGCCCAGATGAAGTCCGCAATACGCTGGAAGCCGAACATCGAGTAATAAATGAAGAATGGAATCGTGTTGATGCCGTGCGTGGCGTACGCGGAGCCCGCAGCGATGAAGGAAGCCATCGAGCCGGCCTCAGTGATGCCTTCTTCGAGAATCTGCCCGTCCTTCGCTTCCTTGTAATAAAGCAACGTATTCACATCCACGGGCTCGTAGCGCTGGCCCACGCTGGAATAGATCCCCACCGTGCGGAATAGCGATTCCATGCCAAACGTGCGCGCCTCATCAGGAACGATAGGCACAATGAGCTTGCCAATCTCCTGGTCTTTGAGCATTTTGCGCAGCATGCCCACAAACGCCATGGTTGTGGAGACTTCCCTGCCCTCGCTGCCCTCAAGGAATTCTCTAAAGAGTTCGTCGTGGTCGGCAACCAGCGGCTTTGAGCGCACCTTGCGCTGCGGGACGTAACCTCCCAGCGCTTCGCGCCTTGCACGCAGATATTGAAGTTCCGCGCTGTCTTCCGGTGGGCGATAGAACGGAAGCTCGATGCAATCTTCGTCGCTGAGAGGAATGCCGAACCGCGAGCGGAACTCGCGAAGCTCGTCCTCGTTGAGTTTTTTCTGCTGGTGCGTGACGTTCTTCCCTTCGCCGGCCTCTCCCAAGCCATATCCCTTGATGGTGCGCGCCAGAATCACGGTCGGCGAAC
>DATDNK010000082.1:0-3206 GCA_036518275.1 Candidatus Acidiferrum sp.
GCTTGCTTTCCCCAGACGACAATCTTGTGCCACTCGGTGCGCTTCTGGCGTTCGCCGTTGCGGTCTTTGTACGATTCATCGGTGGCCACGGAGAAATTTGCCACCGCCTGGCCGCTTCCGGTGTAGCGTGTTTCTGGATCGCGGCCCAATCGGCCAACGAGGATCACTTTATTTACGGACATGGAACTCTCCTGTGACCGCGAACATACCACGCGAACAAGGAAAAGGGAAATTGCAAGAACATCGCCAGTGACACCTGATTCGGCGGCGCTGCCTGAAGATGCAGCATGGCCAGATATTTAACAATGATCTTGCGTATGCCTGCGTCTAGCCAGATTTCTCCTTGCGCTCGAAATGACAACTTCAGGCTTGGGAAGCAGAGGAGGGCCGGGGCGAGCAGAGGGCAGAAAGTTACCAGAGGGCGACAAGGGAGCTAGCGGGTGGACGAAACCGAGGCACCCAGTTCCTTGAGCTTCGCGCGAGCATAGCGTTCCTCCTCGCTTCCTGGGAAAAGACGAATGACTTCGCGAAGGTCGCGCACGCCCGAAGCCTTCTGACCCACTTCGATCATGGCCATGCCGCGGTGAAGGCGGGCCGGAGCCAGCTTGAAGTTTTTCGGATAGTTGTTGATCACTTTGTCGTACTCGGTGATGGCCTGCTGATAGTTCTTTTGCTTGTAATAGATTTCGCCGATATAGAACTGGGCGTTGGCGGCGAGATCGGTATTGCTGTAATACTTCAAGTAGTCCTGAAACTCGGAGCGCGCCAGATCATATTTGCCGCTTTGAATGTCCTTGAGGCCATTCGTATAGAGGGTATCAGCCGAAGGAGCAGGGCCGGAGGGAGCGCCAATGGAACCTCCGGGCGGAACAGCACCGGCGGTTGGCGTGGCCCCCGTCGACGTGGCTGGCGCCGAGCCCCCGGAAGAGATTTTTGCATCGATGCCCTGCACGACATTCTGCAGGTCCACGAGCTGCTGGTTGAGTTTGCCAAGGCGCGACTTGATTTCCTCGAGATTATCCGAGAGCCCTTGGACTTGCGTGGACATGGTGTCCAGGCGCGTGCCGGAGTTGGCCTGCATGTCCTGGACGGATTTTTGCAGCGATCCCATCGAGCCGCTGAGGTGGCTGATGTTGTCATTGAAACCGCCCACGACGGTCTTGATGGCGGCGTGATCCTGAATCATTTGCGTGGACAGATCTTTTTGCCCTTGCAGCAGGGAAGTGACGTCGCGTTGGAGGTCAATAATTTCCCGGGCGACGGCTTCCGCAGGCCGCGGGCCGAGGAAACTACCACAGACTGCGCCACCAAAAACGGCTGCGGCAAAAACTGCGATGTTGCGTATACGCATGACAAATCCTCCTAGAAGGTCCGAAAGGAACCAAGTCCAAAACAAGCCTCGGAAATAGCCTCCACTCTAATTAAGAAGGCCGCAGGCAGGCAAGAGTTTGCCCGGCCTTGCGGCCTTCGAAGTCGCGAATCGGTAATCGCCAAGGTCCGACGCGAAACGGCTCAGTTGGCTTTGACAAAATGGCCGCGGCGGTTCTGCTGCCAGCAAGTCTCGTTATGCTCCGTGCAGAAAGGCTTTTCCTTGCCGAAACTTACGGTGGTCATGCGATCGGCAGTAACACCGAGCGACACGAGATATTGCTTGACGGCGGCGGCACGGCGGTCACCTAGACCGAGATTGTATTCCGTGGATCCGCGCTCGTCACAGTGGCCCTCAATGGTCACTTTGATGGACGGTTCGGACTTGAGGTAGTCCGCAGTCTTGGACAGCGCTGCGCGTGCGTCCTCGCGGATGTCCGCTTTGTCGTAGTCGAAATACGCATCGCGGACTTCTTGGTAGAAGTCACGGACTGGAGCCGCTGGCGGAGGTGGTGGAGGAGGAACGTTCACGGAGACCGCAGCAGTCGCGCTGGCGGAGCCGCCCGGCCCTGTCGCTGTAATGGTGTAGGTTGTCGAATCCGTCGGCGACACCTTCGTGGAGCCCTCCGCGGTCACCGTGCCGACACCAGGATCAATGGAGAGCTGTGTGGCGTCGGTCGAATTCCAGCTCAGGGTTGAGGATTCGCCTTTGTTAATCGAGGTTGGATTGGCCTGCAACGTCACCGTCGGACGAGCCGGCGCAGGGGCTGGCGGTGGCGGCGGTGGTGGTGGTGTCACTTTCTTGTGGCAACCGGAAACAAGAACGGCAGCGCCGAACAATGCGAGCAGCCCAGCGCGATAGAGCGAGCGTGAAGCCAAATTCATGCAAATCCTCCTGAACTATAGAATCCCATGTTCGCCCGATAAGAGCCACTATCCTAACATCAGCAGGCTGGGTTCGGGCAATGTATCGTAGCACGATATATTATAGACACCCTGAAAACGCAAGCGAACTGACATCGAGTAACAAGATTTCCAGGAAAGCAACACCCGCCGACTTGACCCACCCATGAGATGCACATGAGTCTTCCGCGGTTCCATAGCGACGATACCATGCTGATGCCTCAATGTGTGGACCAGTTAGGCGATTCGTTGTGGCCGCTGGTGGTTAATTGGTGCGCCTGGGAGCCATCGGCGAGCATAGTCCAGATCTGGCGCTCGCCGGAGCGCGTGGATTCAAAGACCAGATGGCGGCCATCGGGCGCCCAACTCGGACGCTCGTTGCGGCCCTGATCGCGGGTTAATTCAAGGATTTGCTGAGAAGTGGGGTCCATGATGTAAAGGTCATAATTGTCGTTGGGCCGGCGCCAGCTGAAGGCCAGCAACTGGCCGTTCGGAGACCAGGCGGGGTCGATGACATAGCCCTTGTCGGGCATATCGATTTTCGTGACGCCAGTGCCGTCGGGGTTCATCAAGTAAAGCTGCGGTGTACCGCCGCGGTCGCTAACGAAGGCCACGGTTTGGCCGGTCTTGGGGTTCCAGGCGGGAGACATGTTGGCGCCGCTGGATTGCGTAAGCCGCTTGGGGTGAAGGCAGTTGACGTCACAGTCATAAAGTTCAGGGTTCCCTTGCATGGAAGAAGAGAAAATGATTTGCGTGCCGTCAGGGGACCAGGCTGGCGTGATATTAGTCCCCGGAAAGCGCGGGAAGGCGATGACCTTGCCGGTGTCCATGGAATACATGCAGATTTGCGCGTTCGTGACGCCCCTATAGGGCGCATAGCAGGTGAACGCGATGCGCGAGCCGTCGGGCGACCAGCGCGGCGTGAGGGCAATGGA
>DATDNK010000083.1:0-13642 GCA_036518275.1 Candidatus Acidiferrum sp.
GCCCACGGCGTTCAGCCGGAAATGCTCCTCTACACGGACCCCGGGCCAATGCCACAGCACTTTATAGTCGTAAGCGGTTCCCTCGAGCCGCAATCCATGCGCGCCAATGCGGCCGACCTCGCCGCGTCACGCAACGACGAAGACGCGAAGTACATCGTGATTCCCTCAGCCACACACGCCAGCCTGATTTTCGACCGAGCCGCCGTTCGCGCCTTTCAAGATTGGACGGCCAAAACACTGCAACTTCACGGCACGCCGGCAAAGCCCTCGCTGCGGCAGCTCTATGGGGCGCTAGCAGGATTCGCCGGATTGCTCTTGCTCGCAAGTCCCTTTCTCCGCGAAATCACAGGAAAGAGACAAACCCCCAAAAAAGAACTCGGAGTGGAAACAGGCGATTCCGTCGCCTGGGGCCGCATGATCCTTGAATTTGCGGTCGCCTCCGTTCTCGTAGTCGTCTTGCTGCGTTTCTGGAATCCCCTGCACGTGATTCATTTATTTGAAGGGGACTACCTCGCAAGTTTTCTTCTTGTTCTGGGAGTCGCGCTCATTCCCTTGCATTGGAAGTCTTTGCGCGAGCAATTTTCCAAGTGGAAGACAGGACTACTGGGCGCTGTATTCGGTACGCTCATCCTCTTTCTCTTGTTCAGCGCGTGGCTGGAACTGTCCATCTACGAAGCCTGGCTCACGCCCGCAAAGTGGGCGCGCTTCCCCTTTCTTTTTCTCGCGCTGCTCCCCTATCACATCGCAGAAGAGACTTGTCTAGGCCCCGCCGCCAACACCAGCGCTTGGCGCCGCTTCCTCGCCGGATTGTCCCTTCGCGCGGTCGCCTGGGCAGCTCTCGCCCTCGGCCTCTTGTACCTGCACAGCGGCGAAATCCTCATGGTTTTGCTCCTGCCCTATTTTGTGCTCCTCCACCTGCTGCAGCGCAGGGGAATGGACATCCTGCGCCAGGAAACAGGCTCGGCCCTCGCGTCCGCGGCATTCGGTGCTATACTCCTGACTGGTTTCTGTCTGGTGATCTTCCCCGTCACCTGAGGACGTGTTACCCGAGCAACCCATCATCTAAGGACGTCAGCAGGGTGTGCGTGAAGCAGAAGCCGCTTCGCGCGAGAAAACGCAGGCTACGCGAAAGAACGTTATGGCCGAAATTGCAATCATTGGCGGCGGGCCTTCTGGCGCAATGTGCGGCGAGCAACTCGCCCGCGCGGGTCACAAAGTAAACCTTTTCGACGAGCACCTGGCCTGGGAAAAGCCCTGCGGCGGCGGCCTCACTCACAAAGCCATCCAGTGCTTCCCTTTCCTGCTCGACAATTGCTATCCGAAAAAACTAGTTCATTCCGTCGAGCTCATCAGCAGCCAGGAGCATCATGCAACCCTGGAGATGCCGCATCCTATCGTCATTTATTCGCGCAAAGTCTTGAATGGCTTGCTCCTCGAACGCGCGCAAGCCGCAGGGTGCAAAGTGCGGCAGTCCCGCGTCATGAGCGTCGACATCGACCGAACCAAGCCGCGCTTCTGCGTGGAAGGCGAATGGCAGGAGGCGGACTTCCTTGTTCTGGCCGCGGGCGCGCGCAATCAACTCGTTCCCGGCAGCCGCGCGCTTCAGCGCGATGAACTCGAAATGACGCAAGGCTACTTCGTCCCGCAAAACGCCGATTCCATCACCATCAAGTTCCTGCCGCAATTCGAGGGTTATATCTGGTCCTTCCCGCGCAATGACCACCTCTCCGTCGGAATCTGCGGCAGCATGTCTTCGCATACCAGCGCGGAGCTTCGCACTCACCTGCAGACTTTCGTCGAGAAGCAAGACATACCGACCGAAGGCGCCAAGTTCTACAGCCACGTGTTGCCCTCCCCGAAGGAACGCACGCTTTCCGAACGCAGCGTGGTGGGAAAGAACTGGGCGCTGGTCGGCGACGCCGCGGCTTGGGTTGACCCGCTCACCGGCGAAGGCCTGTTTTACGCCATTCGCTCTGGCGAACTCCTCGGCCGCTCGCTCGCGCAGGGCTGCCCGGAAAAATATCCGGCGTGGATCAAAGCCGCCTTCTCCAGCGAACTGGAATTTGCCGCGCGCATCGTGAGGCGTTTTTACCGCGGGTCGTTTTTAGGAAATGCAGTCACCACTCGCATGGTTCAGTTTATTCGCCGCAGCCCCGTGTTCCGCCAGCTTATGGGCGACCTCTTCAGCGGCACCCAGGACTATTCCAGCATGAAGCGGCGCCTCTGGGGCCAGTTGGGCATCACTATCAGCGATTTCATCTCCAGTGTGCTGAACCTGGAGCGTCCCGCCCGCGCCCACGCGGGCAATTCCGGCGCCGGGGACTGATCTTGGAGTGCGGGAGCCTGCTCCCGCTTTTCTTCCTTCCTGGGCTTGTGCTGGCTTGCGACCCTTTTTCGTCCCCTGAGCAGATCTTCTCCGATATGATGGTCACTGTAGTTGACTGACTTCGTCCCGCATCCAAAAGCGAGGGGTGACGAGCCCCAAATCATGACCGCTGAAGCCAACGCTAAAGCCGTACCCAAAGACAAGAAGCGCAAAAACGCCTGGAAGAACCTTCCCGACGTGTGGGCGTTGATGAGGCCGCGGCGCAGCCTGCTGGCGCTGGGCTTCTTACTCATGGCCATCAATCGCGTTTCGGGCCTCGTGCTTCCCGCGTCCACGAAATACTTTGTGGACAATGTCATCCTCCACCGGCAAATCCGCCTGCTGACGCCGCTCGCTCTCGCCGTCCTGGGCGCAACCATCATTCAAGGTCTCACGTCATTCAGCCTCACGCAGTTGCTCTCCAAGTCTGCGCAAAAGATGATCACCGAACTGCGAAAGCAGGTGCAGGCGCACATCGGGCGGCTCCCGATTTCCTTCTACGACGCCAACAAGACCGGCGTGCTCGTTTCGCGCATCATGAGCGACGTCGAAGGCGTCCGCAATTTGATCGGTACGGGCCTTGTGGAATTTGTCGGCGGCCTCATGACCGCTGCCATCGCCCTGGTCTATCTGATTCACACCAGCGTGCTGATGACCGGCGTGGCGTTCGCAATCCTGGTAATCTTTGGAGTCGGCATCAGCAAAGCCTTCTCCACCATTCGTCCCATCTTTCGCGCGCGGCCCAAAATCACCGGCGAAGTGACCGGCCGGCTTACTGAATCGCTCAGCGGCGTGCGCGTGGTGAAGGGTTATCACGCCGAGGACCGCGAGGAAAGGGTCTTTTCCTCGGGCGTGCAGCGCCTGCTGGACAACGTGCTTAAGACGTTGACCGCCACGTCGCTCATGAGCCTCTCCGGCGCCATGCTCTTGGGTATTGTCAGCGTGCTCATGATGGAATTGGGCGGCCACAAAATGCTCGCGGGAACCATGACTCCCGGCCAGTGGTTTGCGTACAGCGCGTTCCTGGCATTTTTGATCGCGCCGGTTTTTCAGATTGTCGCTATTGGCACGCAAATCACCGAGGCCATCACTGGCCTCGAGCGCACGCGCGAAATCCTCAACGAAAAAATGGAAGACGAAGCCGCGGGCCGCACCGTCACCATGCATCGCGTCAACGGCCTCGTTGAGGCCGAGCACGTTAGCTTCGCCTACGAAGAGCGCAAGGAAGTTTTGCACGACGTCAGCTTCGTTTCTGAACCTGGCACCGTCACGGCACTCGTCGGCCCATCCGGGGCGGGAAAATCCACCATCATCGGCCTGATCGCCGCTTTCTACGTTCCTTCGAGCGGGAAAATGCTCGTAGATGGGGTGGACCTGGCGACTGTGAAGCTCAGTTCCTACCGCACGCAGCTTGGCGTCGTGTTGCAGGAAACTTTTCTTTTTGATGGAACGATTCGCGAAAACGTGGCCTTCTCCAAACCGGACGCCACCGAAGAAGAAATCCTGGCCGCCTGCCGCATTGCGCGCGTGGACGAGTTCGCCGAATTTTTCGAGCAAAAATACGACACAGTCGTCGGCGAGCGCGGCGTAAAACTTTCAGGCGGGCAGAAGCAACGCGTCTCCATCGCGCGCGCGATTCTCGCCGATCCGCGCATTCTCATCCTCGACGAAGCCACTTCGAGCCTCGACTCCGAATCCGAAGCGCTGATCCAGGAAGGCTTGAAATACCTGATGCGCGGGCGCACCACGTTTGTCATCGCGCACCGCCTCTCCACCATTCGCCGCGCCGACCAAATCCTCGTCGTCGAAGCCGGCCACATCATCGAACGCGGCACGCACGAAACCCTCTACGCACTCGGCGGCCGCTACTACGACCTCTACACCAAGCAGCACGCCGTCGAGACCAATCTCTTCCTCGCTCCTGGCGAAAGCACCTCGCTTGAAGAAGCCGCCGAATCCTCCGCTGGCGGCAACGGCCGTGGAGGTTCCGCCGGTCTCCCGGAGGCAATTCGTATCATTCGTGGACAATCCGGCTGAGTTGGCGGAATCCTTGGACCGCGGCAACAGCCGCGACTCCACTGCTCTCCCAGACGCCATCCGTATGCTCCGCGGACACAGCAGCTAGTCCGTGAAACCCGAAAGCGACCAGGCTCAGACGCAGGAGCGGGCGGGTCGGCGATCCTGCCGACCCCACCCTGCTTTCCGCGCTTTACCTTTGATCGACGTGAGCTTGGATGTTCCCGGTGGTAATCGTAATGACCGGAATGGCCAGAACGACGTTGCTAGGATTGGCGGTTTCGAAAATCAAGAAGCCCGCCTTGTCGTTCGTCCCCGGTTCGCCGTTGTCGATCAGCGTGAACTGAACGGTGAAGCCCAGCACGCCGTCGACCCTGCCAGTGCCCGATGCCACAATCGTGTTGACCGGAGCCTTAGGTGGCACGGGATTGCCGTTAAGGGTGCAGACTGCAGAGTCGAAAGTCTCCATATGGAAGTGGTGAGCGCCTGATGCGTCCTGCCAATTGACCTCCAGGTTGTTGGAGGGCTGATGCAGATCGCAATCGACTTCGAACCCCTTGGTAACTGTCGCGACGCCTACAACAACCTGCTTTCCGCCCCCTGTAAAGCGTCCAGTTCCGGGATTACAGTTGCTGGGGATATTAACAGTGACGGTTACTGTAGGGGTGTCGCTGGCCAGGAAACCATCGTCCCAATTGCCAATCGCCACGCCCTCCACATCCACCACATTGGTGGCGGATGGGGCTGCCATCTGCCCTGTGAACTGGTCGGTGGGGAGGGCGAAAGGCTGAGCGTCCACCTTGACGCCGTCAAAAAGAATATCGATCTCCGGATTGGAACCGCCATTGCCGCCGGGGTTCCATGATACGGCCGTGTAGCTGATAAGTGGGGCACCGTTCACGCAAGTTGCGGTCGCCGTAAGCGTGAAGTCATGGGCCGAGGCCGTTCCCGCAAGACCCGCCTGGAAACCGAGCACCAAGGCGGCTATCAGAAAAAGCCATGCTGTTCGCTTATACATCGTATCCCCTCCATTCTTTCTTTTTTGTTAGGTTCCCTCCAACAGCTCGATTGTCAGACTCGACGACGGCTACGCTACCGGGGCATGAAGAGGCCATCCAAAGATTCTCGCATCTTCAAATCGCTCCTCGCCGTTATCGGGTTTGAAGATAGAGCTGTCCAGGGAATCTATTTATGTGGGCACGATACGTTCCCATCTCACCATGCTGAAAGGAAACGAGTTACGAACGCCAAAGGCTGGACGCACTGCAGATAACTGCTGGAACTGAGCAGAGTATTTCCTTTGTCTAGATGTCGTGCAGGGTCAAGGCAGCTGTACTATCCAAATCTGTGGTACACCGTAGCACGCGTCTCGCAGAGGGTTTCATCCCGAAGGCCGGACTTGCGGCTAAAGGAATGGCTCTCTGCCCACCTACCGGGTGACATAGACCAGTCGTCCGGTTAGCGCACGAATTAGGGAGTTGAGTTGTGCTCTCCATTTGTCTTAAAACCATGTTGCTGACCTCCGGGAGTAATTTCACCGGAGCGCTGAAAGGACACGAAATGTTCGGAACCTCACTGACAAAGCCAATCTGGGACATAACAGAGGCATCATGGGTTGATCATGCGCCGAACCGCCGGTTTGCCATTTGGAACGCAGGAACGACCGCGCCTCCCGATGATGCAGTTTTCGACAAGGAAACAGGGTTGATATGGGAACGATCGCCAGCCACCGATAGGAAGGCTTTCGATGGGGCGGTCGTTTATTCGACCACCCGAGTCGTAGCGCGGCGAAAGGG
This sequence comes from Candidatus Acidiferrum sp., assembly GCA_036518275.1. GTDB lineage: Bacteria > Acidobacteriota > Terriglobia > Acidiferrales > UBA7541 > Acidiferrum. Next base: position 6,178 of record DATDNK010000083.1, read on the forward strand.
CTGGAGACTGCCGGCCCTGGAGGAATTGCTCAGCCTAGTTGACCCTGGAGCCACTAATCCGACGCTGCCGGCCGGCCATCCTTTCCTTAATTTGAAGCTCGATTACTTTTACTGGTCCCAGACTCGGGGAATTCCTCTCCCCACGGATCCCCATCTCGTTTGGGGCTACAACTTCGGTAACGCCGACACCTCCTCCATCGTTGTGGCGCAGGCAACATGCTATACGTGGCTTGTTCGAGGCGGCTACGGTCGTAACTACCCGTGGTGAAGGTCACAACCTAGACGGTTGGCTTGGTGCGCGTGATCCAAACGAGATCCGAGCGGGCCCCCTTTCGAATCTTTATTAGCAGGTTCGAGACACGTGGAGACGGGGGGTCAAGGAGTGGACAATATGGACGGGCGAGGCGCGATTTTGACGTGCGCTGCCGCCCGATTGGTCAACAGCGTGTGCGCCCCATTCCAAACAAGCTGCATCCCGGCAAGAACTGCAACCAGCGCAACCGCCCGCTTTAAGTTTCGCGCGGGCAGGCTTCGTGCGAGACCGCACCCAAACAGTACGCCTGGCAGCCCTCCTGACAAGAGCTGTGCAAGAACGGAAGTATTGATCGCGCCGAGCTTCCAATGAATCGCGGCACCGATGGCGGCAAGCACGAGCCCAAAGACGAGATCCGTGCCAATCACTTCGGAAGGCGTCATTTCGGAATAGTTTAAAAGTAGGACAGTTCCGAGAGTACCAGCACCGGCAGAAGAGAACCCAGACTCGACGCCGATGGGCAGCGCCAGCCAAGGCAGCCAGCGCGAATTTTTCATGGCAAAAGCGGGATTCTGAACGCGAGGAACGAACGTCAGGCTAGAAGATGCGGCGAGCAGGAGTCCCAGCAGGAGGACGACCAGCGGATTGCCTCCTCCTTGTCCCAAATACCGAAGCACGAGGGTACCAAGCAAGAGGCCAGGAACAGCTCCCAATAAAAGCAGCCACAAGTAACGCGCGTGAAATAGCTTTCCGAGGAGATAAAACGGAGCGGCCACCAAGCGCAGCATTCCCGCAAACACGAAAGCGGTGCCCACCGCCTCACCGGCCGTAAGACCGACGATCAAGATGAGCGCAGGCACGGTAAAGCTGCCCCCACCGATACCGGTCACGCCCACCGCGACGGCAATCAGAAATCCAATGAGGAAGCTCATGCGCCGTCTCGGTTCGAAAAAGTGTGAATCCCGCATTCCAGTTTTGTTCCTCCCCAGCGACCTGACCGCGGGTTGTTGAGATCGGAAGGAAGATCCGTGCACGGCTGGCATCCAATGCTGAAATGACCTTCGTCATAAAGGGGCAGGTGACGAATCGCATTGGCTTGCAAATAGTCCCAAACTTGCTGCCAATTCCAATCGGCTAGTGGATTGACCTTCCACAGCGTCTTCCCGTTCGGAAGCCTGTGAAGCTCTACTTTCTTCAGATTCCTGCGGGTCGGTGACTGTTCGCGGCGCAAGCCTGTAAACCACACGTCGAAAGGCTCCAGCGCCGAAATGAGAGGATCGACTTTGCGCAATTGGCAGCAGCGGGTTGGATCGCTTTGATACAAAATGCCGAACGCAGATTCCTGTTCGGCAACCGTTTGTTTCGGAAGTATGTTCACTAGGTTAAGCGACCATTCCTTTGCCAGGCCGTCCCGATATTCGGTGGTCTGCGGAAAGTGGTAACCGGTGTCCAGAAAGAGCACTGGCACGTCAGGAAGCCGTTTGCGCAGGAAGTGCAAGACCGCTACGCCTTCAGCTTGAAAGCTGCTGGTTACGCAAATTCGCGCACCCTCTCTGGCAGCCAGCACCATGTCTACCGTTTTCTCGGGTGGCAGATTTTCCACTGATTCGGCGATTCGTTCGAAGTCCATTCAATTCACCTTTTCTTCTGTCGTTGGTGAGTCTTCTCTTGCGGTTGCGCTTCGTAAAGCGAAAGAGAAGATCTGATGCGTTGCATATAAACTCCCCTAAAGCAAAAAACCCACCTACCAGACTTCCTGGCGGTGGGTTCGCTTCCCTCTTGGACTAGAGTGCTCTTACAAAGCCATCCTCCAAGCCAAAAAAGACGCAGCGGCCGTCACCGTGGGGTGCGGACAACAACAAACGCCGGCCATTCGGACAGAGTCCATACTCTCGCTTAGACTATCGGGCACCCTTTTCGGTTACAAATCATTTTTTCGATTGCTCGAAATCAGTTTTCTGGATGGGCGCCGCAGAGAGGGCAAACCAAGGGTAGGCTGTCGCATTTCTTCTCTAATCTAAAGGAACCAACAGGGTCACCTGCCTGCAGCCTGCAATAGACCCCGCCAACCGGGTTCAAACCGTGGGGCGCCGGGCGACGAGCTTTTTGACCGCCTGGGCAGGAATCAGGGTGGCCATTTTGCGGATCATGGCTAGGACGAGGCGCTTGTCGCCTTCAGAAAGTGTGTTGCTGTACTTCTTGATCTCCGCGAGAAAGCGGATTTCGTCCTGAGAGAGTTCGCCCAAGGCCTTTTGCGTTTCGCGGTCGCGAGGCGTCTCAGTGCCGGGGAAAAAGTCGGCCAGCGAAATGTCCATGGCCTCGGCGATTTTGGCCAGCGTCTCGAGCGACGGAACGGTGTGGCCGTTCTCGACGCGCGAGAGGTAGCAGCGCAGCAGGCCGGTGCGGCGCTCAATGTCGCCCTGGGACAGGCCGCGCTGGCTGCGATAGGTCTTGATGACATCGCCGATGTTTACCCGAGGCTTTTCTTTTGGCATGGTCACTCCGCTAGAGATGGTCGCTCAACTTGAGGGGGTATCATAGTGGCTAACAGCAGGAGTGGCAAGGGAGAAAGTACGGAGAAGTGTTCCTATCCGGCAATAGCATTGAACGAGAAGAGTGCCGCCGAAATGACAGCAGGAAAGGCAGAAAGCAGAAAAGAAGGGCGCAGCGGTGCCTGCTTGCCGCTCGCAGGCTGCGCCCTCACACTCAATTATCTCTGCGGACTTCCGTAGGAACCTTGTAAAGACGGCTCGTTAGCTTTGAGTGGCTGTCACAGTTGCGGGCTGCTGGAGGCGGAACTCCAGCACGGTTTCGCTGGGCACCTTGACCTGGGCCCCTTTGGTCAGGACTTGCACGCCCGCGCCAGTAGCACCGCCGGCCGCGGCGCCAATCGCCGCCCCTTTGCCCCCTCCGGCAATAGCGCCAATGATGGTGCCAGCCACCGCGCCGACGCCAACCTTCTTAGCGGTGGAAGAGCCCTGGCCCTTGCCTTGAAGCGTGTAATCGCTGCTGACCACAGGATAGTCGTGACCGTCAATCACCAGCCGGGTCAGTTCGAGCTGCAATTCAGATTTACCGGAAAAATTCCCGCTCTTCTTCGACTCCGCTAGCCGGCCGTAGACGTCGGTTCCCTTGCGGGCCACAAGCGTGCCGTTGACATTCAAGTCGGTCTCCAGGCTGGCGTGGAAGATGTCACCCACATGGTTCTTGGCAGAGTCCACGCCGTCAATCATGCGAATAAGGATGGATTGCCCAGCTGGAATAGTTACTTCACCGCCAGCAGGGGCTGGCGCAGCTGCCGGCGCGGGTACGGCCGCTGGAGCTGACGCTGGGGCTGCTGCTGCAGCAGGCATGGAACTTCCGCCGCGGGCCGTAAAGGTCAACGCCACGATGTCATTGGTGCTGAAGGTCTGAATTTCCCCGTTCACTTCAAAACGAAGAACGGCTGCTGTACCACCAAGATACTTTCCCTGTACAACCTTGCCGCTTTTGAGTTCCAAAGTGTCGGCAGCGGCTACACCGACAAAAAACAGTCCTAATACCATTGCACCGATAAGACGATTCACATTGTGCATAGCTTCCTCTCTCGACAGAAATTCACAAGACCCCCGATGCCCCCTATATCTCCCCACAAGGAGCTCTACTGACAATTCTACTGCATTGGATGGCCAAGCTGCAGCCAATGGTTGTGCGGCTGCGGCCTGGCTTTGCATGCGCCGGGAATAAATCGAGGGGAGGACAAGTCTTTATCAACGTCGAGGGCTTTGGCAGACCGGGACTTATATCAAAAACTCAAGGTGAAGAGAAAGGATCGGCGGGCGACCTGGGGTCGAGGGCCAGGGAAACCCCCTGGGTAGAGCTCATGAATGATGTAAAGAACTTCCCTTCGGTAGTGCGGTTCGGGGCTTTTGAAGTCTCCTTTGAAGCGCGAGAGCTTCGCAAGCACGGCATGCGCATCCAGTTAGAAGAAAAACCCTTCCAAATTCTGGAGGCGTTGATCGAGAACGCCGGACAAGTGGTAAAGCGGAAAGCGCTTTGCGAAAAGCTTTGGCCGGATACTTATGTGGCATTCGACCACAGCTTAAATACGGCGGTAAACAAGCTGCGCAGCGTCCTCGGGGATCTGGCGCAGACTCCGAGATTTATCGAAACGCGGCCGCGGCTGGGCTACTGCTTCGTGGCCCCTGTGGAGAGGCTGAACGGGCATCACTCAGCCCTTGCCGCCCGCGCTGTGAGTGGAGTAGCCGAGCGGCAGGGCAACGGTTCCGAGCGCCAAACTCCCCGACTTGTTATGGGCGCACAGGTTCGAGGTTCCAGCCGTCCACAACAAGTTCAGGAATCGCCCCCGCAAGCGAAGAGCTTTCAAACCGCGCGGTGACGGATTTCTTTTCGCCCGGAAGTAGCGAAAAATAATTGTCGCTCCAGAAAACGGGGACGACATCTTCCCCGCTTTTGCCTCGCGTGATGCGCGGATGAACCATGAAGGCCACACTGTCTCCCTGGTTCACGAAGAAGACAGTGACCGAGTGTTCCGATCCAGCCATGTGCATTGACTTGGTGATCGCCACTTTTGCTTTCGGCAGGCTGTTCAGCCCCGTCAAATCCGCGAAGTCTTTTTGCGGCGTGTAATCAGTGTCCGTTCGTTTAGCCCAGTCGAGGGTGTCGACCTTGGTCGAGAGCCAGTAGAAATTGTCGCTGACCAGTTTGCCGGCGGCATCGTGTAGCTGAAGATTGAGGAAATACGTTGTGGAGAGCCCTTCGGGTGTGGGCAGGTCCAAAACTTTCGTGCTGCTGTCCGCGGCTAGATCCAGAGTGGCGTTGCGCGAAGCTTTTTCCTTGGCATCGATGTTGTAAATCTTCGCGGTGACCTTCGTTCCCTTCAGAGCTTCGTAGGTGCTGTTGACCACGCTCACCGAATTGTCGTCATAGGAATATTGAACGTGCACCGGTTCACAAGCCTTCTTCGTTCCAAAATATCCGCCAGCGGGGATGAGGTAGTAATCGTAAAGGTGCCATATCAAGGAAGGCCAGGCGTTGTTGAGCATCCACTGGATCACTCCCGTGGAGGTGTATTTGTTGCGGCCGTAAGCTTCGAACATGGCACGTTCGCCGTCGTACGTCATCGCTTGGGCTTTGCGCTCATAATCATCGAGCGAGGTGGCTTCACCGTAGCGGCGGTTCAAGCCGTCAGTGAAGATGTTCACGTTGGTAAAGCGTTCTCCACCCGCGTGGTAGTTCCAAACTTCACCGATGGGCCAGAGATGGTCCTTGGGAATGAATCTTTCGAGCGACTCGCGCGGAGGAATGGCCGGACCGGGGCTCGTTTCGGTGTTATACCCGTAAGCGCCGCCAGCCTCGGCGTCTTCGATCCAATAATCCGGCGGGACGTATTCGTAGGGGCCGGTCATCTTGACGCCGGATTCGCCAGTCACTGTCGTTTTCTGCGCCGAGGCGGAGGAAACGATAGGATTGGGCCACTCCAATTCCTTCTCGATGCCCAAATACATTTGCTCCACATCGGGTGGGGGCGGATTGTCACTGCCGTTGAGAAAGACAAAGACGCTGGGATGATTGCGTAGGCGCGTGATTTGATCGCGCAAAGAAGCCGCGGCCACGCGATTCTGATCGCCATTCCAATTCTTCCAGCGCTCCCAGGCATCGCAGCAAGTCCAACCGGGCATGACGAGAATGCCGAGCTTGTCGGTTTTTTCGAAGAACTCGTCGCGGTCGAGGCGCCCTTCGAGGCGAATAGCGTTCAGATGCATGTCGCGCACGTAAGCGAGGTCGGCGTCGAGTTTCGCGGAGGACCAGCGGAAGAGCAAATCCGGCGCCCAAGCCGCGCCGCGAATTAGGACCTTGCGCCCATTGATTTTAAAGAGGCGATGGCCTTTGTCGGTGAGTTCGGAAATGACTTCGCGGATACCGAAGGTCACGCTCGCGGTGTCCGAAACCTGCTGGCCGATCTCGAATCGCAGCTTCGCGGTATTGAGATTCGGCGTGCCCATTTGATAGGGCCACCAGATTCTCGGGTGGGCAAGTTTGAGTTTCGGGAATTGCTCCGGCGAGAATTTGACGATTTTGGATTCGCCGGCGGAAAGCTCGACGGGTTGCTGCAATGCGATGCCTTCTAGCTCTACCTGAAACACTCCTCTGATGGAATCCTGCGAAGCGTTACGGACTTCGGCGCTGATGGTGAGTTCGGCGGACTTGTAATCGGAGTCAAGTTTCGAGGAGACGAAGGGATTTCTTACGGCGACTGGCCCGCTCGCGGTGAGAAACGCTTCCTTCCAGATTCCCATATCCTTGTCCGGCGGCGTGGGATTCCAATCGACCCAAGTGATGCCCAGGTCATATTTGCCGGGCGCGAAAATCTCCAGCGCAAGTGCGTTGGTTGCGCCGGGCTTGAGAAATTTAGTGATGTTGAATTCGTAGGCGCGGTAGGTGCCAGCGACATCATTGGTATCCGCGATTTTCTGGCCGTTGACCCAGATGTTGGCGCGGTAGTTGATGCCGAGAAAATTCAGCCAGACATTTTCCCCTCCGCCAGCGGGCGCCGGAAACTCTGTGCGAAACCACCAGGAACACGCGAAGGGGCTGCCTTCCGGCATGTCCTGATTGGCGAAAAGGTGCTCGGTCGAATAATTCATTCCTGGAAAGGACTTCAGATTCGTCGCGTAATTGGGATCGGGATAGGTCTTGTCGGTGACCAGCGCACCAACGACGGTCGCAGGAATGTCGGCCTTGTGCCACCCAGCGGTGTCAAAACCTGCCAGGGAGACCTGCTCACCAGCTGTTTTCACTTCGCACGAAGACTGGATTTGCCAATTCTTGTGGAGATACGTCCGGCTCACTGGGCCATCAGCCGACGTCGCGGAACTTGCAACAAAACAGGAGAAAACAATGGTCAAAGCAAAGGAAATGCGCCTCGGGCGTCGCAAGAAATGCCTCCTGGGAATCCAGACTTAGGTGGCATGGTCCAGCCCCCACGCTGAACGAGCCAGCGCAGAGCATATTAAACCGTTTCAATGGCGAGGTCTCGAATTATTTTGGCCCAGCAAGTCCTTGGGCGGCACACGATGAGCAGAGGCTCGATGCCGATCACTTTAATTCCACGAAGGAAGGGGGAATATCGAGGTTGTGACGGTGAAGCCGCAACGCACAACGCCACGGCTTCACCGCTAAGTCGTCAGGTTACGAGCAGCCGCTAAAATC
>DATDNK010000084.1:0-2020 GCA_036518275.1 Candidatus Acidiferrum sp.
ATTTTTTCCAGCGGTTCGACCGGCGATCCCAAGGGCGTAGTCCTCACTCACTACAACATCGCCTCCAACGTCGAGCAGCTCAACCAAGTTTTCATGCTGCATGGCCACGACCGCATCCTGGGAATCCTTCCGTTCTTCCATTCATTTGGCTTCACGGGCACGCTCTGCCTCCCTGCCGCTACAGGCATCGGCGTGGTGTTTCATCCCAATCCGCTCGATTCACGCGTCATCGGTGCGCTGGTCAGCAAATATTCGGTGACCATGCTTTTGGCCACGCCCACTTTCTTGAACGCTTACACCCGCCGCTGCACCCCGGAAGATTTCGGCAGCCTGCGCTTCGTGATGGCAGGCGCGGAGAAATTGCCGGAACGCATTTCGCAGGCCTTCGAGGATCACTTCGGCATTCGTCCACATGAAGGGTACGGTTGCACGGAGTGTTCGCCAGCAGTCAGCGTAAATACCATTGATTTTCGCGCGGCCTCATTCCGCCAAGTAGGCGCGAAGCGCGGCAGCATTGGCCATCCTTTGCCAGGAATCGCGGTGAAAATTGTCGATCCGGACACCCTCGAGCCGGTTCCTCCGAACGAACCGGGGCTGCTCTTGGTTCGAGGCCCCAATGTGATGCGCGGATATCTCAATAAGCCGGAGAAAACCGCTGATGTCCTCCGCGATGGCTGGTACAACACCGGCGACATCGCGCGCATGGATGAAGAGGGCTTTCTGCGCATCACCGACCGCCTGAGCCGCTTCAGCAAAATCGGCGGCGAGATGGTGCCGCATATCAAGGTGGAGGATTTGCTGCAGGAGCTGGCAGGCGCAACCGAACAGACGTTTGTGGTCACCGCTGTGCCCGACGAGAAAAAGGGCGAGCGCCTCATCGTTCTACATACTTTGGATGACGGGCGGCTCGAGGAGTGTCTGGAAAAACTGGGGAAGAGCGACTTGCCTGCGCTTTGGCGTCCGCGCCCGGATCAGTTCCTGCGCATAGAGAAGTTACCCTATCTGGGCACTGGGAAACTCGATCTGCGGAAAGCGCGCGAATTGGCATTGGAGATGATGCGGCGTGCCATCTCGTCATAGCTACAAATGGAATTCGGGAACGAAGCGCTTCGCATGAAACTCGCCGAAAATCCACCTCGCTGGCGCACTCTGCTTCTTCGGCTGGCCATCACCGGAATCGTCCTAGCAATTTGGTTCTGGACGCAATCGCTGCTTGGCGCGCGCGCGGCCCCAGCCAACGGCGGAATCGGCGACGCGCTGCATAACCTGACTTCAGGTCTGAACTCCTATTTTGCGCAGAATTCTGCAGCCGCGAATGCCTTGCTCATCTTGAGTTCCGCTTTCATCGATGCTCTGGGCGTGTTCCTCCTGGGCAGCTGGCTCTTTGGCGGAAGCGTTCGGCCGTTTCTGGGGCTGGTTCTGCTCATGCTCTTGCGGCAGTTTCTGCAAGCGCTCTGCTCCCTTCCCGTTCCGTCTGGAATGATCTGGCATTACCCCGGATTTCCTTCCCTTTTGGTGACCTACCATGTCGCCAACGACTTCTTCTTTTCTGGTCACACCGCGATTGCAGTTTTCGGCGCGATAGAACTCTCCCGCTTCCCCCGAAGGTGGCTTACGGCAATTGCCGTCTTAGTGGTTCTTTTCGAAGTGGCCACGGTTCTAATCCTGCGCGCCCATTACACCATGGATGTCTTTACGGGAATTCTTGCCGCGTTGTGGATCGCCAGAGTCAGCGAACGCCTTTCCCCGGCCCTCGACCGACGGCTGGCCGGAAATCGCTAGGTACGCCAGAACTCCTTTCTTTGCTTACACTTACAGAAGTGAAAGGCACCGTTCACAGGTCACAGCAGAATGTGCTCCGCATCACAGGGGACTCGGCACTCTCTCGCTTACAGTGTGACAGCGATGATTTCCAGGTACTGAGTTGGACGTTGCTGAGACGAATATCTGCAATTCGTTTGATTAAACTAAGTCTGGAGCAGCGCGAACATCGCCAATGAACCTCCGCGGAGGTCCTTAT
>DATDNK010000085.1:0-2527 GCA_036518275.1 Candidatus Acidiferrum sp.
CGAGGTACGCCGGCGTTGGTTGCGGCATCGTACCGGGGGTTGCCGTCGTCAGCATGAGTCGAACCGCGACGGCCGTGGCCGTCCCCACGAGGATCATCATCGCGGCAAAGCCGCCGAGAACGGCCAAGACGCTTCGAATCAGCGGGGGCAACAGCTCTCCTTATGTGTCTTCGCGCTAAACAGCCGTGGCGGGCGGCCTAAAACCAAACACTCCAACGATTGCAACGGAGATGCGTTCTCATTATAAGGCCACTCATGATCTACCGGGCAAAGGGACGGAGGTTCAGGTGAGTTCGTTGCTTCATGAGTTTGTCAGTACGGACTGGCACGCGAACATCGACTGCGGAATCCGTCCCACCCCCGCACCTGTGTCAGAGACACATACACTCGCGCTATGTCGGAACTGCGCTCCGCGCTACGTTGCTTAGCGTTCTCGCCCGAACATGGAAAACGGCATCGCCCGCGAATCTTCCGTTTTGAAGTTTGCACTTGCAATCGCCTGGTCCGCGGGGCGATTGGCGATGCGGTCAAGCGCGTCGGCGATTCGCGTCAACTCATATACCACCTGGTCGCTCACGACGGATCGCTGAACCACAACTGATCGTCTGCGCCGGAACTGCATTACCGCCCAAGTTGTCGCCGCGACGAGAAGAAATACAATCGCCAAAAACTGCTCATTGCTTGTAATCGTGATGGTACGGCCGAAGAAATGAAATACATGATCCGAGAGCAAATTTTTCCTCCCGGCTGGGCCTGTCCTACCTCGTAGGATGCCATTCTGACCTGTCGTGGCCATGAAAATCAAGAATTTAAGCTCTTTTTCTTCCGCCAGATTTGCGGGGTTCTGCCGGCTTGCCGTAGACTTAATCTCTCGCTGGGGGAGCCTTCCATGCTTGTCGTCATGCAGTCTCATGCTACTGAGGAGCAGGTTCGCGCTGTCTGCCGCCGCATTGAAAGCCTCGGCCTCAAAGCTCACCCCATTCCTGGCTCTCTTCGGACGGCCATCGGCATTACTGGCAACAAAGGCGAAGTAGACCTTGGCGTCCTCGAGTCCCTCCCAGGCGTCGTCGAATGCATTCCCGTCAGCAAGCCCTACAAGCTGGTCAGCCGCGATGCTAAGGAAGAAGACACCATCCTCCGCATTCCCACGCCTTCCGGAGATGTCATCGTTGGCGGCCAGCACGTGGCTCTGGTGGCAGGTCCCTGCGCCGTGGAAACCGAGAAGCAATGCCTGGCCATCGCCGAGCGCGTCAAGAAATCGGGCGCGCGGCTTTTTCGCGGCGGTGCTTATAAACCGCGCACTTCTCCTTACAGCTTTCAGGGGCTTGGCGAGGACGGCCTGAAGATCCTTTCGAAGGTCCGCGCTAGCCACGGCTTTGGCATTGTCACGGAAGCCATCGACAACGAGTCGCTCGACCTCGTCGAAGAGTACGCCGACGTCATTCAGATTGGTGCGCGTAACATGCAGAACTTCTCTCTCCTCAAACGCGCCGGCCGCGCCAAAAAGCCCGTCCTTCTGAAACGCGGCATGTCCGCCACGCTCGACGAATTTCTCATGGCCGCGGAATACATTCTTTCCGAAGGCAATTACAACGTGATGCTTTGCGAGCGCGGCGTTCGAACGTTCTCAGATTTTTCGCGCAATACCCTGGACCTGGCGGTTGTTCCTGCGGTGAAAAAAAGCAGCCATCTGCCCATCTTCGTCGACCCTAGTCACGGCACAGGCAAGCGCGACAAAGTCTTGCCGCTCTCCCGCGCCGCCGTGGCTGTCGGCGCCGATGGTCTGCTGATTGAAGTCCATCACGAACCTGAAAAAGCCCTATCCGACGGCATGCAATCCATCCTCCCCGAAGATTTCTTTGCACTCGCCGACGAAATGCGCCAAATCGCCGCTGTCCTCCATCGCATCATTAACTGACGACCCTCAAACGCAGGCATCTCGAAGGAGCGCCCGGACGGAAGATTTCCCTTCGACCCAACTAAGGTCTTTGACCCCTCCATCTCAGTAATTCACCTGACAGCCTTTCCGAGTCTTCGCTCGATTGGAAGTCCATCCGCTTAGTGCTAATAGCATGTGAAGCGGAGGATGGGACGAAGTTCAAAAGACCCGGCCTCACCCAGCCGCGAGGTGGGTCTGCGTGTGCGTGATTACGCGATTCTCGACCAGCAGGGCGGAAGAATGGAAAAGCGGCTTCCTATCTCGATCATTGTGAATTTGACCATGGTCCAGAATCAGTCTCCCAACGGAACTGAACTGACATACACGGATAACATCAGCGCTCATGGCGCGTGCGTGGTTTCCAGCCACGCCTGGCAGCTAGGCGAAGTAGCTGAAGTGACTTCCCTTGTGGATCAAATCACACTGCGCGGAAATGTCGTTCACAACCACAAGCGTGGCGACGGCCGTTACGCCGTCGGTTTGAAGTTCCACAACGGTGGTGTCGCGTGGTCGACATACCGCCGATATGCTGTCTCGCCGGGCAAGCAGTGACCCGTTTGTGGCATTTGTTCGCACTCTGAAATGAAA
>DATDNK010000086.1:0-2549 GCA_036518275.1 Candidatus Acidiferrum sp.
GCATCTTTAATCTTTTCCGCTGGGCGCCCATGGCGGTTGCGGATTTTGTCGCCGAGTTTTTTGAGACGGAATTGCTCCGCGCTGTGATTGCGGCGCGCGGCATTTTCGGGAACGCCTTGGGTCCCTGGTCTGCCGGATCGACCGCGGTCCTGCTTCTTCGTGCCGCCGCCGATGCTCATCCCGTTGGCGCTGCTGCTTTTCCGCGTGGCGGCCTTGGATCTCTCACGCGAGCGCTCGCCGAATCCGCCAAGGAAGCTGGTGCGGAAATCCGCACCGATGCGGAAGTCGCGCGGATTCATGTCAAGGACGGAGCTGTCACGGGAATTGTCCTCAAAGGTGGGGAAGAAATCGCAGTTGAGGCCGTGGTTTCTGGTGTCGATCCCAAGCGCACCTTCTTTCACCTGATCGACCCTTCGCAACTCGACCCTGTTTTTGCGACTCGCATCAAGAATTTCCGCACGAAGGGCAATGTCGCGAAAGTGAATTTGGCGGTGGGTGGCCTGCCCGGTTTCACCGCGCTTGAGGCCAACGAAGACGCCCTGCGCGCCCTTTCCGGTCGTATTCACATTGGTCCGGATATCGATTACCTGGAGCGCGCCTTCGACGACTCCAAGTACGGCGAACTTTCTCGCGCTCCTTATCTGGATGTTACTATTCCCACGATTCTCGATCCCGCGCTCGCGCCTGACGGCAAGCATGTGCTCTCAGCGTATGTGCAGTTCGCCCCATACAAGCTGAAGGAAGGGAATTGGGACGCGCGCCGCAGGGAACTCGGCCTTGCCGTCATCAACACCATTGCCGCTTACGCGCCGAATCTTTCGAGCCTGGTCGAGGGGATGCAGGTGCTTACCCCCGTGGACTTGGAAAATTGTTACGGCTTTACCGGCGGCCATATCTTTCATGGCGAACTTGCGCTCGACCAGCTCTTCACCATGCGGCCGGTTCTGGATTGGGCACGCTACAAAACGCCGATACGCGGGCTGTTCCTCTGTGGCTCCGGGACGCATCCCGGCAACGGCCTGACCGGCGCCAGCGGTGCCAACGCCGCCCGCGAAATCATTCGCGAACTTCGATGACCTCCATTAACCGGAAGAAGTTGAAAGACCTGATGAAGCGGGAGGAACACCGCTTCATCGTGGATCATCCGAAATCCGCCGCTGCTTACAAGAGAGCGCAGCATTCATTGCTTGGCGGCGTGCCCATGAACTGGATGAAGAAATGGGCGGGCGCTTTTCCGATTTTTGTGAAGTTCGCCAAAGGCGCGCATTTCACCGACGTCGACGGCCGCGAATACGTGGACCTGTGCCTCGGCGACACTGGTGCGATGACTGGGCACTCCCCGAATGTAGTCTCCGAAGCTGTGGCGTGCCGCGTCCGCGAAGGCATCACGCTGATGCTACCCACGGAAGGCGCGCTGTGGGTCGGCGAAGACCTCAAGCGCCGTTTCGGCCTGCCGTATTGGCAATTCACGCTGACGGCGACCGACGCGAACCGCTTCTCCATTCGCATCGCTCGCGAGATCACGCAACGCTCGAAAATCCTTGTTTTTCACTACTGCTACCACGGCACGGTGGATGAATCCTTCGCTGCGCTTCGCGATGGTGTTGTCGGCCCCCGCCGCGGCAACATCGGTCCGCCCGTCAATCCAGCCGAAACAACGCGCGTCGTTGAATTCAACGATCTCAACGCGTTGGAAGACGCGCTCAAACACCACGACGTCGCTTGCGTTCTCGCCGAACCTGCTATGACCAACGTCGGCATCATTCTACCCGACGGCAACTATTGGAAATCCGCACAGGAACTCTGCCGCCGCTATGGTTCCCTCTTGATCGCCGACGAAACACACACGATTTGCGCGGGCCCAGGTGGCTGCACTGCCGAATGGAAGCTTGAGCCGGATATGCTTGTCTTCGGCAAGGCGATCGGCAGCGGCATTCCCGGCGCCACTTATGGCTGCAGCGAAGAAGTTGCGCAACGCATTTCGGCGCGCATTCACCTCGAAGATTGCGACGTCGGCGGCATCGGCGGGACTCTGGCCGGCAACGCACTTTCCATTGCCGCCATGCGCGCCACGCTGGAACACATCCTAACTCAGGCCAACTTCGAGAAAATGATTCCTCTGGCCAAACGGTTTAATGATGGCGTCGCTGAACATATTCGCGCAAATAGACTTCCGTGGAACGTCATTCAATTGGGCGCGCGCGCCGAATACACTTTCGCGCCGAATCCCCCGCGCAATGGCGGCGAGTCGGCTGCCGCCGCTGATTTCGAACTGGAGCGCTTCTTGCATCTCTACGCTCTGAATCGCGGCGTTCTTCTCACTCCTTTCCACAACATGGCCCTCATGTGCCCCGACACCACTGAGGCCGATATCGACCTGCACACCAAAATCTTCGCCGAAGCTACAAGCGAGCTTGTAGCTTAAAGCCCCCATTCCTCTTCTTTGTGTAGAATGGTGAGCCTCAATCTTGCGGAGGTGAACATTTCATGCCCTCGGACTATCTGCTGAAAACCGAACCATCTGCATATTCTTTTGCGGACCTGCAGCG
>DATDNK010000087.1:0-2792 GCA_036518275.1 Candidatus Acidiferrum sp.
ACGGGCTGCGCGCCGCTGAGACCGTCGTGGACGATGACGTCGGTGGCAATGGTGCCAGCGGGCACGGCGTCGACCGTGATCGTTTGCGCGGCGATGGGATCCGCTGCGACCACGTTGCAGGTGCCGCGGTTGGTGGTCAGCGTAGTGTCGTAGACCTGAACCGTTTGGCCGACGTAAACGAGCGCGGCGCCGCTGGGCACGGCCATGGTGAAAGTCGTGCTGGCGATGGAGTTTATGGTGCCGAGGACGCCGTTGCCGGCGGTCTGCATGAGCTTGTCGAGGAAGGCACGGAACTGCTTCATGCCGTTGGCCACTTCGCGCTTGGTGGCGTTTTCGATGGCGCGCTCGCGGCCGGTGGTGGCGTATTCGACCAGCTTCGTGATTTCAATCGCGAAGCGGAAGAAAATCGGCGAGACCTGCGCGACATCGTAGGCCGTGCCGGAGCCGCGGCCAAGATCGCCGCCGTCGGCGTTGTACGAGCCGGCTTTGCCGCCGGGATTGACCTGCAAGGGCAGGCGCATGTTGCGGCTGGAAACTTTCTCCACGTCGCCGCGCTGCTGGATCATGGTGAGTAAAATGTCGTCACGCTCGTACAAGAGAGGTACTTTGTCGCGCACCTTCTCGAGCTGCAACGCGACGACGTTCGCGTTCGCTTGTGCTGGCATCTGTTGTTCTCCTTATGGAATCGGAAAATGGAAAATCGAAAACGGAAAACGGGTCTAGGCGGGAACAGCGAACCAGCATGGCCGATGCCAGCCAGTTTCCAATTTCACTTTTCCAATTTCGGTTGTTGCAGGGCGTCTCTTGAGAAGGCGCCGGAAAATCATTGGGTTCTTCTTAGAAGTCTTGTCTCTGGTTGCGGTAAACTGTGGCTACGGTTGAACTCCAAGTGTCTTCATGAATTACTTCAAAAGCGTTCTCGTGGGGCTCGTTGCAGTTCTTGTGATTTGCGTATTTCTTCCGGCCCTACCAACTATAGTTCATATTCTCGTATTCGTTATAAAGCATGGTGCCAACGGAATAGGAATTGCGGTTGGTCCTGTACGGTGGTACGCGCCCTCACTTGGTCAGTGGCTCTTCATGTTCGCGGTTTTTGGAGCTGGCTTCTTGTGGGAGCTTCACAGACTTGCAAAGCGAGAAATCCCACCTGCGACCAACTCAACAGACCCTCCGATTTCATAGTTCCAGGATTTGTTCGTCGCTGAGTTTGCGGTAGTCGAGGCGGCGCGCATCGGAACGCGAAACGTTCCGATGCGGGTCGGCACTAGGCCGCGTTTGCGCGGCCTGGGAAGAGGCCGCAGGGCTCACGCCCGCGTGCCCGGTAGGCAGGCCTGGCGCTGCGACAGGTTCCACTTCCCTTCTTGATGTAGCGGCGTCCGCGCGCGACGCGTTTCCGCGGTGCGCGGCAAGCGTCGTTTGCGTCCAGTCGTTGATGACGCGGCGGGCTCCGCTCGGCACAAGTTGCCGAGCGCGATCGTCAATCAAGCGGACGACTTGCGCGCGCGTTTCGTTGTCGAAACGTCGCGCGGAAAGAATTTGCGCGATTTGCTCGCCGAGTTGGCAGTCGCCCTTGAGGGCGGCTTCGACGTCTTGGCGCACGGCAGCGCCAAGACGGTCCGGAAGGGGCACGCCATGTCGTGCCCCTTCCCCCTCTCCTCTGTTGCTCCCCTTCAAATTCGGTAACGCTTGTTCGATGGTGTGTGCGATCGCGGCACCGACGCTGCGCTCCAAATCTTCGTTGGCAGCCTTTTCAAAGGCAGCGTAGGCGGCGACGTGGGCGTCGGGTGTGCTGCTGGATGCGGGCACGGCATGCCGTGCCCCTACAAAAGGCGCGGCACCGCTCGCGGCGCTTGCGGCGAGCGGGCCGGCAATAACTGTAGGGGCGGAACTTGCCCCACCCGTTGAAAGGTCGGCAAGATTTGGGGCTGGCGACCCAAGGGTCGCCCCTACCGCAGACTTCGCATCCGGTCGGTTTGCGGCAAAAACTTGTGCCAATCGAGGAAGATTGGAGGAGTTCGCGGACGTGCTGCTTCCCTTCTCAGCTTCTTCGAGCGCGCGCAGGCCCGCGAAAACCATTTCGCGGAAGGCCGCGGGATCCTCGCGCAGCATCATCGTGGCGAGCTGCGCTCGCGCAGCGCTGGCTTCCTCCGGCGTGCTGCCAGCCGCGCCAAAATACGCGCGATCAATGTCGTCGAGCAAGCGCGCGCGGCTAACAGCAGCGCGGGCTTCGTTCACGCCGCCGGGATACAATTCCTTCAGCGCGCGCGCATCTTCGGGAGTCGCAAACGCCGCGCGATACGCCGCCGCTTCTTGCTGCGCTTGTTGGACGCCATTCCAGAACTCCTTCGCTTCTTCCCCGCTCCAGGGATCTTTCATTTGCGCCGCAAGCCACGGCGGTGGTTCCGGTGGCACGGGCATTCCTGCCTGTGCGTTTTGCGGGATTGCTTGAGTTCCGCTCTCAGGGGTTGCGCCGTTGGAAGAGTCCGTCGAACTCTTCGCATGCTCGATTTCCTCGGTTTGAGGCTGGACAGCCAGGAATGGCTGTCCCACTGAGGCCGCATCCGGCGCTTCTGGCTCAATCTCGAGGATTTGCTCGTCGGTCAGGACAAACAAGTCGTGAGCCGTGCTCTGGCCATTCGCGCTCGAAGGTGCTTGGTGTGAAAGCTGCTGTCCGGCGGGCATCACGCTTTCCTTCCTGCGTTCGTTTGAGTCTGCGGTTGAGCTTGCAGTAGCGCCGCCTGACCCATCGCGCGGAGGTGGGCTTCGGCGTGGGCGCGGACGTTGGCGAAGCC
>DATDNK010000088.1:0-9713 GCA_036518275.1 Candidatus Acidiferrum sp.
GCGGCGGAAAAACTCGATCTGGGCGGGCGGGTGGCGCTGCCGGGATTTGTGGATTCGCACACGCATTTGGTGCATGCGGCGAGCCGTGCGGAAGAATATGAGCTGAAGATTCAGGGCGCGAGCTACGAGGAGATTGCGCGCAAGGGCGGCGGGATTCTCAATTCGGTGAAGAAGCTGCGGGCGGCGACCGCCGAAGAATTGAAAGGGCGCGCGCTGGCAGCGCTGAAACAATTTGCCGCTCACGGCACAACTACCATCGAAGCAAAGAGCGGCTATGGCCTGGACGTCGCGAGCGAACTGAAGATTCTGAAGCTACACAAAGAGCTGGCGGCAGAGCAGCCGCTGGAAATTGTATCGACGTTCCTGGGCGCACACGTCGTGCCGGAGGAGTTTCGGAAGAAGGCGGACGGAGCGAAGCGCTACATCCGATTGCTGGAGGAGAATCTTTTGCCGACGATTGCCGAGCACAAGCTCGCGGAGTTTTGCGACGTGTTTTGCGACCGCGGCGCGTTTAGCGTAGCGGCATCCAAACGCATATTGCAGGCCGGGCGGCAATGGGGGCTTGCGCCGCGGATGCACGCGGAGCAGCTTTCGCGGACAGGGGCAACACGATTAGCAGTTCTTTTGCGCGCGGCCAGCTGCGATCACCTGGAGAATGTAAACAGCAGTGACATCGGCGCGCTGGGGAAGTCCGGGACCGCGGCAACGCTGCTGCCGGGATGCGATTTTCATTTGGGGTTGAAGAAGTACGCGCCAGCCCGAGCGCTGATTGACGCGGGCACGATTGTAGCGCTGGCCACGGACTACAATCCGGGCACCAGTCCGACCCTGAGTATGCCGATGATCCTTTCATTGGCGTGCACGCAATTGCGCATGACGCCGGCAGAGGCCATCACCGCCGCGACGATCAATGGCGCTTACGCACTGCGACGCGAGGAGCAAGTTGGCTCACTGGAGGTTAACAAACAAGCAGACCTCGCCGTATTCGAGGTGGCCGACTACCGCGAAATTCCTTATTATTTTGGAGTGAACCACTGTTGGATGACCGTGAAGCGCGGTCGCGTGATCCATGCCGCCAAAGAGTCCAGGAAGTAGCTATTCGGGCAAGCCCGTCCGGAGACTAAAACTTCCGAAAATCGGGCCACCGAAGACCAAGAGCCTCTTCGAAGAGTATTTTTATGCGCTGTTGGCAGTCGTTTTCTTTGGCGTGGCCATCTTGGGGAAAGCGGCGGGCTTCAGCACGTATAATGCGGTGATCGTGGCGGCTTGGATAACCGCCCTGATTTGGCTTGTGCGGCAGTTGAGAGGCTACTTGGCGGAAAAATCAAAGACGGAGAATGGGAAGAGTGTCTCGCCGCCAGCAGCGGCACCGGCGCAAACGCCGAAAGGAACTTTGCCCCTTGCGCCGGGGATGAAACCGATGATTGGACCGCAATGGCCGGTGAAACCAGGTGCGCGGCCGGCTCGGCCAGGATTGCCAAGGCAGCGGGCGACAACCACCTCCCCGGCGCCAACATCGCAAAGGCCTGCGATCAGGAGGTCAGGAGCTCAAGCACCGCCCGGTGAAACGCCGCAAACAACTTCCGACGAGAAGAAACGGAGCTTTGTTTACGAGCGGCCAACACTGCCGGACCGAACGCCACGCCTGCCCAACAACTGGCCGAAACCCGATAAGAAGAAACCGAGACAATGAAGCGACTCATTGAATGCGTGCCGAATTTTTCCGAAGGGCGGGACGCGGCGAAGGTGGACGCCATCGTCGCGGCCATGAGCAGCGTGCCAGGCGTGTATGTGCTGGACCGCGAAATGGACGCGGACCATAACCGTTCGGTGATTACGCTGGCTGGCGAACCGGAAGCGGTCGCCGAAGCCGCGCTACTGGGCGCGGGCAAAGCAATGGAACTGATCGACCTGACGAAACATACGGGCGCGCACCCGCGCGTGGGCGCGACGGACGTGGTGCCGTTCATTCCCATCGATGATGTGACGATTGAAGATTGTGTGACGCTGGCCCGCCGCGTGGGCAACGAAATCTGGAAGCGCTACCGGATTCCGGTGTTTTTTTACGAGGCGGCGGCGACGCGGCCGGACCGCGCGAATCTGGAAAATGTGCGGCGCGGGCAGTTCGAAGGGCTGCGCGAGGAGTTAAAGAAGAATCATGACCGGCAGCCGGATGTAGGTGAGCCGAAGGTTCATCCCACTGCCGGCGTGACGGTGGTGGGGGCGCGAAAGTTTTTGATTGCGTATAACGTAAATCTGAATACGCCAGACGTCGGGATCGCGAACAAGATTGCTAAGGCCATCCGGTTTTCTTCCGGCGGACTGCGGTACGTGAAATCGATGGGCGTAGAGCTGAAAGCCCGCAACCTGGCGCAGGTTTCCATCAACTTGACGGATTTCGAGCAGACGCCCATGCACCGCGTGTATGAGATGGTCAAGCGCGAAGCGGAGCGCTATGGGGTGATGCCGGTCGGCAGCGAGATCGTCGGACTGGTGCCGAAAAAAGCACTGGAAATGACGGCGGACTTTTTTCTGCAATTGGAGAACTTTTCTCCAGAGCAGGTATTTGAAAACAAGCTGGCCGATGCGCTGAGCGGCGCCCCGATGGTGGCAGCCAAGGACGGAAAGCTGGCGGGGTTGGCGCGGCCGTTCTTGGATGTGGTGGCAGCACCGGCAGCAACGCCGGGAGGCGGAAGCGTTTCAGCGTTTGCGGGAGCGCTGGCCGCTGCACTCGGAGAAATGGTTACCGGGCTTTCGAGAAAAAAGAAGTCGCAAGCCGCTCACGTAGACCGACTCTCGGCAGCTCTGGATGAAATGAGGAAAAGCGCAGACGAGCTTGCCGAATCGATTGACCGGGATGCTGAATCGTATGATGCGGTGATGGCGACGTTCAAATTGCCGCAAGGAAACGCCAAGGAAACGAGCGAGCGTGAAGAAGCGATTCAGAAAGCGACAAAAAGGGCTGCGGAAGTTCCCCTGCAAGTGGCCGAACGAACGGTTGCCCTTTTCGAACGGCTGGGACAACTGGAGAGTATCGTCGCGGCATCCATGCGTTCAGACTTGCATGTGGGCCGGTTGATGGCAGCCGCGGGCGCGCGCGGAGCGCTGGCCAACGTCGAGATCAATCTGGATGGATTGAAGGATGCGGCTTACGTGGCATCGATGCGGGCGAAAGTTGCAGCGCTGCGAGAGCGATTGGGTGATGCGCCGCGCGCAACAAGCGCGTAAAATGAGGGTTTCCTTGCCCCTTTCCGAAAGGAGCATCTCATGAGAGCAATCAAGGCGATCGGCAAAGCCGGAGTCGCTGCCATGGTAGCGGCGATTCTTCTGGCGGCGCCGAAGCCTGCGAGGGCAGGCCGGCTAGGCACAGACGTGATCGCGCTGTTCCCGAAAAATATCGGCGAGTTTGCCTACGCCGACCTGAAGAAAGCGCGCTCGCAGAAATGGTTTGCACAGTTGCAGGAACAGATGATTCCGGAGCGCTTCCGGCAGTTCGAGAAATTCCTGGCTTCCGCCGGAGTGGATCCCAATTCGCAGGTGGATGAACTCGCGTGGGGCCTTGTGGCGGAAGGGGTAACTGCGAAGACCGAAGGAACTGGTTCAACAGCCGTTCCTACGGGAGAAGAGGTCGTGGGCGTAGCGCTGGGTAATTACAACCCAAGCTCGACGGAAGCGTATTTCAAGCAACAGAAGCTGCCGACGTTCAAGGCGCGGGGCTACACTCTTTATGCTTTCGGGAGCGGCACGGGAGCGAACGACCTGTTCTTTTTCTTCATCGACTCGAATACCGCGGCATTTGGGCACCGGGAAGTGTTGGAGAAAATGGTGGACGTGCGCTTTGGCGCGGAAGAAGGTTTGCTGACGAATGACTCGTTGTTCCCGCTGATCAACGAGGCGAACGGCAGCGGCGTGGTGTGGGCCGTGCTGAATCCGGCGTACACGCGGCTGGCCATGCAGCAACTGGCGCCGGAGGTCGAGCAGTTTCCCGAGGCGGCGAAGCTGGTTTCGCGCATGCAAAACCTGATCATCAACGTGGACGCGAGCAGCGGCATCAACGGAAAGTTCCAGGCCGTTTGCGGGTCCACGGATGATGCGAACACGCTGGGCCAACTGCTTCAGGCAGGATTCCTCTATAAGCGCTATCAGGCGCAAAAGGACAATCCGGAACTGGCGAATCTGCTGGAGCAGGCGCGCATCATCCCGGCAGGAGATCGCGTCACTTTGAGCATGTCGCTGAGCGATGAGCAGATGACGGCGCTGATTCGTAGGAACACGTTTGCGCTGAAGATGTAAGGCGAGGGAATCCTTAAAAGAGTGAAAGGGCCGGACAGAGACATTGTCCGGCCCTTTTGTTTCTGAAGCCACTAGAGGCTGGGGGCCACGTGACCGAGGTACTTGGTCAAGCGCGTGACAATTTCCTTGCCGTGCGTTTCGTGCTGCACGCGATCGACTCCCACGGGCGTTTCCGCGTTTCCGGCGTGCCCCAGTTTTTGTGCCGAAAAGCCGGCAATGGTGTGCAAGCCAACGACGGGGCCAGCGTCTTCGTGGGAGAGGGAAACTTCCAGGCGATCGGGGAAACGGGCGAAATCAATCTCCAAATGAGGATGCTTGCCGGCCAAATGGTCGAAAGCTTTCAAACACGCCTCAATGACTGCGGATTGTAGCCGAGTGACGGCCTCGCTATCGAGACCGGCAGCATCCGCCAGGAAACGTGCCACCCCGCCCGCCGCCGCTGCCAGGCGGGCGTCGGCATCCATGCATATGTGCAAGTTTTTCGGTTCAGCGGCCACGGCTGCTAGCCAGCGAAACGTCGCAGGCTTCCCGGCAATCCGGACAATAATAAAGACCGTCGGCGCAGAGACGGACATTGTGCTGACCCTTGCAAATGGTGCAGTACTTCTCGCAAGAGCAGCGTTCTTCGGGCATATCGCATTGCACGCAAACGGTTGGACCTTCCATGGGCGCCCTCTAGAAAACTGTACCTGAGCCAAGCCGCGTGCGGCAAGGTGAACGTGGGCGCAGGATGCGAGTGATGCATGCGTGGATGAAACGCAAATTGCCCCGCTTCTTTGACCACATCGGGAGCGCATGTTAGTATCGGTTCCTACCCGGGCGACTCGAATGGAATCCTCCACAACTCCACAAATTAGCGCACCTCGCAAAACGCCGCTGAACGCATTGCACCGCCGCCTGGGCGCAAAAATGGTCAATTTTGGGGGCTGGGACATGCCCGTGGAGTATCCGTCGAGCGGTGGGCTGATCGCGGAACACAAAGCGGTGCGTGGAAGCGTGGGAGTTTTTGACGTCAGCCACATGGGCGACATCCGCATTCGCAGTGGAAAAGACCCCGGTGGCGCGCTGGCGGCGGTTCAGCACATCACCATGAACGACGCGTCCAAGCTGGCGCTTGGGCAGGCGCAATACTCCGCGATGCTTTATCCCCAAGGCACGTTTGTGGACGACGTGATCGTCCACCGGCTGGGTGAAGATGATTTTCTGCTGGTGATTAACGCGGGAACGCGGGAGAAAGATATCACCTGGGTGCGCGAGAACACCAAGGGATTCGATTGCGTGGTTGAAGAGTTGAGCGACGAGTACACGCAGCTGGCCATTCAGGGGCCGCGGGCGGCGGAGGTTGTGCAGAAATTGACGGATGCGGATTTGAGCGGGATTAAGAATTATTGGTTCACGCATGGCACAGTCTGCGGGCTGAAGAACACGCTGATTGCGCGGACCGGGTACACAGGCGAAGACGGATTCGAGATTTACGTGCCATCCGATGTCGCGACCAGCGAACGGGTGTGGGATCAGGTGATTGAGGCAGGGCACGGATTCGGCATCGTTCCATGCGGCTTGGGCGCGCGCAACACGCTGCGGCTGGAATCGAAGATGGCGCTGTACGGACATGAGATCAGTGACAAGATCAACGTGTGGGAAGCGGGGCTGGATCGCTACTGCAAGATGGAGAAGGGCGATTTTATCGGCCGCGCGGCTCTGGACCGTGCCAAAGCCGCCGGTTTGACGCGCACACTGGTGGGAATCGAGATGATTGATCGCGGAATCGCGCGTGACGAGTATTGCTGCTGCAACGAAGCCGGCGAACGCATCGGAGCGGTGACGAGCGGTTCGCCTTCGCCCACATTGGGCAAGAACATTGCACTGGCGTATGTGCCGCCCGCGTATTCGGCGCTGGGTACGATTTTGTACGTGGAAATCCGCGGGCAGAAGTACAAAGCTCAGGTGGTGGCGACCCCGTTCTACAAACGGCAGAAAAAAGCGGCGGTGCTCCGCACGGCTTGAATCTATTAAGGCGATTCCAAGGAGTGGTCTGATGCCGTATCCGAAATCGTATCGCTACACGAAAGAGCACGAGTGGATTGAGGTGAAGGGAGACCTTGCCACAATCGGCATTACCGATCACGCGCAGCACGAGTTGGGCGACGTAGTGTTCGTCGAACTGCCCAAGCCGGGCGCCAAGATTGAAGCGGGAAAATCCTTTGGCACGGTGGAATCGGTGAAGGCGGTCAGCGATATCTATGCGCCGGCGGGCGGCGAAGTAATCGAAGCCAATAGCGAGCTTCAAAATAAACCCGAGACCATCAACAGCGACCCGCACGGAGCCGCTTGGCTCATCAAAGTGCGCCTGACGAATGCTGCAGGGATCAGCGACTTGATGGACGCGGCCGCTTACGAAGCCTACATCGCGGAGAAGGGCAAGGAAACCTCCGCCTAATGCGCTACCTCCCGAAGAGCCCTGTCGAGCGGCAGGAAATGCTGGCTGCCATCGGCGCAAAATCCATCGATGAATTGTTTTCGAGCATTCCGGAACGCTACCGGCTGCGCGAACCCCTAAAGATTCCGGGGCCGTACTCGGAAGCGGAAGTCATCCAGTACTTCAAGGAACGCGCAGCGGAAAATGCGGGAGGTTACACGAGCTTTTTGGGAGCCGGCGTTTACAATCATTTACGCTCGGTGGTGACGGACACAATTATCCAGCGCGGAGAGTTTCTCACTTCGTATACGCCGTACCAGGCGGAAATTTCGCAAGGGACGCTGCAGGCGATTTTCGAGTTTCAAACGTTGATGTGCCAGCTCACGAGCCAGGACGTGGCGAACGCGTCCATGTACGACGGCTCGACAGCGGCGACGGAAGCTGTGTTGATGGCGGAGCGCGTGACTGGACGGCAGAGGGTGTTGGTGGCGCGGTCGGTGCATCCGGAATACCGCGATGTGCTGAAAACTTACGCCAAGAATTCGGGGTTGCGTATCGAAGAGATTCCTTTTACCGCAAGTGGGACCGTGGACGCGAAAGCGTTGCAAAGCGCGTTGAAAGATGACGTGGCCGCGGTGGTTGCACAATCGCCGAATTTCTTTGGGGTAATCGAAACGTACGCCCCCTTGGCCGAAGCGGCGCATGCGGTGGGAGCGATGTTCGTCGTGGCAATTGCGGAGGGCGTTTCGCTGGGTTTGCTGAAGCCACCCGCAGACGCGGATATTGTGGCGATGGAAGCGCAGAGCTTCGGCCTTCCGCCGAGTTATGGCGGGCCGTTTGCAGGCGTGATTGCCGCGCGCGAGAAATACGTTCGCCAGATGCCCGGAAGGCTAGCGGGACAAACCACGGATTCTGAAGGTCATCGCGGATTTGTCTTGACGCTCGCGACTCGCGAGCAACATATTCGCCGCGAGAAAGCCACTTCGAACATTTGCACAAATCAGGCGCTTTGCGCGCTGGCCGCCACGGTGCACCTGACGCTGCTTGGCAAAGAAGGCTTGCGCGAAATGGCGGAACAGAATCTCTCGAAAGCGCAGTTCGCGCTCGGTGAGTTGCTGAAGATTCCTGGCGTGCGGCGCACGTTTGATGCGCCGTTTTTCAATGAATTTACGGTGGAGCTGCCGCGCTCGGTGAAAATCGTCAATTCGCACCTCGTGCGCGAAAAAATTATTGGGCCGCTGGCGCTCGGCACTTCCTATCCTGAACTTACGAAAAATGCGCTGGTGTGCGTTACGGAAACGACGCCGCGCGCGGAGATTGAGCGGTTTGCGGGGGCGGTGAAGCGGGCGCTCGAACAGCCTGTTTAGAGAACATGAACGCAAAAATCAAAAAAGCTTCGCGGCACGTGAGTCAGAACGAAGGCCTAATCTTCGAGAAATCGTCGCCCGGGAAACGCGCGTTTGAATTGCCGCCGTTGGACGTGCCAAAAGCGGATTCGGCCAAGGCGCTTGGCGCGCATCATCGACGAGAAGGCGTCGAAGGCTTCCCCGAAGTGAGCGAAATCGAAGTGCTGCGGCACTTCACGAGGCTTTCGACCTGGAATCACGCCATCGATCTCGGCATGTATCCGCTCGGCTCCTGCACCATGAAATACAACCCGCGCGTAAATGAATTCGTGGCGCGGCTCGACGGAATCGCAACAGAGCATCCTTACCAGCCGCAAGAACTTTCGCAAGGATGCCTGAAGATTCTGCGGCTCCTGGAGAAATGCCTGCTCGAAATTACCGGCATGGATGCCCTTACCTTGCAACCAGCCGCAGGAGCGCAAGGAGAGCTCACCGGATTGCTTCTGATCCGCGCGTACCTGCAAAAACAAGGGAACCCGCGCAAAAAAGTGCTGATCCCCGATTCCGCGCACGGGACGAATCCCGCGACTGCCGTAATCGCCGGATATGAAGTCGAGAACATCAAGTCGAGTGCAAACGGACAGATCGACGTCGAAAGCTTGCGCAAGTTGGTGAATGAAGATGTCGCTGCGTTGATGATCACCAACCCCTCGACGCTGGGAATTTACGAACAGCGCCTTCCGGAGATTGCGCAGATTCTGCACGCGAAAGGTGCGCTGCTGTACATGGACGGCGCCAACATGAACGCGCTCGCCGGAATCACACGTCCGGGCGATCTCGGTGTAGACGTAATGCACCTGAATTTGCACAAGACGTTTTCGACGCCGCATGGTGGCGGAGGTCCCGGCGCTGGTCCCGTGGCGATGAAGAAAATTCTGGAATCGTTCCGTCCGGTGCCAATTCTTGTGGAAAAAGAAAATGGCCGCTTGGCGCTGGAACCGGTGCGGCCGGACTCCATCGGGCGGGTGAAGGCGTTCAGCAGCAACTTCGGTGTGCTGGTCCGCGCGCTGGCGTACATTCTTGCCTACGGGCCGGGAGTGAGTCAGGTCACGGAAGACGCCGTGCTCAATGCGAACTACATTAGAAAGCATCTCGAGGGCGTTTACGAACTGCCTTATTCCCTGCCTTCGATGCACGAAGTGGTTTTCAGCGACGCGATCCAAAAGAAGAACGGCGTGAACACCATGGACATCGCCAAGCGGCTGATCGACTATGGCTTTCATCCCTACACCACCGCGTTTCCGCTGATCGTTCCGGGCGCGCTGATGATTGAGCCAACGGAATCCGAGTCGCGGGAAGAGTGCGACCAATTTATTGATGCGATGAAGTCCATCGCAGAAGAAGCCGCGACGCAGCCGGAAATCGTGAAGACTGCCCCGCACGCCACGCGGGTGCGGCGGCTGGATGAAGTCGGTGCAGCACGCAAACCGGTGCTGCGCTGGAAACCGGCGGCGCCGCGCAGCACGGCCGCGGATTAGCTGGCGCGATTAACTCCATTTCGAAGGAAGGCCGCTTAGCTTCTCACCTATTTGCGACGAGGAACAGCAAATCACATCGGATAGCCGGCATCTTTCGTGCTTCTGATAAACTTGACT
>DATDNK010000089.1:0-9756 GCA_036518275.1 Candidatus Acidiferrum sp.
TTTTCTCCAGCGTCATCCGAACGGTAAATTCCCACACTCGGCTCATTGGTAGCCACGGAGGCGTACAGCCGGCTCGGCTGGCTTGCCGCAATCGCGACATCCACCTGAATGATTCCTTTCGGTAGGCCATTGGAAAGCGAACGCCAGGTTTTTCCGCCGTCCGTGGACTTGAACACTCCTCCGCCCGTTCCGCTGTACTGATTGCCGTCTTCCCACGGGCCAAGTCGAACTTCCCACAGCGACGCATAAACAATTTCGGGGTTCGACGGATCGATCTGCACGTCCGATCCGCCGACATCGGCGCCTTTCGAAAGAACCTTCGTCCAATTCTGTCCGCCGTCGGTCGAGAGATAAATGCCTCGCTCTTCGTTCGCCCCGTACGGATGCCCCAGCGCTGCGGCAAACACGCGATTCGGGTTGCGCGGGTCAACCGCGAGCGCGGGAATGCCCTGCGAATTGCGCAAGCCAAGGTGCGTCCATGTTTTTCCGGCATCGGTGGATTTGTAAATCCCGTCGCCTATCGAAAGGTCGGGCCGCGCCAAACCCTCGCCGCTGCCGGCGTAAATGATGTTCGGGTCGGAAGGCGCTACGGCGATCGCCCCGATCGATTGCGTAGGCTGGCCATCAAAAATGGGATTCCAGGTGCGCCCGAAATCGTCGGACTTCCACACTCCGCCGTTGACCGCACCCATGTAGAAAACGTTGGGCTGGCTGGCCACGCCGCAAGCCGCGCGCGTGCGTCCGCCGCGCGTGGGACCGATCATCCGCCAGCGCATTTCCTGGTAACTGGACTCTGGAATCTGCTGCGCCCCGGCGGGAAGGACAAGGAATAATCCGAAGACGGAGACAAACACGAGCAAAAAAAGGCGAGTCGAGCGAATCACGGCAGACCTCCGGTAAGTTTCAAACGGCACAGCATAAATCAAATACGGTCGGAGCAGGAGCGAAACTGCGGTGAAAGCGGCTTTCCTCTTTCCTCAAATCACTCGACCGGGGTCAAAGGATTGCTTGCCGTCCGGACCATCCGGTGTTAGTCTGCAGGCCTGGCGCTGGAGTGGGGGGTAGCCTTTTTCTGGCGCCGGAAGCGGGGCAACAGATATCTGTTCTCCCGCGGGGCAGTTCTTTCCAGCAGGGATTGCACCTCACATCTGAACCACTGATTGCAGAGGAGGAAGTATGTTGAAGAAGCTGCTTGGTGCTCTGACGCTCGCAGCGTTCCTGTGTGTTTCCGGCGCGGCCTACGCGCAGGACAACGCGAAGCAGGACACCACCAAGAAGGAAGAAAAGAAGGAAACCAAGAAGAAGAAGGAAACCAAGAAGAAGGAAAAGAAGGAAAAGAAAGAGGAGAAGAAGGACAAGCCCAGCTAGCGCCGGGCTTTTTTTGTGTCGTAGTTCCGGGCAGCCGTTGCACCTCCAGTGTGGCGGGTGCCCATCTTTTTTTGCGAAACAGTTTTTCCTCGTCAGGCACGACTTTAGCAGCGCCGCAACCGGCAAAAAATCAAGCTGGCTTAGGCGTTAAGGTGCGCCTTGTTGTCGCCGAAGCCTGAGAGTATGCTTGCGACCGCAAGAAACGAGGAGGAACGAAATGAGACTCAAAAGTTGCGGCCTGACCGTATTAACCGTACTGCTAGCTGCAGGAAACGCGTGGGCTCAACAGGCGGCCCAGGCTAACGCGGCGCAGGCAAAAGCCCAGGCCGATGCGCAGGAGATGGCCAAGTTGGGACCCGTCGTGAATCCCGTAAGCAGCGCGGTGAAAGCCCAACTGCCGCGTTTCCAAAAGAACATGGTCGCTGCCGCCGAAGCCATGCCCGCCGAGAAATACAATTTCAAGCCGACTCCGGAGATGAATTCCTTCGCTCACCTGGTCATGCACATCGCGCAGTCGAACAGCGGCCTTTGCTCAAGGATTGCTGACACCCACGCCCCGGACGCCAAGATGGCGGACACGGATCCCAAGGACAAACTGGTTGCCGCGTTAAAAGCTTCGTTCGAATACTGCGCGACGGCACTGGAAAAAGTGGACGATTCAAAACTGGGCGACCAGATGATGCTCTTCGGCAACCGCCCGTTTTCTCGCGCGGCAGTCCTTATCATCTTGAGTGACGACTGGTTCGATCACTACGGCGCGCAAGCAACCTACTTGCGGCTCAACGGCATTCTCCCGCCTTCCGCGCAACCACGAAAAGATTAACTCGCCGAGTTGCCTTAGCTGCGAACCGGCCGGCACAAGGTCACCTGTGTCTCGTCCGCAACTGCTAGACCTTCAGGACGTCGCCTTCTCGCGCGACCAAGAGATACAGTGTGGGACTCATGAAAAACCCGAGGAGCAGGCGGGAAATGAGTCCCGCGACGATCACGATGGCAAAAGGCTTTTGCGTGTCGCTTCCCACGCCGGTTGAAAGCGCAGCGGGCAGCAAGCCCAGGCAGGCCACCAAAGCGGTCATCATGATGGGTCGAAGCCGCAGAAGGGCTGCTGCGTGCGTGGCCTCCTGGATGGACTTGCCCTCCAGGCGAAGCTTGTTGATGTAACTGACAAGAATAACCGCCGTCTCGACCGAAACACCAAGAAGCGCCAGAAGCCCCAGTCCACTGGAAACACTGAAGGGCGTGTGTGTGAGCTTGAGCGCGATGAAGGCACCAACAGGCTCAGTGAGAACAACTTCCAGGGCAATGGCAAACGGAAACTTGAAATTGTCATAGAGAGCGAAAAGAATCATGAAGATGAGGAGGATGGCGAGTGGACCGATAATGTACAGCTGAGCCTTCGCCGCAAGCAGTTCGTCGTACTCACCGCCCCATTCGACGTGATAACCTTCCGGCAGTTGCACTGCTTTTGCTACCGCCGCCTGTCCCGCCTCGACCGTGCCTTCTAAATTGCGCCCTTCAATCGAAAATTGAATGCCAATGTAGCGTGAATTGTTTTCGCGATAGATGAAGGAAGCGCCGGAGCTTTCTTTGATGGTCGTGAGTTCGGCCAGAGGAATCTGCTGGCCGCCCGGAGCAGGAACGAGAAGATCGCCAATCTGCCGGGCGCTGGAGCGGAATTGTGGCTCCATGCGTACCACCAGGTCGAAGAGCTTCTCGCCTTGAATCACCTGCGTGGCCGCCTGGCCGCCCACGGCAGCCTGCACCACTGCTTCGACGTCCGCGACGTTGATTCCGTAGCGCGCGATTTTTGTGCGGTCCGCGTCAATGAGCAGACTGGGCTGCCCGAGTTCGCGCACCACCGTGAGCTCGGTGAACCCGGGAGTTTTGTCGAGCACGTTGCGGATTTCGACAGCTTTCTTCTCGAGAATGTCGAGATCCGGGCCGAAAATCTTTACCGCCAGAGCGCTCTTGAGCCCGGTGAGCGCCTCGTCCACCGCATCTTCCGCAGGCTGCGTGTAGTTGAAAATGACTCCGGGATAAGTCTCGAGCTTCTTCTGGACGTCAGCGATCAGTTCTGCCTTGGAATGAATCGCGCTCTGTTTCCAGGTCTTGTCGTCGTAAGGTTTGAGACCAACGTAAAACTCGCAGTTGAAAAAACCGGTTGGATCCGTGCCGTCATCGGGTCGGCCCAGTTCGGAGCCCACGACCGTAACCATCGGGTATTCGCTTAGCAAGCTGCGAACCTTCGGCGCGAATTTGGCCGCTTCTTCGAGTCCGATGGTATAGGGGAGCGTGGCGCGGACCCACAGCGCCCCTTCGTCAAGATGTGGAAGAAACTCGCCGCCAATAAAAGGAACCAGAAGAAGAGTGGAGCTGAAAATGAGTACGCCAACGAGCAACGTCGTCTTGGGATGGTCGAGACACCATGCAAGGCGGCCGGAATACCCGTCGCGGATCCATTCAAAGACGCGGTTGCGTTTTTCCGCGACTCCGCTCTTGAACCAGTAAGAAGCAAGCACCGGCACAAATGTCAGCGTGAATAGCAGTGCGCCGCCCAGCGCGAAGCCCATCGTGTCCGCCATGGGATGAAACAGCTTTCCGGCCGGGCCGCTCAGGGCATAGATGGGAAGATAGCCGGCGATGATGACTGCGACCGAATAGAAGATAGGCCGGTCGACGTCGCGCGCTGCTGCCAGAATCACTTCTTGAAGTTTATAGTCTTGGCCCTCGCGCAGGCCGAGTTCGCGGTAGATGTTTTCGACCATGACGATCGTGCCATCAATGATGATGCCGAAGTCGATGGCGCCGATGGACAGCAAGTTGGCGGCTTCGCCGGTAAGGTGCAGAAAAATGAAGGCGAACAGCAACGCCAAGGGAATGGTCAAAGCCGTAATGACGGCGGCGCGGACGCTGACCAGAAAAAAAATGAGAACGAGAAGTACCAAAATCATGCCGCGAAGGAGATTGGCTTCGACAGTATCGGTCGTAACGCGCACGAGGTCGCTGCGATCGTAATAGGGACGAATTTTAACGTCCGGAGGAAGGACGCGGCGGTTAAGCTCTTCGGTCTTTTTTTGGACGCCGGCGAGAACGTGCTGGGTTTGCTCGCCGCGCCGCATCAAGATCACACCCTCGACGGCGTCATCATTATTCTTGGCCTTGTCCTGAAAACCGAAAATGCCGAGCCGCGGAGCGTGCCCGATGTCCACGTGGCCAATGTCCTTGACGCGGATAGGAACGCCATTGGAACTTCCCACAACGACTTCGCCAATGTCCTCCGTGGTCTTGACCAGACCCAGCCCGCGCACGTAGTAGAACTGGCCTCCCTGCGTGTAGAAGCCGCCGCCGGTGTTGGCATTGTTTGCGCTCAGGGCGTTGAGCACCTGCATCACGGGCAAGTGATAGTTGTAAAGTTTCACCGGATCGAGCAGGACGTGATACTGCATCGTTGGCCCGCCGAAACCGGAATCGTCTGCAACGCCCGGCACGCTGCGGTAGGCGCGCTCGATAATCCAATCTTCGTACGTGTGCAACTCTGTGGGCGTGCGGTCCGGGCTTTCAATCACATAGCGATACACAAGCCCGCTGGGACTGAACAGCGGCGCCATGCTGGGAGTGACACCCGCGGGAAGCTGCGCGTCGCTGAGTCGTTCGAACACCACCTGGCGCGCGAAATAAGGATCCACGTCCTCCTCAAAAGTCAGGCGCACATCCGATAGTCCATAAAGCGAAATCGACCGCATGACCGCGAGTCGCGGCGTGCCGTTCATCGCAAGTTCGAGCGGGAGCGTCGTAAGACGCTCGACTTCTTCCGCAGCGTGGCCCGGCCACTGCGTGATCAACTCGACCATGGGAGGCGACAGGTCGGGATATGCGTCCACCGGCATGCGCTGAAAAGAAATGGCGCCGGCAAAAATGATAAGCACGGTGACCATCAGCACCAGGAAGCGCTGCTGGAGGGCGAATTGGACAATGCGATGGATCATCGTCGGGGCTCTGGGCGCGTCTCCGCTTAGTGTTGCAAGGAATTTTTGAATTGCAGGAACAGGCTGCCGTCGCCCACAACGCGATCGCCTTCTTTCAAACCGTCGGTGACTTGTGTGCGGCCGTCCTGGCTGTCCCCGACCTTCACCAGCCGCCGCGCAAACTGGTTGCTGCCGGACTGCACGTAAACAAATGGAATGTTCTCGGTGTCGCGTAGAACCGCGGCATCGGGAACGGTAAGCGCATTCTGAATCGTCCCTGCCTGCAGCACCGCGGTCACGTACATATCCTTCTTCAATATTTTCCTGGGATTGCTGGTGACGATGCGCGCTTGCAGCGTCCGCGTGTTGGGGTCAAGTGCGGGTGCGACGTAGGAAATCTTCCCGTGAAAGACTTGCGGGTACGTATCCGTGCTGACGTCCACGGAGTCCCCGACTCGCACGTAGGCCACATCGCTCTGATACACGTTGACCAGCACCCACACAGTGTTCATGTCCGAGATGGTGAACACTTGCGTCGCGCCCGCCTGCAGAAGCTGGCCTGGACCAACAAGGCGCTCGACGATTTCCCCACTGACAGGAGCGGGCAGCGGAATTTGCAGCGTCGTTTTCGGCGGATTCTTGATCATGGCTTCCGGATCTTTTATGCCCAGCGCGCGAAGCATGTCTTCGCTGGCTTGCAGGTCGGCCTGCGCCTGGGAACGGCTGGTTTCCGCTTGCTGAAGGTCGGCCTCCGCGAGCGCGCCGTGGGCGTAAAGATCCTGCGCGCGTGTATAGACTTTGTCGGCCAGGAAGAATGCGTCCCGCGCCTTGAGATACGCGGAACGGGCCACCGAATAATCCGGACTGTTCACGGTGAGCAAAGGCTCGCCCGCATGAACGGTTTGGCCGGGCGCCACCAGGATTTCGTGCACCGGTCCCCCGATCGGGCTGAACACCGGAGTGGTCTTGAAGGCGTTGTAGGTCACGTTTCCCGCAAAGCGCAGCCGCCGTGGCAGCTTGGTTTTCTCAACGGCCACTACCTGGATATGAGCGATCTGGTCTTGAGGCACCGTGAAAAGCGATGCGGTGTCCGTTTTGGTCTCCGTGGCGGAATACGAGGTCATTTTTGATTCGCGCTCGGCAGGGCCGGCATTACAGCCTGCCAATGTAAGCGCAGCCGCAACGCCAGCGGCGCAGAAGGCCGATATAAGCATTTTTCTCATGGCAAATTCCTCGTGCCCACGGCCTGGCGCATCTGTTCGAGCGCAGTCATATAGGTCGCGAGCGCCTGGCGGTAGGCAAGTTGATTGGCCCGGTAGGTGCGTTCCGCATCCAGATAATCAAGCAAGCTGGCAGCCCCTCGCTTGTAGGCATACTCGCTGATGTCGCGCGACTTAACGGCTTGGTCCACGTACCCGCCCTGATAGAGCTGCACGATCTGTTCGCTCGTGCGCAGGTTCTGGTAGGCATTCACGACATCGGTCAGCACCTGCTGTGAAGTCTCCGCGGCCAGTTGCTCATCCTGCGTGATGACATGACGAGTGCGGGCCACCTCGCCCTGGTTGCGATCGAAAAACGGCAGCTCGAGGTTGAAGAAGAACGCTCCGGTGTTGGTCGAGGCCACATGGGAATAATTGAAAGTGGTGGTGAGGTTGCGCTTGCGGTTGGTTTCCGCCAGCAATTCAGCGCTGTGCGCGGCAGTGACGTTTTGCTGTGCGGCGCGCAAATCGGGCCGCGTGCCCAGGGCCAGCGCTTTCAAATCGTCTAGGCCGGCGCGCACGGGGGTATATTCGAGCGTCCCTTCGACGTCGTAATCATCAGCCACCGATTCGAAGCCCAGTAGCTGGCGCAGCGCGGAAAGAGCCTGTATCTTCGCGAGCTTTGCGCTGAGCACGTCGTTCTGGAATTGCAGCATTTGCAGTTTGATCTTGAGCAGGTCGCCCTCGCTGATAGCGCCCGCTTTGTACCGCGTTTCGCTGATATCCGCGGTTTTCTGGAAGCTGTCCAAATCCTGCTGCGTGAAATCGATCTGGGACTGCGCCAGAATCGTGGCCACGAACTGCTGCCCCACGTTGAAAGAAAGCGTGCGTTCATTGTCGGCGACCGTCGAACGTGTTGCGGCCGTCACGTCCCGGGCCGCTCGCAAACGGTGCTGGCGCTTCCCTCCAATCTCGAAGGTGTAGGCGAAGCCGAGATCGAACTGCGCCTGGCTGTCGATGTAATCGGAACTGAATTTGCTCGGCTCAAAAATAGGGAGAAACTGCGCGTCCCAGGAAAGAACGGGGTTGGGGCGAATGTTCGCGGTGGTCTCAAGCGCCTGATTCTGCAGAATCGTGGACCGCGCCGCCTGAAGCGCATGGTTATGCTGCAGCGCCAGGCGTAGCGCCTCGTCCAAAGTGATGCGCGCCGAAGGCGGCGCCCCCGGAGCTGGTCGCGGCGGCGCGACCAGGGTGGCCGGGGCGCTTTGCTGCGCCGGGGTATTCTGCTGCGCAGGCGGATTCTGCGGTGCAGCGGCCAAAGCCGGCACGGCCAAAACCACAAGGCCCAATACAAACGCTATTCTCAAGTGGTACTCCTCGCGCGTCCCGAAAAAAAAACAGACGGGACAACTAGCAATGGGGAAAACCAACCGACCAGGGATTGGACAGTAGGCTAGTTAGCGGGGGGCGCGCGCGGAGAGACGGCGCGCGGAAAAGCGGAGGAAACCCTAAGCACTACGGAAACGACTTCCAGCCGTTGCGTCGCGGGAATAGTCGCAACGGTCGGCGACTTCGTAGCTACAGCCGAGCCTGCCGCGGAGCACACTGGGCAGAAGTGCGTCGCCGAAGGCGAAGCAGACAAGTCCGTGCAGAAATGGAATTGCGCCCCAAGGAAGATAATCCCCAGGAGCAATGCCACTACACGGACACGATAATCCTTGCTGCGCATGTGCTTAATAAGACGAAGCTTATGCTGGATTGGTTGCAGGGTCAAGCACGGCTGTGCCGTTCCAGTTCCTCCTCTGCAACGCTCTCCGAAAGCCCTTGGCGGCATGCCTCCTTTGCTTCGACCGGGCTTAATTCTTCATTTTTGCGCGCGATAGGTTTTCGCCTCGGCCAATTCCGGGCGGTCGGCGCCCGGCGCGCAGACGGAAGTGAGTTGGGCATAGTACGTTTGCGCGGCAGTCGCGTCGCCAGAGGCTTGGGCAGCGCGCGCGGCGCCCAGCAAACCGTCGAACCGGTTCGGAGAGTTCTTCAGCGCGACTTTGTATTCCGTAAGCGCGTCGACGGGGCGCTTGACTTCCATCAGCATGTCGGCCAGCATTTCGCGCGCGGGCATGGAAAGAGAATCCACGCCCCGAGCGTCCTGGCTGTCGGCGAGCTTCTGCATTTCCCGGAGCGCGTCTTCCTGCTTGCCTTCCGCGAAAAGAAGCCAGATTTCGGCGGAGTTGAGCTCCTTTTCGTTGGAAACGGGATAGCCTTGTTTGCGGTCTTCGCTGTCCTGCGCGGCCCAGATTTCTTTCACCTTCTCCAAATCGGCTTGCGCGCCCGCTACGTCACCCAAATGCGCTTTGCCGATGATCCGAACACGATAGGTCAGCTCCTGCGAAGTGAGCTTTACCTGTGGGATGGGCAGCGCAGCGGCATCCTTCCACCGATGCAGCTCGAGAGCAGTGCGGGCGAGGAGATCTGCTGCGTGCTCGGCCTTGCTCTCCTCGCTCGCGCCAACGACGTTTTGCTCCTCGGCAATCACCTCGCGGGCCTTAGCTTCCTGGCCGGACTGCAAATAGGAGTAATTCAAAAAGTCCATGGCGTGCGTCTGGTAGTGCGATTCCGCCATGTGCATTTCCGCGGCGTGCGCTCCCGCGGCCTTCGCCGCAATGTTGGAGTTGATCGAGTCTTGCCACAGTCCGAGCCGCACAAAGATGTGCGACGGCATGTGAATCGCATGGGACGAATCGGGCGCAATCGCGGCGTAGCGGCGCGCGGCTTCCAGTCCTTGCGCGGCCAGCTCGGAGCGGTCGGCCGCGTGAATCAGGTAATGGGCAATGCCGGGATGATCGGGATAATTTTCCAGCAGCGGCTTGAGGATCGCAATGGCCCTTTTGCGGTTGCCCATGGAGTCCACATCTTGTTCCGCCAGCGAGATGAGAGAAAGCGCATAGAAAGATCCGATTTCGCTGTCGCCGAGGTTCTCCATATAAAATCTCCCCAGCGAAGTCGAATAAGCCTTTGTGCGATCCACGTGGGACATCTTGGATTTCTGGAAGAAAGCAGCGGCCGCGGCGATAAAGCCTTGGTCGCGCGGATCCCCAGAGCGAACCTTTCGCGCTTGTTCGACGTATTTGCGGCCTTCTTGGAGAGTGTTCTCCTGCGGGAAATCCCAAAGCTGGTGATACAGGGCCATCGCTTTCCCCCAATAAGCAATGGCGCATTTCGGGGCG
>DATDNK010000090.1:0-9034 GCA_036518275.1 Candidatus Acidiferrum sp.
CGCAAAAGTGCAAATTTACCAAGCTCTGGACGGCCGGGTGTCGCTGTACTACGGCGACACCCGCCTGGATCATACTGCCGTGCCCCCAGGGTGACATTTTTATGTTGCCGTTAGGGTGACAAATTCACGTTGCTACAACAGTGCTGCAGAAGACCAGCTGACTTTCTTCAAGCGTGATCTTGCCTCGGGGAGAGGCTCTCAATTTCCACGCGCAGTTCGTGGAGATGATTTTGAATCGAAAAGCTGCGCTCGACCGATTCCTTTGAAAGAAGGTGTCGGACGGCCTGTACGAGTTCCTCGAACCGGCGTAGCGACTCTCTTTCCGCTGAGCGAATCGACGTGTTGATCGATTCCTCCCACTGCGATGTGAGCCGTGACAGATTCTTGAACACTTCGCTTTCCACCTTCTCGCCAAAACGCTTTCGCACCAGGTTTCGCACTAGAAACATGGGGATCAGCGCGGAAACCAGTTCCCAATTATGGTCGAAAATTCTGCCTACGCTGATGTCTGGGGCGCGCGGCGGCACGACTTCGATTTCAGTCTCCGTGGTTTGCAAATCCATCCCAAAGAGTCGTGAAATTTTTTCCGCGATTTGGTCGCGAAACTTTTGCAGAATGCCCTGGCACTGGCGCTGGAAGTCCTCAAGCGGCTCGAGAAAGGCATAGTGCTCCCCCGCTGAAGTGGCCGATAGTTCCGCGCGTAATTGAGCCCGTAGCCATTCTTCATAGCGGTTGAGCAGTGGGGCGAAACCGCGCGGCCAGCTTGGAAATTCTTCTTCGAGGCGGCCCTCCAACGTTTTGCAGAGAGGATGGAACACAGCCTGTTGCAAGCGGGTTTCGATGAAGGGCCGCGTTCTCGCACTTGCATGTCTAGCGAGCAAACGAAATTGGAGCTCCGTATCCGCGAGAGCCCGCGGGGAACCCAGAACTTCCTCCCGCACCTGTTCCCGCTCCTGTTCTTTTCTTTCCGCCGACTTGCGCGCCAATTCCAGGTAACCCGCGGCGGAAGAAAGAAGCGTTTGCAATTTCCGCGAAATGGCCGCCGCATGTCCTTTCTCGAACTGTCCAAGAGATTTCGCGAGATGCTCTTTCTTGACTCTTTCCTGAAGCTCTTCGTACCCGGGCTTTACGGAATAAGGAAATATCTCAAGGCCGCCGGGAAACCTCGCTCGAAGCTGGGAAGTCACGAAGTCCAGAACTTCCTGCTGTTCGGCAGGGCTGAGCAAGTCGATTTTTGTCAGAAGCACGGAGACATTGGGGGTAAAGCGCCGCAATCGCTCAATCAGAGAAATGTCTTGTTGTGTGAGCGGAGGATCAACGCTAATGGCTACGAGCGCTAGATCTGTATTGGGGCTCCAGGCAAGGGAAGCCGCCGCATTGTGGGCTAGAATGCTTTCCAAGCCGGGCGTGTCCACGAGGCGAAGCTGCTGATAAGGAGCCATTTCCGGCACGAACACGCAAACGGCTTCAACGCCGCGCCGATTCTCGGGATTTTCCGATTCCGAAATATAAGCGCGGACTTCGCCGAGCGCAATTCTCTCGACGTTTCCGTTCTGCTGGAAAATCACTTCCGCGAATTCTTGGGGCGCGTAACAGATCTCGGTGACAACCGAAGTGACCGGAACCACACCCACGGGAAGAATGGGCCTGCCGAGAAGATGATTCAGGAAGGTGCTTTTCCCTGCTTTGAAGCGGCCAAAAACCGCAACGTTTAGATACTGCCGTCGTGATTGCCGCTCCGCCGAATTTAGCAGCGGCTGCAAATCGGTCAAATGATATTCGCGAATGACTTCTCTCGCGAGGGAAAGTGCTCGCTTGTACTCGTTGTGGGCAGCAGCGGGATTGGAAACGGGTTGTAGTTCAGCCATGTTGGCGAGCTCGCGGAGCGGTCCCGGATACGGCTTCGGCGTGCATTAGAAAATCGACCGCAAGTGTATGCAGTTTAATATGGCCACCGGATTGATAGGGACTCTGCGAAGCGAGTTCACATAAACGTACAATCCTTCCGGGAAGGCCTTCACACCGGTTAAGCACAAAATTACGAAATTCCACGTCAACAATCTGTCTGAGGCGAAAGCGCGTGATGCACTGTTCAAAAAGCGTTTCCGCATCTTCCGCGTGCAAGGGGGCTAGCTCCAATTGCATGCCCTTATGCCAATAAAGACGAGTTGCTTTGCCAAGCTCATGTCCTCTAGCGCCTCGCGACAGCAAAAAGACCGGTGTGCGGCCAGACCAAATCCACTCTTGAAGCAGCCTGTAGGCACCCACGGGAAGGGGTCCAGGGGCGTCGATGAAGACGCAGTAATTCCCGACGCGCATCGCAGAACGGAGGATGCCGCGAAGCCTCACGCTCGTTTGCTTGTCGACCCAGCGCGCGAGCGATGCCGGAGAACCGCATTCATGTTTTACGCGGGTTACAACTTGGGGATCGTTTCCTTCACCCAGTAAGTACGTCAGGTTTCGCCAAATGCGTTTAGGGCTCTCGCTTGAACGACAAACAAGGCAATTCTTGCGAACATTGTCGGCCAGGCCCGAGAGGGTTTCGTTCAATAAGGCGGTTTTTCCAGAATCCGCCGGTCCATAAAGGAGCAGGCTTTTCCGCGCAAGGATGGCCTCGCGAAGCCTGCTCATTTCTCTTGCTCTCCCGACAAACACGACTCTCCTGATAGGGCTAACCCAATTGCTTGAGCAATTTCAGAATTTCCGCGAGCACTGTTTCGACATTCCTTTCAAGCGCCTCATAGGCTTCTTTCGTAAACCCCTGCCCGTAGCCCTTCATGCGCGCTGGCCTGCAATTTTCAAACAAAACCCAGAGGGCCGAAAGTTCGGCGTCCAGAACTCTTCGCAGGTCCAGAACGCGTGGTTCCAGGGAAAAAGCGTGCGC
Organism: Candidatus Acidiferrum sp.; assembly: GCA_036518275.1. Classification (GTDB taxonomy): domain Bacteria; phylum Acidobacteriota; class Terriglobia; order Acidiferrales; family UBA7541; genus Acidiferrum. The sequence goes on from DATDNK010000090.1 coordinate 2,885, forward strand.
CATTGAAGACAGCAGTGTGCGCAGAGAGCCAACGCCTGCGAGCAAAGCCTCGCGGGATTCTCCGGGCAGCGTGTTTTGAATCTTGCGAACCGCGCCATCCTGGCCGCCGGCGGTCAGCAACTGTTCCATCCGCAGGATCGAGTCATCAGCTCGGCTCAGTGTCGATTCGAGGCTTCTGGCGTGGTATTCGTGCAACTTCATGGAGCACCCCGGGAATCGCCACGTTCCAGGACGCTTCCGATGGCATAGAGGCACGCAAGCAGCCGCTGAAATTTTGCATCCAGTGCGGCCTCCAAGTCGGGCGAGAGCGCTCCATAACCGCGAAGTCCGGGCGTGAGCACTTCTTCCAATTCCACGCGAGTAAGAGAAACCGCGGACGCGATGCACCGGCGCCGGGATTGCACCAGGGGATCTACTACGACTTCCTTCTGTACTTGGTGGGTTTCACGGCGCAAGCGATCCACGAGAATCCGAAGTTCGACGGCTTGTTGCGCAGGGACGTCTTCGGAGAATTGCTGCAGATTTCCGCCGGGCCGAACGATCCAGTCTAGAATTTCGTCGCAGGTGGCTTCCACGCGGCGAAATACCGCGGAGACAACCCGACGATGGCTTTCTGGCAGAGAGAGTTTCTTGCCGCTTTCCATGTGCGTCTTTATTATTCTTGACTGGATGCTTGCCGGTGACATGACCCCGCGACAAGATCCTTGCCAGGAGTCATCATCTGTTCCGGCTTAATTTTGGGAACAGCGGTTAGAGGCGAACTCCTTCGCCTTGTGAATCAAAATAATCAGAAAAAACCCGCAAAGTCAATTCTCAATAGACCACTCTTGCGAGCCCGCGGAGGTTGCTCATTTCTTCCCGGGGCGGTAGAGGATGACGCGGACTTTTTCGAGTGTGATGAGGCCGCCATCCACCATTTCATCCAGGCGGGGAAGGATTTGTTCGATGCGGTCGGAATACTCGACGACTTCTACGATCAAGGGCAAGTCTTGCGATAGACGAAGGATTTTGTCGGTGTGATAGACGCTCGAGCCGCCGTAACCAGCAACGCCGCGAAGAACCGTGGCGCCGGAGAAGCCTTCTTTGTGCAGCATTTCGACAATAGCTTCATGGAGCGGCTTGCCGTGCCACTTGTCGGATTCGCCGATGTGGATGCGCATCAGCGTGCGTTCGCCTTCAAATTTTTGGTGCGGCATCGAAACCCCGTGATTCGTGACTAGTGACTCGTGATTCTCGCTCCGAGTTTTGAAAGCAGCCAAGCTAAAACTTGTTGGCGAGGCGGATGCCGGCTACAGACAACGCCAGGCCAACCACGACGCTCGCCGCAACGTAAGTTGTAGCGCGCAGCCACTCGCCGTCTTCCAGCATTTTCGCCGTCTCCCAGCCGAAACTCGAGAAAGTTGTGTAGCCGCCGAAGAAGCCGACGGTGATGGCCAGGCGCCATTCGGGAGAGAGAACGATGCGATTCATAGCGAATTGGCCGATCAAGCCGAGAAAGAAGCATCCGGTCAAGTTGATGAGTAGCGTGCCGTAGGGAAAAGCGCTGCCCGCGCGAACCTGCACGAGGCCTTGCAGGCCGTAGCGCGCGAGCGTGCCAATGGCGCCGAAGATGGCAATGAGCAACAGTTGCAAAGTATCTCCGTTCCGCAGCTTGACGGCGTGACCGAGTTCCTTTTGGCTCGCTTTCTAAGACAGCCTCTAACAAAAAACTCCTGGAGCCGAAAGCCCCGAACCACCGGGGCAAGCCGCCAGGAGTCATCAGAGCCGCTCAGACGGAGACGGCCCGGTTATGGCGAACTCCATCGCCTTGAGTTGCGTCTAGTGTAACACTTCTTGGTAAACCACCCTTCGATTGAGGCGAATGAGGTATTGTTGCGGGGCAAGAATTCATGGAGAGAACTGCTTAACATGATTGACAAACCAACGAGGTTCCATCTTCTCGTTTTCTTGATTGTTGCAATCGTGGCGATGGTTTGGGTGCGCGATTGGAGCGGCAGAATCGCAATTGCCGATATGCCAAGGCGGCAGGTGGCCGTTACCGTGGATGATTTGCCGGGGGCGATTCCGGCGACGCCGATGGCTACCGGAGATTTGCACGACCTGGAGCGCTACAACGAAGCAATTCCTGCAATTCTGAAGGCTCATCATGCTCCCGCTATCGGTTTCGTCAACGAAAAGAAGCTGCAAGTAGCGGGAGAGCGGGATGCTCGCGCGGCGCTCTTGCAACGATGGATTGATGCGGGATTCGAGCTGGGAAACCACACTTACTCGCATGCCAATTTCAATCAGGTCTCGCTGCAGGAAATGGAGGATGAGACGATTCGCGGAGAAGTGATTACGCGGGCGCTCCTGAGAGTCGTGGGCAAGCCGGAGCGTTATTTCCGTTATCCCTATCTTTTCACTGGGCCGAAAGCGGAGTTGAAGGAAGCGTTTGAGACGTTTTTGAAAAGCAGGGGATATAAGAATGCGCCGGTCACGGTGGACAATGCGGATTACATGTTCAACGACATTCTGCACGAAGCGATGGCGCAGAAAGACAGCAAGCTGGCGGAGCAAACGAAGCGGGAATATCTGCAATTCGCACAGAAAGAATTTGATTATTTTGAGGAGGCCTCAAGAAAACTGTTTGGGCGGGAAATCCCACAGGTTTTTCTGATGCACGACAACGAAATCAATACAGAGACGTTGGATGAACTGCTTGGACTCTTGGAGAAGCGCGGCTACCATTTCGTGACGCTCGACGAAGCCCTTGCCGATCCCGCCTACGCGACTCCCGATCAATTTGTCGGCACGGCGGGTATTTCGTGGATTGACCGATGGAGAGTTTCTTTTGGGCAAAAAGCTGACTACGAGCACGATCCTGACCCGCCGGAGTGGGTGATGAAGCGATTCCGCGAAATCCGCAAGGCCGCGACAATTCAATAATGAAAGCGGTAGCGCAGTTGGACGAAGACTTCGCGCGGATTGAGATGGTGGGTGCCGCCGAAGGTGAGGCTGTTGTCGAGAAGGACGCGGCGGTTGGCGACGTTGATGGCCTGGAGATTGACGGTCAATCGCTCGCGAAATTCCTTCCTGAGCGCCAAATCAAAAGTCGTGTGCGGCTGAAGGTGGTCGCCGGGAGCCATCTGCAGGGCGTCGCCGTCGGCGAAACCCGAGGCGTAGGACACATCTATGGAAGCGGATACACGCCACGGCAAAGAGAACTGTCCGCCGACGTGCAACGTGTTGCGCTGATCGTGGTCGAGGAGGCCGCAGCCACCTCCAAAAGAGAAATCAGTGAGGCCGCCATTGATGCCGCCGCAGCCTAGCGCGAGTTGGTTGGAATAGGTCAAGTAGATTTGGCCGCGGTCGTGGATGCGCGACGAGTGCAGGGTAAGTTCCCAGCCATTGACTCGAGCGCCCTCAATCGTAATGGGGATGAAAATCTCAGAGTTGTTGAAATTGTTGTGGTCAAAGAAGTTGGTGGCGCGGGTAAGGAAGTTGTCGGCGTCGAGCGTCCAACCGTGAAAGGGAATGGTTACGCCGAACTGGTGTTCTTCATCGCGTTCGCCATGGAGCGGCGCGAAGCCCAGGTTCTGGCTCGTTGCAAGTTGCCGGAGCGGACCGGAAACCGTGAGCAAGGGCGGCGGCTGGTAGAAATGTCCATAGAAGCCGCGGAAAACCCAGTTGAGCTTGGGGATGCGTAGCGAAGCACCCACGCGCGGGCTGGTAGCGTTTTCTACCATGCCACCTGAGAAATGCGTTTGGCGAACGCCAGCGTCGAGCGTGAGCCAGGATGTCGCTTTGAGTTGGTCTTCCGCATAAACCGCGACCTGGCTGCCCACGGGGCTATCGATTTCCAAGAGCGGACTGTTCGGGCTGCCTTGGCATGCGGTCTGCGTTGGGTCGTGGCAGACCAGGCCGAACGTCTGACCGTCCTGCTGCGCGAAGCCAAAGAATCCCGCTCGCAAGTTGTTGCGCTTTTGGGCCCACGAGATGGTGGCTTGGCCGCCTTCGTATTTGGAAGCACGTTCCTGCGTAGCAGAAGTGGGGAAGTCCAGTGGGCTGCTTTCGTAGTCCGCGGAATTGTAGTGAAGGAAGGGTGAAACGGTCAGTAACAGGCCGGGGCTAACCGTGCGTACCCAAGAGAAAATCGCGAAGGAATCGTTTTCCCGATTGGCGTCGTGGAGGAATTCTCCCGGCGTATTGTTCGGATCATTGGGATCGAAAGGTACCTGGTAAGAATCGCGACGGGACTGCGCGACGATGCGAAACTGGTCCTTGGGATCGGCGTTGTAGATAAGCGAAGTAAATCCGCCAAAGCCGTTGGCAGCGTCGTGAATCACCGTGGTGGTAGGCGGCTCCAGCCCAAGATTGCTGCGATTGCCGTTGACGCTGGCGTAGTACGCGAGTTTGTTCGAGTGCCCACCAAAGTTGAGCTGATCATCGGTCTGGTAGAAATTGCCCGCACTGAGAGTCAGCTCCGCTTCATTGTTGCGTTCGAAGCCCGTGCGCGGCGCGACGTTGAAGACACCGTATGTGCGATCGCCGTAGTCGGCAGAATAGCTGCCGCGCTGAATCTCGAGAGCGTTAATGTCCTTGGGATCGATCTGCGGACCCAGGTTGCTGGCGATGTTCGTATTCGGTATAGAGACGCCATCAATCAGCCAACTGACTTGGTGACCGCCGCGAATGTGCAGCTGGTCGTGCGTGAGATAGGCTCCGGGGACAAAGTCAGTGACCATCGCGAGGCTGTTCGACCGCGAGGCACCCGGCGTTTCCTGAATTTGCAGGCGGTCGACCAGGCTCGAAGGGGTGACTGTTTCCGTCTGACCTGCCTCGGCGGAAACGGTGACTGTCTGGGTTTGTGACGGAAGCTTGAGTTCCAGGTGGAGAATGGGAGAAGTGCCCGAGAGCACCGTGACCGATTGCTCGTCGGCAACGAACGTTGAGTCGGATACGTCGAGAACGTATTTGCCCAGCGGCACCGCGTCAAAGTGAAATTGCCCGCCGGCGTCGGTCAATGTGGTTTGCGAATAGTCGGAGGCGAGCGCTTTGAGCTCGACTTTGATGTCCGGAACCGGGTGGTGCTGTGGATCGTGAACGATCCCGCGGACGGTGCCGAAAACCGTGGCGAGAGCGCCGACACCGGAAAATAAGAAAAGTGCGAGAAGCAAAATACGTCGCATAAAGTGTTTCCTCAAAATGAACTGGCCGCGCGGAAAATGCGCGGAACGAGTGGATCAGCGATTTGGAAGAAACTTGCCGCGGTTCAGGCGGCTGGTGCGGAGAATCGGGGAGGAGGAGAGAGGGGCTCAATTGAATTAACAGAATTTTGTGGACCGGAAAGAGCAGGCAATGATTCGAAAGCCGCGGTGGCAGAGAAAGTGACGGGCGCGGGAAGCACAAATATAACTGGCGCAATCGCGGGCCGGTCGGGGTCGTGACAGCAGGACATGCTGCACTGTGCCATGGCGGGCATTTCGTGGCCGCAGTCCATAGCGTGTTTCGGAGCAGAACTCGAATGCTGGGGATGAGGTCCTTTAATCGGACATTGCTGCGAGGTGCAGCACGCGGCGGAATAGAGAGACCACGCGGCTCCGGCCAACGGCGCGTAGAGCAAGACGACCGCAACGAGGCAGAGCATCGCCGTCAGGGAACGAAAACGATTCTGCGGCTGCTGGGTCATGCGAATCCCAAACTTTCTCTATGATACGCCAAAAATGATTAGACGGCAGCATGGTTGAGAAAGCTTCCAAAATGTGAAGCGGCCGGAGCCGCGAGCGGAAGCAGGTCAAATCTTGACTTGGCGTGCCCCGCGTCGCAGACTCGAAGTATGGCTCACGCACAAGGGATCTATATTCGCTTTGATTTTGGGACCAACGAGGAAAAGGCGCAACAAGCGCGGCACAAACTCGACGGATGGAGGCAGGCGTTCCGGCTGGACAAGCGGGTCCAATACAAAATGGACCGGCCGGAGAGCACGGCCACAGAAGCGGCGGCAAAATCCGCCACAGCGGAAAAGCCTGACGCTGCCGGCAAGACGAAAGGAAAGCCTGCGGGAAAGGCCGCCAAAGAGGAGAAATCCAGCGAATCCGCAGGGTCAAAACTCGAGACGCCCGCCAATGGCAAAGTAGGATTGCTGGTTAGACTTTATTTTTCTTCGCACGA
>DATDNK010000091.1:0-9397 GCA_036518275.1 Candidatus Acidiferrum sp.
CGGGTTTCTTGCTCGCACACTGCGGAGGCGGGCAGGATCAAGCCGGGGTGCCTTGGCCCCTCAGCGAAGCGCCCCGGCTCAGTTTATTTTAGCTAGCCTTCTCGCCCATTCCAGATAGATTCCTTGCCGATTCGTCTTCGCTTTAAGAAGCTCTCTGCCCGTGGGAGCATTACTCGCCCATTCGTCTTCGCCTCAAGAATTTTCTTCCACCGCCGAGCATGCTGGTTAGCATTCTCGCAGTTGCATGCTCCTGGAATCGTCGATTAAACTGTGCTCCAACAGTCCTCCCTCAGCCCGAAGCGAACCCTCTTTACCTCTGCGCCGCACTGTACTTTGGGTCAGGCGATTTCCACAGCGCAGGTGAGAGAGGATTGGGGTTAATCCAGCTCGCCCCGAACACCGAAGAAGGGGGGCCGGAGTTGCGCGGATCCGAATGAATATGGAATCCGCGGCCCGGCGCGAGCATGGGCGAAAGAGAAAGCAGTCTCTCGGGGGAAAGCGCTCGAATGGCTTCGAATATCCAAGCAGTCAAAGAAATTGAAGATCTGAAAACCGAAATTAAGATCGATGCCGCGGCAAAGGAGAAGCCTGCGTCCGTTCCGGAGGCTCCCAGCGGCGAAGGCTCTATCGGCATTTCCCTGATCGATCTCGCTGAAATCCTGGATCAGCACAAGCAGTGGGTGGAATCCGGCGGAGAATCCGGGGCGCGCGCCGACCTGACCGGCGTCAATCTTGCAAAAGCGGATCTGACCGGCGTTAATTTACAGGCCGCTCATTTACATCGCGTAAATTTGAGCGGAGCGGACCTTTCGATGGCTAATTTGCGAGGAGCCAGCCTTGTGCGCGCGAATTTGCAGAACGCCAATTTGCTCGGCACGGAATTAAGAGGCGCTAATTTGATGGGCGCGAACGTGTACGGCGCCGACGGTTTGTGGTTTGGCCGTCTCGGTGGAACCAATCTTTTCGACGCGGTGCTCCCCGAATCGATTTCCGCGGTGGACAGCTCGAAAGCCATTGGCGACGCGACAAAAGTGGCGCGGTGGTTCTACTTTCTGACGGTGGGCCTGAGTTTCCTCTGCCTGCTGCTGATTGTCTACACCTCCGACGTGCGCCTACTGTTGAACTCGTCAGCACTGCCCTTCCCCAAGCTTGGCAATTTGCTGCCGATGACCGGACTCTATCTTGGCGGACCCATCGTTCTCCTGATCCTGTCGCTGCGTTTTCATTTTCTGCTGATGCGCTTATGGGGAAGCATGGCGGCGTTGCCTGCGGTGTTTCCCGACGGGCAAACGCTCGAAAAAGATGGTCCGTGGTACCTGATGGGCCTGGTGCGGCGGCATTTCCGCTGGCAGGGAGAATCGCGCGCGGCCATGACCGCGTTCGAATCGGTGCTTTCGACAGTCCTTGCTTACTGGATCGTTCCGGCTACGCTGTTCTTCTTCTGGCTGCGCTACCTGACGCGCCAGGATTTTCGCGGAACCTTGCTCCACGTCTTTCTGATGACTGCCGCGGTGGCCACGGCCACCAGCGTTCCGTTCGTGGTGTCGCGTGTGCTCCGGCCGGGCGATATCCAGCTGCCAAAATCCAAGAATATTTTGCGCATGATTTTGGGAACCACGCGCGCCGCGCTTGCTATCGGATTCATCCTCTTTGTCATTTCTGTCGGAGTGAATCGTGGTCTTCCTTCTGACAAAACGGGCAGCGCGGCAGGTTCGGCCGCCGATCCGCGACGCTGGGCTGCCACCGTTTTCCAGTCGGTAGGCTATCGGCCCTACGCGGACCTGACCGAAGCTTCGCTTTCGACACCTCTTCCCAAGGGCATGCCGTGGACCGACGAAAACATCACGAAAGTCTCCGGCGCGCGGCTAAATGAGATGAATCTGCGCTACGCTCGCGCCTACCGCGCGTTTCTCGCAAACGCCAAACTTTGGCGAGCCAATCTCGAAGGAATTTATTTGTCCGAAGCGGATTTACGAGGAGCCAATCTGCGAGAGACTTTGCTGCGCTCCGGAATTTTTGATCGCGCCCAGCTTTCGCACGCGGTTTTGGTCTCGGCCAACGCGATGGGAGCGAACTTTTCGGGCGCCGACATGCGCTTTTCGGATCTTTCCTACGGAATTTTTGAGAACGCCGTGCTCTCGAACGCCAGAGTTTCCGGCGCCTCGCTTTATGCTATCAACTTGCGCAACGCCCAGCTTCTACGCACCGATCTTTCGCGCACTGACATGCGCGACGCCCGGCTCGAACAAGCTGTGCTCTCCTTTGCCAGCCTCGAGCAGACGGACCTCTCCTCGGCCCGGCTTGAAAACGCCAACCTGACCGGCGCGCAATGCAAGGGAACCATTCTTCTGGACGCGGACTTGAAGAACGCGGATTTGCGGGGCGCGAATCTAGCAGGCGCGATTTTGCGCGGCGCGGAAATGGACAACGCCAACTTGACGGGCGCCGATTTGCGCGGAACGCTGGGAGTCAGCTCGCAACAAGTTTGCTCGGCGCTGAATGGGAGAACGGCGCTAATGGATCCCGATCTCGCTGCGGAAGTGCAGGTCCGCTGCGGATCCTCACGTTAACGGAAGCCGACCCCATTCACTTACTGAGCCCAGCAAAATGAAAAATCTCGGAAGAAGGAAAAGCGGCAGCAGGGCTGTCCTTCGAGGCTCAGGGTAAACCGCAGTCCAAATGAGTTGGCCCAAGCGCCAGTTGCGCTGGGGCTGTCGTTAGCAAGCACCAAGTCATTTCAAACCGCAAACTCGAGGAAATCGTTTTTTTACTACGGAGGAAGCAGCGCGCTGGTTTCGCGGGGAAATCGCGCGCGGCCTCGTCTGTCTCTTAAGAATAACCATTCGGCGTTCCGCCGCTGCAGTGAACTATGCGGCTTCGGCAGCCTTTTGCGGCACGAAGGCTGAGAATTCGCGCTCCAGAGCCTTGCTGACGCCAGCGCGCCAACCTTCCGCGATGGACTGCGAAACGGAATCCGGAAAGATTTCCTCTTCACCTTTTTCCAAGCCATCGAAAATGCCTGCGGCTGCGGACTCGGTCGAGACTTTAGGTATGTTGAAGCCACGGTTCATGTCGGTGTCGACAGGGCCAAGGACGACGGCATGGATGGAAACGCCTTGGCCAGCCAAGAGCGCTCGGAGTGACTGCGTCAAGTTGAGCGCGGCGGCCTTCGACGCAGAGTAGGAAGGTATGATCGGCAACGGAGCGAGCCCCGCCAAGGACAGGTTGTTGAGGATGGCTCCATTGGAGCGCTTCAGAAGAGGCAAGAACGCGTTGGTCACTTTGAGTAGACCGAGAAAGTTGACTGCGAAGGTCTGTTCGAGCGCGTCGAGATTGCTTAAATCGTCGTAGATGGCGATGCCAGCGTTGTTGATGAGGACATCGAGCGTATCGACCTCGGCGACTGCGCGCTGAATCTGTGAAGCGTTGGTTACGTCCAGCGTTAGAGGAACCACGCGTTCGTCAGGATGCTGAAAAGTGTCGCGCGTTCCCGCATAGACCTTTTTCGCGCCGCGCCGAAGCGCCTCCTCGAGAAGCGCCCGGCCGATCCCGCGGTTGGCGCCCGTGATTAAGACTGCCTTGTTCTGAATGTTCATGTCCTTTCTCCCTCTTGAACCGCACCTTGGCGGTTCGGAATCACTGCAATTCGGAAGGTGAAGCGTAACCGCTCTAGCCGCCTCTGTATGGATGACGGGCGGGTTGGGTTGATTTCTACAGGGGGCCTGCCCTCCGTAGTTGGACAGGCTCAACGCTTGCCTACTCCTAAGTCGTCTGAGTAACCGGCCTTCAGGCGAGGCCACTGGGAGGTGGGGCGTCCATTGGTACGCAGCGTGTCCATAATGTCCCCTTGCGGCCAGCCAGCGGGCGAGTCCTCCCACGTTTCCTGCCGCCCGTATACGGTCAAGTCGAGCAGCCGATAGTTGTTATCCATGGCTTCGACGCCGCGAATTGTCGTCCAATAAGTTTCAAAGACCTTGGATCCTTGTCGCAGGTAACAAACGATGTGCATCCTGCCCACGCGGCGTCCTGTAAGCAGAGCCTCGAGGGAAGAGCCTTGCGCTGAGTACCAGGGCATCTCCCAGCCCATGAAGTCGCGGTACTTGGCGCTTTCCGGGTACGGGCCTTGGCAAAATACGGCGAAGGTGGCGTCGCGAGAGTGGATATAAGAGAGCTCGCGGACCTGCGATGTGACCCAGGTGCACCCCTCGCACTGCTGCGGCGCCGGCTTGCCGGTGTTCCACATGAAATAGTAGGCAATGAGGATCCGGCGTCCCTCAAACGCATCCAAGAGCGCCACGGCACCACGTTCGCCAATGAGTGGTGTGGCGCCATCCACCTCGACCATGGGGAGCCGCCGACGGGCGGCTGCGATGGCGTCACCTTCTCTTGTGTGGGACTTTTCTCGAACGCGCAATGCGTCTAGTTCCGCCTGGAACGTGCTGCGATCGACTATCCTGGGAGTTTTAAGTTCATCTCTCTTGATGTCAGTCATGGTTTTCTCCTTTGGTGCAGAAGTTTGTGCGTAGCACTGGAGTTTTTGCGCAGCTGCATCATTTCGCTTCTGCGTCGCGCTTTCGGAAGGCGGCTTCTCCGGCGTCGGATACCGCGACCCACTTAGCGTTGGGCGAGGCCTCGGCGTCGTAGTTGTCGTGCCAGTTCCACCACTTGTACGGAGGGTTCTGGGGATAACCCTCTGGCGAGTCCTCCCAGGTTTCCTGACGGCCGAGCGGCGTGATATCGAGGTAGCTCCAGGTGGTCCCCATAGCCTCGTCGCCGCGGTTGTTGATGAAGTATGTGCGGAAGACCCGCTCGCCATCGCGGAAGAACACGTTGTGGCCGTGCCATTGATCGACGCGGAAGTCCGCGTCGAAGCTGTCGGTGATGGTGTACCAGGGCATCTTCCAACCCATTCGTGCCTTCAGGCGCTCGATATCCGCCTGCGGTGCGCGTGACGCGTAGGCAAGAGTGGTGTCGCGGGCGTTCAGATGGGCCAGGTGGGCGACCTGATCGGCTCCCAGGGAACAGCCGCGGCAGGCGTGGTCAGGCCAACCGAAGACTCCGGGCTCGAAGAAGGCGCGATAAACGATCAACTGCCTGCGGCCCTCGAATAAATCGAGAAGGCTAACCTTACCCTTGGGTCCCTCGAACTCGTACTTTTTCTCGACCGCCATCCACGGCATGCGACGGCGTTCGGCGGCCAGCGCGTCACGGGAGCGGGTGAAGGCTTTTTCCTTCACAAGAAGCTGTTGGTGCGCTGCCTCCCATTCCTGTTGCGACAAAATCGGCGGTGTGTGCATCATGAGATGCCCTTTCCGCTCTTCGCTGATTCTCTCCTTACTCGTTGCCATGTTATTTCTCCTTTGTTTCATTTGACTTGCGAATGATTTCTTTCGCATCGTTCTTCTTGCGAGACAATTTCACGGCCAAGGCCGTCAGCCCACCGGTGGAGACCACGCCGGCTACGACGATTTGTCCGATGGCCGCCATGCAGAATGGGCACATCGCATCACCTCTCGGTTCGGGTGGCGAAGCGTTGGCGCTAAGCCGCCTCTGTAGGGATGACGGGCGGGATGGGGCGATTTCTACATCAGGGGTAGAACAAAGAGATTTGACACAGAGTGCACAGAGGCCGGAGCACAAAGTTCACAGAGAAGACAGAGCCCTTCCTGAACGCCCTGATAATGCGACACTTACACCAGTAAAACGAATTTCAGGGCGAAAACCTGACTGACGGTGTCTAATCAACAGTGTCTCGAATCGGATTGCGTTGGGCCATCCATGCATTCATCGCCGCCGCTATATTTGCGGTTCTCTACGGGTATTGGCTCATTGCGCCGGTGCTCCAACATGTGACCATCAGTCGTTGGTGGTTATTTGCCATTGTGGTTGCGGCAGGATGCGGCGGTGCGTTGTCCTTACTCCGATTTCCGGTACTGGCTTTGTCGTGTGGGGCATTAGTTGGCCTAATCTTCGGTGGAACTTGGGTTGAGTGGAAGTCTCCCAACGATGTGACAATCTCGGTGTCTGGGGCCTTTGCGAACCATATCGAACACTTCTGGCGGCAAATCCTGACGCTGACGTTCGCTGCTACTCTCGCGGGGCTCTGGTGCTCTTACCTTCGAAGGCGCCGTTTAAATGAAAGGTAAGGCCGTTCAAGTAACCAATTCTTCTCAGTCTTCTACCCTCGACGCTTGTGGAGGAGGAACGCGCGCACGGCGGGATCTTCGGACAGGCCGATGGCGCGGTCGTAGGCGTCTAAGGACTCGCGGGACTTGCCGAGGCGCTGCAGAAGATGAGCGCGAACGGCCCAGTACGGCTGATAATCAGATACAGCCTCCGGGTCAATCGCATCGAGGATGGCGAGTCCCGCTGAGGGACCGTTCGCTTCCGCGAGCGCGGCGGCATATCCAGTTCGTGTGCCGAGGACCGGCGATACGCGGAGCAGCTGTTCGTAGAACAACGCGATAGCAGCCCAATCGGTTTTTCCCGTGCGCGCGCGTTCGGCATGTGCGGACTGAATGGCCGCTTCGAGTTGAAACCGGCCGAAGCGGCCACGCTGGAAAGCTTCGGCCAAGTGATGCTCTGCTTCTTCGATTAAAGGAACCGACCAATGCTTCGGGTCTTGCTCGGAAAGAGGAACGTAGTGCCCCTTAGTGTCTCTTCGCGCAGCGCGGCGCGATTCGCAATAAAGCATGAGAGCGAGCAGACCTTGAACCTCGGCTTCGCCGGGCATGAGCTGTAGCAAAACTCGTGCGAGCCACAACGCTTCTTCGGCGAGGTTGCGGCCACGCTGATCGGCGCCCGCCATGTCGTCCCAACCGATGCCGAAGGCGGCGTAAATCGCTTCGAGCACGGCGTCCAGGCGCTGCGGCAGATCGCGCTCTTGGGGAATTTCGAATGGAATACCGCCGCTGCGGATTTTTGTCTTGGCTCGGAACAGGCGCTGTCCCATGGTCTTCGGTGCGATAAGGAAAGCTTGCGCGATGCGCGCAGCATCGAGGCCCAATACCGTTTGCAGCATGAGGGCCGTGTGCATTGAGGGATCGATTGCCGGGTGCGCGCAAACGAAAAGCAGTTTCAGGCGTTCATCGGGAAATTGTGTGGACGTCGGCAAGGCAGCCTCCACGGAATCCTCCGTCAGGAACTTAATGGTTGGCTCGCTTTCCAACACCACTTTCTGATGGCGAATCGCGTCAATCAGCGAATGGCGCGCTGCGGTAAGCAGCCACGCCTCCGGGCTTTTCGGCACGCCTTCCCGCGGCCAATGGTCTAGCGCGGACACCAACGCGTTGCTGAGAGCGTCCTCAGCGCTGGCCAGGTCGTGTGTGTGCACGGAAAGATAGGCCACCAGGCGGCCGTAAGATTCTCGGGCTACGCGCTCGATTTCGCGGTGAGTCGTCTCCTGATTGGTTTCATTCACCCGTAAATCCTCGCCGCTTGGCTTCCGGCGCCAGCGGGCGGACTTCCACTGCGCCGATGGATGCGCCCGGGCATCGCGCAGCCCATTCGAGGGCGGCGTCAACGGAAGGGAGTTCCAGAATAATGAATCCCGCCAACTGTTCCTTCGTATCGGCGTATGGGCCGTCCTGCACGCGGCGCTTTCCTTCCTTGACACGCACCGTCGTTCCTGTCTCCGGCACTTCCAGTGCATCGCCCGCCACATAGACTCCGGCTGCGACAAGCGCCTTGTAGTAAGCGCGCCAGGCGCCGAGGTGGGGGTGGCTGTAGTCGTTCTTCCGCATGTCAAACTCTTCGGGCGTGTGATAGATCATCAGAGCAAATTGCATCCGTTTTCTCCTTTGGCGCTTTGTCGGCTTGACAGGCGCCTCAATGTATGACGGACGGGAAGCGGTCAATTCTACAGACTTTAGGGAATATGAGGAGTTCCAAGAACAGTCAAAGAGCATCACAAACATTTCTCGGAAATATTACAAATTCTGACGCTTTTCACTGATTCTCAGAATTTTCAATCGAGGCGAACGGGACCTTGCGCTTGCCCTGCCGCGAACCAGAATGCCAGCATGATTCCACCAGCTAAACGGGCATCACGTGCCGTTCCGAGGTGGCCAGCATGGAAGATTTTCAAATTTTACCGATCGCGGACGCACCGATCGCCAACGCTCCCTCTAACACGGATATCGGCTTTCGCGGTTTCAAGACCAGACTTGACGGAAAGCTCGTGGACGCCGTGGCCATTTACGCCGGCGGACAGACGGGGCCACAGGCAGTTGCCGGTGAGGAAATTCTGGAAACCGTGCCGTGCGACGAAAATTTGCCGGAAGTGGTGGCGAATGTCATCGAGTCGTATAGCTTCGAACAGGAAGCGCGAGAGCACGCCGCGTGGAGCGACCCGTTGTTCACGGCGGCTGACACGGCGAGATTGGCGTCGTGGCATTCGCCGAGGCGGACTGTGTCTTCGATCAATTCCGTTATTTCCTAACTCCGGGTTCTGAACGCGTGGCCGGGCGGCGGTGTCTGGATACATGAAGGCGCAAACTGCGCGCTTCCAGGAGAACCGCCGCAATGAAAAGAATACGTGTCGCTTTTGCTCCGCTCGCCGTCCTGCTCATGACTTGCGCCGGGATTCGCGCGCAAGGGCCCGGCCCCAAAACGCAGGTTGTAACTTCAACGCCTGACTTATCGAAATTGAACATCGAGAAGGTTCTGCAGCAGTTGCAGACGACAAAAATTCAACTGGCCACAACTAGCGACGACACGTCGTTTTTGCAAGTCGTGGCTCAGTTTCTACAACTTACCCCAAGCCAAGTGACCGAACTGGAGCAACTGCTCCAGGCACGTCAGGCGAAGCTCGTGCCGCTTTACCAAACCGTGCAAGCACTGACGCAACAGCTCTACACTCTGCTGAATTCTGGCGCGCCTCCAGCGCAGGTCGGCGCTGTGGTCATCCAAATTCATACCTTGCAGCAGCAGATTGCACATGGACAACAAGCTTTTCTCACACAATTCACGGCCATTCTCACGGCCGAACAATTGCAAAGATTGCAGGCTGTGCAGATTGCCGTGCAGTTGCAGCCGATCCTCCCGGCGTTTCAGCCAATTTTCCTCTTCTGATTCGAATGGGCCGGCGACCGCGTGAGGGTGGCACTGCCGCCCTCACGTTTCCAAGTAGCTTCACAGTTTTCTTGAATTGCCCGTTCGACGCGGCCCAAGCGTGATATTTTTCTGAACGAATGGCCGGGCCGCGGTGTCTTTGTATAGAGGGGCAAAAGTGGCGTGACAGGAACGTGGGTGAGTACGTTGATTGCCAGAGCCGAAGCGCAGAGCCCCGAGGCGGGGTTTGCCGAGCGCGTCGCTGAGAATCAGGGGCGCGTCTTTCAAATTGCCTACAGCGTTTTAGGCAATTCCGCCGACGCCGAAGACGTCGCCCAGGAAGCGT
>DATDNK010000092.1:0-6436 GCA_036518275.1 Candidatus Acidiferrum sp.
CCGTGCGAACCTGCCCGAGCAATTGCCCGAGACGCATCGTGTTACAGGGTGCGCCGCCAAAACGCGCGTGCACGTAGAGTTGAGTAAACTCCTTCACGGCAGGAGCGAGCAGCGGCCCATGCAACGCCGCTGCGAATTCTAAAGGCGTTTGCGTCTCGCTGCGCAGCACGCCGCGCCGCGCCAGTATTCGCAGCAGTTCGCCATACAGGCGCGACGCGAGCTGAGGATCGGAGCGCGTGGGCCTGGACGCGCGGATGCGCAGAAACAAGCGAATCCTCTGGACGACTTCCACCGGTATATTGAAGCGAAAAGCCACGAGCAGCAGCACCAGCGCCGCAGGCAGCAAATAGCCCAGCGAGCCATGGCGAAGCTGCCACGATTTCAGCCATCGCTTGCCCTCTTCTTCTTTTCGGTCGAACCAGGACCGCGCGGATTCTCCCCAATTCTTCGAGCTGCGCTGCAGGTTTTGTGCCAGCGCCACTTGGTGCGCAAAATCGTAGCCAATCACCCAATCATTCCAGGTAATCTGCATCCAATCGATGTACAGGCCCAGCCGCGTCAAAAAGCCATTTCCGCTTTCCATGCTGGACGGCGTCGGATCGAAAACCTGCCAGCCATTTCCGGGGAAGTAAACTTCCACCCAGCTGTGCGCGTCGCTCGCGCGAACGATATAATCACCGGCAAGGTCGTTGTATTCCCCCGGAAGGAACCCGTTCACCTCGCGTGAAGGAATGCCCAGCGTTCGAAGCAGGATGGCCATGGCTGATGCGAAATACTCGCAATGTCCAGCGCGTGTCTCGAAGAGAAAGTGCGCCAACGGATCGTGGCCCGGCTTTCCCGTGAGGTTTAGCGTATACGCGTAGCGAGTGCGCAAGTAGGTCTCGATGCGTATGGTTTTGTCGAATGGCGTCCGTGCGTTTTTTGTGATTTCGCCGGCCAGTTCCGGAATGCGGCGGTCGAGCTCGGCCGGGAGCTGGAGGTATGTCGCAGTTATGTCATCGGAATAGTCGGTGCCCGCGGCCCGGAGCTTTGCCGCATCGCGCGGCGGCAAACGCGAAATGCCGAGGTACCGGATGGAGGTGAAATTGTGAAACGGATTTGTCAGCGTCTCCGTCGCGTCCGCAATAAGGTAGTTGCGCTGCATTGCTGCAAAGGAATTAGTTGTCCCACCACTGAAATTGCCTTGCAAGGATAAGGCTCTTCCCGGAACAAAAATCGCATCTGTGGCTATGGGTTCCAGGAAAACCGTGTACCGGATTGTCTGTCCAGAAGTATTCGATTTCAGCGCTGGCTCCGGTGTGCGAATCCAGCCATCCGCGCTCGTGTGCAACCTTTGCGGGCTACCTGCGCTGGAACTCCAGCGTTTGCCGTCGAACGTGGTCAGAGCGATTCCTCTCCAGCGCAGCCATTCATATCCAATTGGCTTTTCTGTCTCCACGCGCATGACCACCGCAGAACTTTTCTTGATTTCCCCGATTTGGCCCAGCTCGACATCCTCGGTAAAGCCGGTCATAAGCGAAGGGCTGAAGCTGACGCGTCCGAGGTATCCGGCGCTGAATCTCGGAAAGAAGAAAAAGAACATGCCTCCAAGCAGAATCGCTCCCACGGCCACGCTGAGCGCCGCAAGACTCAGCGCGCGGTTGAGTTTGCGTTCCGTTTCCCGTTGCCCGGGGGCAGGTGAAACAGCCCCGGCGGCCCCGCGGCGCAATTCCATCGCGATGAATGTGGAGACTCCGCATAAGAGAAAGAGGAAAAAAAGCGTCAGAAACAGCGTGTCGACGGTTAGGATCGCGGCCGCGAGAATCGCGGCGAACGACAGCATGCTGAGAAAGAGCGCGTCGCGATCCGAAGAAGCGCTATAGAACCGGAGCAACATGGCGACGATCAGGAAATGCACCACCGCCAGCAGCAAGGCGAAAAGCGGTGGATTGGAAGAGCTGCCGACAAAAAATCGAGAGAGAAACAAGGCGTCCACCGGGAAAAATGCCAGGTACAACAACAAGCACCAGGTGGCGATGCGCTGGGATAGTTCGGCGTGCCCCCCGTGCCACCACCGGAAGCCCTTGTACAGGGCGGCGAGGGGGGCAAGCAGAGAGGTGATTACGTCCAGCTTGCCCGTGCTGGCCAGTGTGAGAATCGACGTAAGCACGAGGAGGGAAAGCGAGGCGCGGAAGAAACGCTCGGCGGGCAGCGCAGGTACAGCCGAAGTTGCGGCGGTGGCGGCCATGGCGGATTTTCTATCCTAGCACCGGCAGGAGCAGCAAGGCCGCGGTCCTTGCAACCACAGGCGAAAGGATAACGTTCAGAGGTTCTTGGCGACGGAACCAACCGCCAGCGCTGCGCGAGCGACCTTCCGCGTAAGGTTGGAAACGGGGAGAACCGTGACTTCACGAAGCGGAACTATCTCTGCACCCTTGATGTGGGGAAGCTTCTTTACACCGATGCGAAATGGCTCCACGGTGATGGCGCGGTAAGTCACCGCGTGGCGAACCTTATCCGCCGCGACGAAATGAAAGGTCCCATTCCTCCTCTGAACTTGGAGCCTTCGGAGATGGCTTCGCAAATTCGCAACGGGGTCTCTATCGACGGGGACCGTTGGAAAGTGCCACAGATTGGAAACGAGCGTAGGAACGTAATCCGCTAGGGGCTGCATGTGGCGCGCTTCAGGGGGAGGTAACAGGAGCGTGCTTCCGCGCTCGTCGGCGAAAACTGCGGCAGCCAGACGGATCTCTACAGTGGCCCGCTTCTTGCGTTTTTCAGGAAGAATGTCGGCGATGCCCAGCTTACGGCCTTCGCAAAATTGTGCCACGGGGCAGAGGAGACATTGCGGCGATTTCGGCGCGCACAAGGTAGCTCCCAATTCCATCATGGCCTGATTCCAGTCGCCCGGCGATTTCGTGTCGAGATAGGCGTCTGCGCATTCCTGCAACTCCTGCCAGCGGTTTGAAGTTCGCAAGTCCCCCCGAATAGCCCTCAGGCGTGCGAGAACCCGGGCGACGTTACCGTCTAACACCGCATATTTTCCTTCAAAGGCGATACTCAAAATCGCTGCCGCTGTGTAATTCCCGATCCCCGGTAGCGCGAGGACGTCTTCCAGAGACGATGGAAATTCTCCGCCGTGCTCCGCGACGATCTGTTGCGCAGCCCTCTGCAGATTGCGCGCGCGGCCGTAATACCCGAGCCCCGACCATAGCCTCAGCACTTCTTCTTCCGGGGCGGCGGCCAGCGCTTGGAGATTCGGGAAACGCTCTAGGAAGCGCTCATAATATGGAATCATCGCAGCGACGCGCGTTTGCTGAAGCATAATTTCGGAGAGCCAAATGCGATACGGATCGCGCGTGTGTCTCCACGGAAGGTCGCGCTGAAATTGGCGAAACCACGCGAGCAGTTGTTTGCGAAATGAGGCGAGTTCCTGGCCCTTGAGCATGGCGCATCGGGATTCTGCCACAAGTGGCCGAAGGATTCGAGCAACTATCTTTCGATTTCTATTGCACTTCTTCGTCGAGGAAGACGATAAAGGAAGAACTCCACACCGCGTGAGGAAAGAAGCCGCGCGGCTGGCTGGTGACGATGATTTTAAAAAGCTCCGGTGAAGACGCCAGTTCAGCGACGAGTTTCTGCTCGGGATCGAGCGGGAGAGGCTGCACCAGAGCAAGGTGGCGGAGAATTCTGAAGATGTTCTTTTCGGCAGGCGCGAGAGGGGTACTGAAGTCAACGCTGCGGAATTGCAGCATGGCATTGGCTTGATAGAAATGCCAGGCGATATTGGCGCACAGGGCAACGGCGCGCTCGAAGCGCTCGTTTATTCTTGTTGATGGCTTGCTCGTTGCGGAGCTTTCCGCTGTGGCCGAAGAATCAGAGTGAGGATCGAGCACCAGCAAAACGCGCGAGTCTTCCTCGCGTGTGAATTCGCGAACCATCAACGAGCCCGAACGGGCAGTGGCCTTCCAGTGCACTAGCCTCGCGCTATCGGTGCGGACATAATCACGCACGCCGTACAGGTCCTGGCCCCGCCCCTTGACCACGCTTTCAAGCGCTCCCTGAAGAACGGGCAAGACATCCCTATACTCCGTAGTCGGATCCACAGAAGGATAGACCAGGGCTTCTGTTTTCAGGTCCAGGCGCCGCGCCTTTTGCAAGAAGCCAAAGGGAAAGCGCGTGACGATGCGAAAAGCATCCTGGTGATAGACGCCCCGCTTGGGAAATTTCATCGAAACGATTTGTTGGACGCGATCTTGCCTGGGGGCATACGGAAAATAGACCGGCTTCTCCAGAAGAGTGGCTCTAGAAGAGTGTTCTTCCCGAACAGCTTCAACTCGTAGCGAAAAAGACGGCAGAGTAAGTTTTTGGTTTTCGAGTTCGACATGGGCGCGTACGGGTTGTCCTGCAAAAATGTGTTCCGGAAGAATGAGACGCATTTCGATGCCGGAGAGGCTGATGGAAGAAAGGATCCCCGACATGAGAATCAGTGCGATGAGGCAAGCGAGAATCAGGAAGAGGAGGTTGTTGCCGGTGTTCAGCGCAGCCAGCGCGACAAGCATGAGGCCGCCGAAATAAATCCAGCCTGCGCGAGACACCTTATATTCGGTTTTGTAGCCAATCCACCGCAGCGGCGTGCGGCGCGCCAGTGCAGGCACCAGGGTGATGGCCACCCATCCGGCTATCGCGAGGGCCGCGAGCGCCGAAGTGCTGGCAAGAACAATCTGGCCCAGTTCCGCGGCGGCGCTGGAATACAGCGCTAGCAGCAGCGCTCCGGATAGCGCGGCCATCGAGAGAAAGAACGCTCTGACGCCGGGGCGGTCGGCCTTGGCCAGCATCTGCGCGAGTGTGGAGCGGATCGCGGCCATGAAAAAGAGTTTTTAGTTCTCAGTTCTAAGCAAAGAACATTTTCCCGGCATCGGGTTTTGCGAACATCCAATTCACAGCGGCACAGGAACGGACTCGACGATTTCGCGGAGGACCGACTCGGTGGTCTCCGATTTCTTCTGCAACGAAGCGTGGCGCGAACTTGCAACGACGCGATGCGCGAAAACGGGAACGGCGAGCTGCTTGAAATCGTCAGGCAAACAATAGTCGCGGCCATCGAGAAACGCCCGTGCCTGCGCGGCGCGCTGCAACATCAAAGTGCCGCGCGGGCTCACGCCTAGAGCGAGCTGCTCGGTTTTGCGCGTGCGATTAACAATCTCGAGGGCGTAGTCATGCAGGCTGGAATCCACTTTAATGTGGTTGACGGCTTCCTGCATGGCGAGCACTTCGCTCAGTTCCGCTACAGGCTCGAGCGAATGAAGCGGATCGTCACCGATGCGCTTGCGCAGGATTTCCCGTTCGGTTTCATGGGACGGATAGCCCATCTTGATGCGCATAAGGAAGCGGTCAAGCTGCGATTCGGGCAATGGATACGTGCCGTGATGCTCGACGGGATTCTGCGTGGCCACGACGAAGAAGGGTTGCGGGAGCGGCTGCGTTTTGCCGTCCATGCTGACCTGCGATTCGTTCATGGCTTCCAGAAGCGCGGATTGCGTGCGCGGCGTGGTGCGGTTGATTTCGTCGGCGAGAACAACATTCGCGAAAATTGGCCCTGGGCGAAATTCAAATTCGCGGTTCTCGGGATTGTAGACGCTGACGCCGAGCACGTCGCTCGGCAGCAAATCGGAAGTGAACTGAATACGCTGGAAACTGCAGTGAAAGGATTTGGCGAGCGCCTGCGCCAGCGTGGTCTTGCCCACGCCGGGAACGTCTTCGATGAGCAAATGGCCGCGCGCCAGGAGCGTGATGAGCGCGAGTTGGATGGCCTCTTCCTTGCCGAAGATGGCGCGCGCGATGGAGCGCTGCAGTTGCGAGACGACTTGAGACGTGGCGGTCGGCATGTATTGAAAACCCGGACCCTTCCTGCTACAAATAGATGACGCTTCGCGTCGTCGCGTTGGCGCCAGTTGGCAGCCTTGGGCGACTAGCTCAGTTGGTTAGAGCGCTCCCCTCACACGGGAGAGGTCAAAGGTTCAAGTCCTTTGTCGCCCACCATCTTTTCCTTCCGCGCAAAAGACCATTCTAGCTAAAATCACCGCATGTCAACCTTGCTTCGTGCGATCGAGTTTCTAGGTTTGAGCCTATGGCTGGGGAGCGATGTTTTTTTGAGCTTTGTGGTGGCGCCCGGGGCGTTTCGGATTTTGGGCAGCCGCGACCAAGCGGGAGCCATAGTAGGACATTCACTCAATGTCATGCACATTGGCGGCATCGCCTGCGGAGTGGTATTGCTGCTTGCTCGTCTGGCGCGGACGAAGACGTTTGGCAGCTTGCTGACGCCAGCAGCGCTGTGCGTCGTACTGATGATTGCGTTGACCGCGATTTCGCAATTCACGGTAAGCGCGAAGATGGCCGCGCTGCGCGGGCAGATGGGTTCGATTCAGTCAACGGCGCCGGACAGTCCGCTGCTCGC
>DATDNK010000093.1:0-4171 GCA_036518275.1 Candidatus Acidiferrum sp.
GTGATCTTCGTGGAAGAACTAGGAGATAAAGGGCCGCAAGCCAGTACCGTGAAGATTGCCCGTAAACGTAGGAATCCACAGCCGCTTCGTCAAGTTGCAACCGCCGATTGAAGGTTACGCAATTACGCGGCTCATCGGGTCGGCAATAGCGGAGCAGTGTGTATTTTTATGCTCGATGCCTCAACTGGAGAAATCCAACGCGCGCTGGTCTGAAGATTCAATCGGCGTTAACATTCATATAAACCTTGAAGGGCAAGTAGGTCGGAACTGTGTATGGTAGTGAGCGTACGCCCTGATTGGCTCGGTTGGTCCAGGCGAGGTGAAACCATGGGACAAGCTTCAAGCGAGCGGCTGACCACTCCTTTACTTCGCGAGAACGGAAAGCATCGCCCCACGACGTGGGAAGAAGCTCTCGACCGCGTCGCCGACGGCATCCGTAGCGAAGTCAGCCTGCACGGACCCCGCACCTTTGGCATGTTCAGCTGCTCCAAGACCACCAACGAGCTCAACTACATCGCGCAAAAATTCGTCCGCTCGGTCGTCGGCAGCAACAACATCGATAGTTGCAACCGGACTTGACACGCCCCAAGCGTCGCCGGTCTGGCGGCGGTGTTCGGCGCGGGAGGCGGCACCAGCTCCTACCACGAAGTGGAGAAGACAGACGTCATTCTCCTTTGGGGGTCCAACGCGCGGGAAACTCATCCCATCTTTTTCCATCATGTTCTGAAGGGCGTGCGTCATGGCGCAAAGCTCTTCGTCGTTGACCCGCGCCGCACCAGCTCCGCACAATGGGCCGATGTATGGTTGGGTCTGGACGTGGGCGCGGACATTTCCCTGGCCAACGCGATGGGCCGCGAAATCATTGCCGCCGGCCTCGCGAACAAGGAATTCATCGAAAATGCAACGAGCGGTTTTGAAGCCTACAAAGCGTGCGTTGAAAAATACACCCTGGAGCGCGCCGCGCGCGAAACGGGTGTTCCCGCTGATGTAATTCGTCAAACGGCCCATGCCTATGCCAAAGCGCCGCGTGCCGAGCTCTGCTGGACGCTGGGCATCACCGAGCATCACAACGCCGTGGACAATGTGCTGGCGCTCGTTAACCTGGCGCTGCTGACCGGGCACGTTGGGCGCTACGGAAGCGGCGTGAATCCGCTGCGCGGGCAAAACAATGTGCAGGGTGGCGGCGATATGGGCGCGATTCCCGACCGCTTGCCGGGTTTTCAACACGTGGAGAACGCGGAGTTGCGCGCGAAATTCGAGCGCGCGTATGGAGTGAAGCTCGATCCCAAGCGCGGGCTGCATTTGAGCGGGATGTTTGAAGCAATGGAGCGCGGCGAGCTTACGACTTTGTATGTGCTCGGCGAAAACCCAATCGATTCCGAAGCGGACCGTCATCGCGGGGTGAAGCTGATGAGCGGGCTGGAATTTCTTGTCGTGCAGGATCTCTTTTACACGAAGACCGCCGAACTGGCGCACGTGATTTTGCCCGGCTCCGCCGGATGGTGCGAAACCGAAGGTACGGTAACGAGCAGCGAGCGCCGCGTCCAACGTGTGCGTGCCGCTGTTCTGCTGCCCGAAGGCGTGCGCGATGACATGGAAATTATCTATGCGCTCGCGAAGCGCTTTGGCCGCGATTGGGGCAAGCCCGACGCAGAAACTATCTGGAACGAGCTGCGCTTGCTGAGTCCCATGCATGCGGGCATGAGTTACAAGCGGCTGGAAGAACTGGATGGCATTCAGTGGCCTTGCTACGACGAATCGCATCCCGGCGAAATGTATTTGCATAGCCGTTTGTGGCGTGAGCCGTTGATTGGACCGCGCGCGCCGTTCAGCGTGGTGGAATTCGAGCCGCCGGTGGACGCGCTGAATGAAGAGTATCCGATTCGGCTGACGACCGGTCGGCATCTGGATTCTTACAACACCGGCGAGCAGAGCCGCCGGTTTCCTTCTCCTTTGCGCCGGGCGGCAACGCTCGACCTTTCGCCGGAAGACGGCGCGCGTTATCGTGTGAGCGAAGGCGAGCAAGTGCGCGTCAGCTCGCGGCGAGGGTCGGTGCTCGCGCCGGTGCGGTTTGATCCCGGCTTGCGGCCCGGCCTCGCGTTTCTTGCGGTGCATTTTCACGATGAGATTGCGACGAACGATCTCACGATTGACGCGGTGGATCCGAAATCCGGAACGTCGGAATTCAAAGCCACGGCGATTCGCATCGAGAAGTGCGCGGAGAATTGAGTGGACCTTCACCTGACTGCGGCCAAAGCAAGTCCTGAAGAGCAGGCTGCCGTCGACACAATCCTCGGAAAGCCAGAGTCGGGCTGGAGCGGAGGACCGCGAAAGATTGAGAGCGAAGGCCGCGCTGCATTTGATGGCCGTGGATTGTTGGATGGTAAACCGGCGCATTCGAAGCGTCATCTGCTACTCCCTGTGCTCCATGCGATTCAAGGACGCATCGGCTGGATCAGCCCGGGCGCGCTGAATTACGCATCGTTGCGATTGGGCGTGCCCCCCGCAGAAGCGCATGGCGTTGCGTCGTTTTATGAAATGTTTTCGTTGACGCCGCGCCCCCCTGTGGTTGCGCATGTGTGCGATGACATTGCTTGCATGGCGCGCGGAGCAGGGCAGTTGTGCGCCGAACTCGAGCGCAAGCTTGGCACTGCCGGTTCGCCCTGCCTCGGCGGGAAAGCGATTTGGCAGCGCAGCTCCTGTTTGGGGCTTTGCGAGCGGGCGCCCGCCGCGTTGATTACCGCAGCGGGAGAAAAGCCGCGCGAGCGAGTGATTGCGCCGGCTGCAGCAAATGACATTTCGGCTGGAATCACGGATGCCGCGAGCGGGAAGCTTTTGGATGAAATCGACATGCTCAATGCGAAAGTTTCGGTTCCGCAAGCTGGACAATCGCAATTGCAGCTGTTGCGCCGCGTGGGGCAGGTGAATCCGGCCAGCCTCGACGATTACCGACGCATAGGCGGGTACGACGCGCTGAAGAAAGCCTTCGACTTGGGCCCGGCGCGCGTCATTCGCGAAGTCATCCAGTCGAAACTGCTAGGCCGCGGCGGCGCGTCTTTTCCTGCGGGCAAAAAGTGGGAAGCCGTGCATGTCCAGCGCGATGCGAGTCGTCCGCACTATGTGATTTGCAACGCGGATGAGTCCGAGCCGGGCACGTTCAAAGATCGCATCCTGATGGAAGGTGATCCGTTTGCGATTCTCGAAGGCATGACGATTGCCGCGTTCGCTACCGGCGCGAAGAAAGGTTATGTCTACATTCGCGGCGAGTATCCGTTTGCGCTAGAGCGGCTCCAGCACGCCATTCGTGTAGCAAAAGCGCAGCATTTTCTTGGCGACAATATTCTGGGCCGAGGGTTTTCGTTTGACATTGAAATTCGGCGCGGCGCGGGCGCGTACATTTGCGGAGAAGAGACCGCGCTGTTCAATTCCATCGAGGGCTACCGCGGCGAGCCGCGCAACAAGCCGCCGTTTCCGACGCAGAGTGGATTGTTCCGCCAGCCCACCGTTGTCAATAACGTCGAAACGCTGGTCAACGTGCCGGAAATCATTTTGACTGGCGGCGCGGCGTATGCCCGCGTCGGCACGGCAAATTCTTCGGGGTATCGCTTGTTTTGCGTTTCCGGGCATGTAGTTCATCCCGGCGTTTACGAGGTTCCATTCGGTCCGACGATTCGCAACGTGATTGAAATGGCCGGCGGCGTTGGCGGAACCGGGCGGCTCCAAGCGGTTCTGCTCGGCGGCGCAGCGGGAAGCTTTATTTCGCCGAAGGAATTGGACACGCCGCTGACGTTTGAAGGAACGCGAGCCATTGGGGCGACGCTCGGTTCCGGCGTGGTCATGGTGTTCGACGATTCGGTTGATCTAAGAAGGATTTTGCTGCGCATCGCGGCGTTTTTTCGCAGCGAAACGTGTGGCCAGTGCGTGCCGTGCCGTGTGGGCACGGTCCGGCAGGAAGAAGCGCTGCAACGTCTGGTGCAGCGCAAGCCGCTCGGCTCGACCGAACAAGAGAGCGCGCTGCTGAAAGAAATGGCGCAAGCGATGCGCGACGCTTCGATTTGCGGATTGGGACAAACCGCTTCCGGCGCGATTCTTTCCGCGATGGAACGATGGAGCCTGTTTTCATGAGCGAACAACTCCAGGCGCCTTCGCCATTCATTCCGATTCCGCGCGC
>DATDNK010000094.1:0-2194 GCA_036518275.1 Candidatus Acidiferrum sp.
CTGTTCTCGTTTGGCCGGAGGCTGGACCTACGGCGGTTCATAAATCCGCTCGGTTGGAAGCCGGCGAGCTTGTTTCCTTCGCTTGGCCTCGCTATCCAAGGCTGCGGGATCGCTATGGAATGGCTGGAACCATTAGGGTCCGCGCCACAATCGGGCCGCTTGGCCAAGTCCAGGATGTGAAGTTTTTGGGCGGCTCCGCCTCACTTCTTCCTGCCACAAGGGAAGCCATTCGCCAATGGCTTTACACGCCCACACTGTTGGACAAGAGGTCGGTCCAAGCTCAACAGGACGTCACGATTGAGTTCCGGCCCGCACAATACTCGTCGCAGGTGTCAACTCACCATTCATCTCACAACTAGTGACAGTCAAATAAATGGTCATGAGTGGTCTTCCAGGGGCCGGCAGGCTTTCTGATCAGAGACTGACTCACTTCAGCTTTCTTTGCCGTCATTAGTGTGTAAGCCATTTAATATGAATAGGTTACGAAATTAATCCGATTTTGCTTGACAAATAGCTAATCGCTATATAGGATTTGCATATTGCAATATCTCGGAGCCTCTCATGAAACTTGGCGACAAACTTCGCTCCCTCCGCTCGGTGGAGGGTTCGCTCCGCGGGCTGGGCCGCGCCCTTACTCAGCAGGAATTGGCCGTAGCCATGAAGCGCGAAATTGGGCGCGGCTTGAGCCAAGCCTACCTCTCTCAGATCGAGAGCGGCGCTCGGCCGCACCTGACGCACAAGACGCGCGAGTTGCTGGCGCGCTTCTTCCGCGTGTATCCCGGCTTTCTGGTAGACGACCCGGAGGGCTACACACCTGGCTTGCAGTCCGAGTTGCGTGCCATCGACGCAAAAGTGGATTCCTGGCTGTTTGCGGGCGCGGGCCAGTTCACCGCGGACCCGGAGCTACAGCGTGCGCTCATGACCATCGCGGAAACGCCGGATTCGCGCACGCCGCTCTTGCTCCTGGCGGAGATTCTGCGAACACCGGGATTGTTCGAGCGCCTTGAGGAGGTATTGCGGCCCGGCAATAAGTCCGCAGAGTTAACGGACAAGAGCAATCTAGGACCTGCGTAAGTAGAGTACTTGGAGGTCTGCGTCTCGAATTCCAGCTCGCGAAGCGCAACGAAAGTTGCGCCAGAAGAAAGAGGGACATCGCGTTCGAGGTGACTTATGACCTGGTCTGATTTCTATCTCCTGTGTTTTCTTGTGGGCTTCTCGCTGAGCGTCCTTTCCTTTCTCGCGGGCGCGGTCCACATCCATCTGCCGGTCAAATGGCACCTGCCGTTTCATCTTGGCCACCACGGCGGCGGACTCGGCAAAGGTGGCCTGCACAAAGGCGGAAGCTTCGGCGCGCAGATCTCCTGGTTCAACGCCTCGACGATCATGGCCTTTCTCGCTTGGTTCGGCGGGGCGGGCTACTTGTTGACGCGGTATTCGCATTTCCTGGTTGTCGCAATTCTGGCGATCGCGGCTATCGCAGGCCTGTTCGCGGGTTGGGTCATCTTCAAATTTATGGTCAAGCTAAATGATGCGCCCCTGACGAGCGAAGACCGCCGCGTCGAAGGTGCGCTTGGCACCATCAGTATGCCCATCCGTGAAACAGGCACGGGAGAGATCATTTTCCCCGTTGACGGCGTGCGGCGTTGCGCCGGCGCGCGCAGCAGTGATGGGAGGGCTATTGAAAAGGGCACCGAGGTGGTCATCGAGCGGTACGAAAAGGGGATCGCCTACGTGAGGCGGTGGGAAGAGTTCTCGAAGTAACGAGTTTGTCGGACTGAAGTACGACGCGATCAGTCCGGACGGGTGGAGAAGGAGGTTTTATGTTTGGCTTGCCAATGACTGTCGTGATTGCCGGGTCCGCTGTCCTCGGACTCTTAATGCTCATGATCGTGATTGTCCGAATGTACCGGAAAGTGGGTCCCAACGAGGCGTTAATTCGATTCGGCCTCGGTGGCACGCAAGTGTATAGCGGGAAAGGGGCTCTGATTTTCCCGATGGTACAGACGTGCCGTGGACTGTCGCTCGAATTGATGTCGTTCGACGTGGCGCCGCAGCAGAACCTTTACACAAAGCAAGGCGTTGCCGTCACGGTCGAAGCGGTGGCGCAAATCAAAGTGAAGTCTGACAAGGAATCAATCCTCACCTCTGCCGAACAGTTCCTGAGCAAGGAACAGAAGCAGCGCGAAGACTTGAT
>DATDNK010000095.1:0-3360 GCA_036518275.1 Candidatus Acidiferrum sp.
AAAGCAATCAGCGCCCCGAAATTCAGCAATTCAATTCCGCGCCCATACGTCAGGAAAAAGGATCCGGCAAGGACGATCACTCCGATGAAGATTACATTATTCCGGGGAATATGGTGCTTCGGATCCACTTGCCCAAAGAACGAACTTGGCAGCGCGTTGCTCCTGCCCATGCCATACAGCAACCGCGCCGCGCCGATCTGCGCTCCCATCCCCGAGCCGAAATTGGCCACCAGCAGAGTAAACCCGACAATGCTGAAAAGCGGCGCCCACGTTCGCGCCGCGGCGTACACATACGCCGTGTCGGCGTTGGGGAACGGTTGCGAAGCAGGCCACACCAGTTGTGCAATGTACACTTCGGCCGCCGACAGGAACCCGATGATCACGCAGGTCATAACCGTTGCCACCAAGATATCCCGTTTGGGACGCTCGGCTTCTTCAGAAAGCGTCGAGATGGCGTCAAACCCGATGTACGTAAGCACCGCCAGCGACGTGCATCCGAACAAATTGTCAACCGTGAAGGTCTGCGGGTCGTAAAAAGGCCGCGTGAAAAATCCAGGATCGCTGTGCGGGTGCCCAAGGATGTACCGAATGGCAGTCACAAACACGACCACCACGACCGCGCTCATGCCTGCGGCCAGCCCGGCGTTTACCCGCGCCGAAGTCTTGATTCCCTGGAGATTTAGCAGCGTGAACACCACGGCAAAAAATATCTTCCAGCCCCAAGCCGGTATCCCGGGAGCGAATTCGTGCGCTTGTCCCGCGCACCAGATGGTGCAGATCAAGGGATTCACGATGTAATCCATGACCATGCTCCACCCAGTGATGTATCCGGCGGAAGAATGAATTTCTTGCGCTACGTACGTAAATGCCGAACCCGCGCTCGGGTAAACGGTCGCCATTTTGCCGTAGCTGAACGCCGTGCACAGCATCGCCACCATGGCGATCAGAACGGCGGTCACCACGTGCCCGTGGCCGCGATCGCTGAGCGCTCCGAACGCGGACATCGGCGCGACCGGTTGCAGCACAATCGCGCCATAAAGGATCAAATCCCACAGCGTGAGCGCCCGCCGCAGCCGTGGTCCCGCGCTTGCGCCGTTTTCTTTGTCCACGCAGTTCTCCTTTGTGGAGAAAAATTTCTAATGCGAATCGCGACCCGGGAATTTGAATCGTTTCAAGGCAGACAATTCTGCGCAGTCTTGTCTTTCGCCGCAACAACAAAAGTTTCTACTCATGTCGCGCTCCATTCTTGGGTCTCTTCCCGCTGTTTTTGGCCTGTCCGTTCGGACAGGTGCTAAAATCCACAGCATGTATCGTTTATCTCACCCAGGAGTTGATTCTTGCGCAACGCTGGCAGGCACTTTGTAGTCTAATCTAGTAGGTGACTAGCCGTTTTATTGGGGTCAGGAATCGAAAAGGGAACCATGGGTCAAAACGCCCTCTCGCACGCGCGCACCCGCACGACAATCTTTTTGTCGCACGTGGCGGCATTTTTGCTTGTGATTCTCGCCGCTTATTGGCTGCGTAGCCTTAGCGTTCCCGCCGACACTCTTCTCCAGGGCTATCCGGACGTCGGCAGCGGCCTGCTGGCCTTTGTTTTTGCCGCCGTCACTCTCGTTCGTTTTCAGGGCACGCAGGACCGCATCTCCCTCATCCTCGGTGCCGGCTTCTTCCTTTGCGGCGGAGTCCTGATCGCCACCGGCGTGCTCTTCTTTCAATTTCTCCCGGATGCCTCTCTTCGTCTTTCCTGGGCTCCCATCGCTTGGTGGCTCGGCCGCATCATCTTGGCTCTCTTGGTAGTTGCCGCGCTCCTGGTCGAGCACTTCATGCCTCGTTCGCGTCATCCGCGCCGAGAAATTGCTGGAGCGCTCTTGGCCGCCGTTGCGGTCACCTATGCGCTTGCCGCTGCGGTTCGCCGCTTGCCTCCGGAAGTCTCTCTGCACCCCAACACTTTTTTCCCCAGCCCACAGCAGCTGCTGCCTGGCGCCATTTTTCTGGTGAGCTTGTTTTGGTACCGCCGCCGCTTGACCGTTGAGGATTCTTCGTTCGATCGCACCATGTATGCGGCTGTCTGGCTGAACGTCGCCGCTCAATTTGCCGCGGCGCAGTCCGTACGCCTGATGGACGCTCCTTTTGTATTCGCGCAGGGCCTCATGGTTTTGGGCTACACCGTTGCGCTGGGTGGGGCGCTTCTCGATAACGCCCGCCTTTTCGAGCGCGTCCGCCACATGGCGGTCAGCGATCCACTCACAGGGCTGGCCAACTATCGCCGTCTGCTCGATGTCCTCGAAAACGAAACGGAGCGCACCGACCGTTCCGGCCGCCCTTTTGCGATTCTGCTCCTCGACCTCGATGGCCTGAAATTGATCAACGACAGCTACGGCCATCTGGTCGGCAGTCGCGCTATCTGCCGCGTCGCGGACATTCTCCGCATTCACTGCCGCGCCATTGATACGGCCGCGCGTTATGGCGGCGACGAGTTTGCTCTGGTTCTTCCGGAGTCGCAGGAAGACGAAGCCCACCGCGTTGCTGACCGTATCCGCCAGGTGATGGCCAATGACGATGAGCCGCCGCGCATTTCCGCTAGTATGGGCATTGCGGTTTACCGCGGCGATGGCGAGCGCATCGAAAAACTGCTTTCGGAAGCGGATGAGCAGTTGTACGCCGAAAAAGCCAAAAGGGCCAAACGCACGCCGGCCCTGTTGTATCCACGTCGTCGCACGCCCAAACTCTGAGAATGTCTATCCCAGGTAATCAGTAAACAGCTCGTTTCTGGACCGTTTCCTTGCTTGCGAGCGAAAAGCGAGGCTCGCTCCGCGCTCCGTCGAGAAGTTGCCCGGCAAGATACTCGCCCACGGCCGGCCCGTGCTTGAACCCATGCCCCGAGCCGCCGCCCGCAAACCATACATTCTCCATTTCCGGGTGGCGGTCGATGAGAAAATCGCCGCTCGAAGTGTTTTCGTATTGGCACACGCGCGTCTCGACGATGGGAGCGTCGCGCAGAGCAGGGAACCGCCGCGCCACATATTCGCGCACCGTCTTGGTCATCTCGGGCGAAACGATACGCGATTGCGTGTCGGGGTCCACGCGTTCGCCATGCTCATCGAATGCAATCTTCAATCCTCGGCTTTCGATGTCCGGCATGCCGTAGACCAAGTCTTCCTGGAACAGCCACGTCGGCAGCGCCGGCGGAGCAAAGCGCGTTTCGCCGGCGGGGATCCCAAAGAAAAAAACTTCCTGGCGTGAAGGAAAAATTCTCCCGCCGAGCACATCCGGGAAAATCTTGCCAAGCCACGCACCGCACGCAAAGACGAATTGTCCCGCGGCGATGCGTTCACCCTGTTTCGTAGTAACGTGCTTCAC
>DATDNK010000096.1:0-19392 GCA_036518275.1 Candidatus Acidiferrum sp.
ATGAGCCACGCCGCGAGATAGAAAAGCAGTCGCGTGCGCGTGGACATGCCGTGAGCGGATTGGTTCGGCGGCGGCCCCGGCGTCGCCGAATTCCTGGTGAAGTCCTCGCCGGTTTCACCGGCTTCACGAGAGGGCGGGGAACTGGCCATGACTTCTCTTGAACGCTAACTTTCGTCGGAGGCGGAGGGCGGCGCCGGCTTGGACGGCCCGCCCGGTTTGTTTTTGCCGCGGAGCTCCCAGAAGGCGTTCAGAAAGAAAACGCCGGAAAGGCTAAGCATAATCAGGATTTCGAAGAGGCCGTCCACCGTCCTCCACGTGTCCGAGAGAAAAATCCAAGCAATACCTGCGAGGGGAATCAAGCCGAGCACGATAGAGATCAAGAGCATCACGGCAAGCAAGTCGCCTCCTCACACACGCGCTGGGAAACTGGTCCGGAGTTTCTCATGCTACGGCTTGAAGGTTACGTCCACGGTCTTGGAGTCTTTTGCCGCGAGCGTCACCTTCACGTCCTGCTCGGGATATTTTTCGTGGACAAAGGCCAGCGTGTAGTCGCCCGGCGGCAGCCCCTTAATTTCGAATTTGCCGTCAGCGCCGCTGACCGCGTAAAAGGGGTTCTTCACCACGTTGATGTACATCTTCATCCACGGATGCTGGTTGCACTTCACAGGGAGAAGGATTTCCTCGCGCGCGAAATTCTTGTTGAGCGGCGCGGTGTTCGGGGCCTGCGATTCGTTCCACTCGCGGTTGTCTTTCGGTTGCGGATGAATGTTATGAGTGGTGGGATCGCTGTTGACGATCTTGATGTCCTGACCGGCCATCACGCCCATCACGTGCGGATGGTAGCGGCAGCCGCTCTGATCAAGCGTGACGGCTTCCTTCGGAATGTCGAACGTGCGCCCGCCGAGGCCGTCCTTCACGTAAACGAAGACATTCGCGAGATGGCCGCCGGCGGCGACAACCGCTTCCGCAGTGTTGGTGCCTTTGCAGGCGAGATCCTGGCTCATGTCAATTTTGGGGGAAGGAGGCGCAGTGCCCTCAAATTTAACAGTGCCGCTGACGCTGGCAACCGTCGCAGGATCGATCGGCGTCGCGGCGGGAGCTGCGGCTGGTGCGGCCGCGGGCTGCTCTGCCGTTTCCTCTTTCTTGCCGCAGCCCGCAAGGAGGACGAGTCCACACAGCGTGAGCGTGCTGAGAATTGCCATCCAAGTTTTCGTTTTCATTTTTTCGCTCTCTCCTGAATATTAAAATCTCAAAATCAAAATTTATTTGCCGGTTCCGCGACTACCGTGGCCGCCGGCGCCAACTGCGGACGAGCCGGAGGCGTTCGAGGCGCGAGCGCGGCCCATGGACGCGGCTACGCGGCGCTGCTCTTCCGGCGTGAGCTGCAAAATGTAATCCACGAGAAGCCGCGTGTGATCCTTATCATAGCCCTGGAACGAAGGTGGCGTCGGGCCGGAAAAGACCCAGTGATTGTTCTGCCGCTTGAACAAGCCGGAAGGCATGGAAGTGCCCGGGCTGATTGCCTGCGGATCGAGCATCCACTGCTCCATCCAGTCGGGCTTCAGGCGGCCGCGGGCCTGAAGGAAATTGGGAGCCGTGGCGGTGCGATCGTGCGCGGGATCGCCCGTCGCGTGGCACTTCAAGCACGGCGCGGCAGTGCTGCTGAAGAGGCTGCGCGCCATTTCCGTTTCCTTGGCGGTGAGCACGGGAACTTCTTCGGGGATGTACGGGAAAGGCTGGCGCGATAGCGCCTGGAAGAAGCGCACCAGTTTGCCGAGTTCGTTTTCCGAGAAAGAGAACGTGGGCATGCGCACTTGCAGATACGAGCGAATGCCATTGCGATTGGTGTCTTTGTCGTTGAGCGCAGGATTTTTCAGGAAGCGCAGCATCCATTCGGGATCGACGCGCGCGCCTTCGGTCAGCAGCTTCGGAGGCAATTGCTCTTGCGCATCTTGATAGCGTGCCAAACCCATGAGAATCGTTTTTTGGCCGGGAATGAGCTGGTGGCAGCCCATGCAGTTGTATTTCTTGACCACCCACCAGCCTTCCTGGATATCTTTGCGATAGTCCAGCGGGCGGTATTGATAGCTGGGGGGAAGCGGATTCTCCTGGCTACCGAGAAGGAATGTTGCGAGCGCGCGAACTTGCTCTTTAGTGAGGTGCAGGTTCGGCATGCGCAACTGTTCGGCGGGCGGCTTGATTTTGCCCAGGTCCCAAATATTGGGTTCAGCAAGTTTGTGCTCGAAGAAGCCTTTGTGGTCGTACCAAGGTTCCTTCGCAGGCCCTTCGGGCAAACGCGCGAGATCGTCGGGGTCGGTGATTGGCTCCTTGCCGCCTCGCTGCGCGACTTCCGTGAGCAACGCGAAGTCGAGACGCTCGACCGGCTTGCTGCCCTCGGTGGTCAATTCGGTGCCGATGCGGCCTTCGTCTTCCAGGCCGGACATTTCGTGGCAACCGAAGCAACCGAAGTTGCGAACCCACTTCTTGCCTTCCTCCTTCAACTGGGGATCGTCCATGAAGGAAGCGTCGGCGTAGTCGGAAGGATTCTTTTTCTTCTGCGTGATGAGATAGCTGGCGATGTCCTCGGCATCGCTTTCGGAGAGGCGAAGGCTGGGCATCACGGTCATGTTCTGGACTTGCAGTTCGTGGCCGTCGTTCGGACACTTGCTGTGGTCGAGATCGAAGACGAAGGGCAAGCCCTTCTTCTTGTAATCCTCAGGGCCAATGTCCTTTTTCTCATAGGGGCAGTAGGGGCGCGTGCGCTCGCGCGCGTCGTGAATCCAACGAACCAGGTAGTCGTAATTGGCTTTTTCGCCCACGCGCGTCAGATTCGCCGCAAACGTGCCGCCCTGCACCTGGTCGCCTTCGCCGATGGAATGGCAGGCGAGGCAGCCTCGCGTTTCGAACAATTCCTTGCCGTGGGCGGCGTTGCCCGGCTTGTGCTTCGGAAGCGAATCGGTCAGCCCGGATTGCCAGACGAACGCCGAAATGGCCCTGATCTGTTCGTCGTTCAGCCGGAAGTTCGGCATCTTCGTGGTGGGGCGGAAGTCCGTAGGCTTCTTTAGCCAGACGGGAATCCAGTTTTTATTCAGCTTGAGGCGGACGTCCTTGAGGTTCGGCCCGACTTTCTTCATATCCTGAAGCAGGCTCTTGGTGGTGCGATCAAGCTGCATGATACGGAGGTCAACTTTGCTGTTTTCCACTTTCAAAGCGACGGCGCGATCGTTCAGGCGATTGGCTTCTTCGTTCGAAGCAGCCGTGTCCGCCTGCGCCATGAAGTCTCCAGCAGTCTTGACATTGTCCTTCTTCTGTTGCTCCAGGAGCTTGATATCTTGTGCGATGGAGAGAAGGTCTTCCGGTTCCTTATCGTAACCTTCATAACGGTGGCAACCGAGGCAGCCGCGCTGCCGGAAAAGATCCTTGCCTTCACTCACTACCCACCCGACATCATTGCTCACGAGCACCATGTCCGCGGAGTGGCAAATCTGGCAGCCCGCTTCGTAGTTCTGGGGAGTGAAGATCGGCCAGATCCAGTGCTCGTAGGTACCGTGTGCCTTCTCCACGCTGGTGGTGGCGCGGCCATTCCCCTGATGGCAGGGGGAACAGCCGAATTTCTCCGGATCGTGAATCTTGAGCAGATCACGATCGGGATGGCTGGTAAAAGCGCGCGCGTATTCGTCCGGCTTCTTGCCTTTCAGGGACATCGCGGCGGCAGTGAGCTTTACGGGCTCGCGAATGCCGAGGTGGCACGATTCGCAGCGGTCAACAATCTGGGCGCTGTCTTCACGCTCGAGGTTGGCGGCGTGCTCGTTCACGTTGATCTGGCGGATCGCCGGCGTCAAGGACTCCACGGAATTTTCCAGGTTGGCCAGTTGAGAAGATGTCAGGCTCACCATGTGGTCGGTGACGTAGGAATCCATCAATTCTTTCTTTTCGTTGACCGGCTTGAGGAGTTCTCCGAGTTCGGCGCTCATTTGCGTGCGCTCGTTCTTGAGCTCGTTGTAGGCTTCTTCCAATTCGGTGAAATTCTTGAAGGTTTGCAGCTTGCCATCGGGCATCTCGACCGTGCTGGGCTTCGCTTTGTACGCATCCAGGTCACGCTGCTTGCTTTGCTTGGACGAGGCGCTGGTTGTAGTCTCGATGTCGTAAGTGGAGGCGGTGACATACGCGCGCCGGTCCGTGAAGTGGCCAAGGCCATCCTGGACGGCCAGGATTTTCGCGCTTACTTCGCGGAGTTTTCCTCGAAGCTCGTTGATGCGCGGCGTGGCGGCCTGGCTGGCGGCCTCATAGTCTTGCTTGAGCTTCTGATAATCCGCAGTTTTCTCGATTTCGTCTTGTGATTCCTTGGACTGCGTGCGCGCGCTCTTCAGGAAAGTGGAATAGCGGTCTTTCCATTCGTGCTGAAAGGTTTTCCAGGGGCGCTGGCCGAAATCCTCATCCCAGAGCGCCCAGAACAGCGTGGCCATGAGGATGACCATGGAAATGACGTAATGCGGCGCGAGCGATTTGGTAACGATCGGATCGTTTTCGGGGATGGGCTTCTCGGGCACCAGGTCCTCCTAATAACCTGCGGCGGAGCCGCAAAGAACATCAAACAAAGCGCCAAGCTGAGGCGCAGCATGCTGCGTCCCTACACGTTGAACCAGGGCGTAATCCAAACGTACTTGATGTGAAAGAGCAGGCGGATCGCGATCTTAATCGGCAGAGCCACCATGATGAGGAAAAACGTCATCATGATGGAATACTGCAGCAGGCTCATGCGCTTGTAATCCTTCGGATTGCTGCGGCGGAACAAGCCGTTCACGATCATGCCGCCAAAGATGAAATACCCGCCAACGACGATGGCGCCGAAGATGCCCTTCCACAAATTCGAAGTGATGCCGAGAATATCGGGCAAGTCGCGGTTCACTTCATAAATCAGGCGATTGTGGTCCCAGGTCTGACCGGGCCAGAACCACTGCCAGCCGGGGCCGCGGATGAAAGTGCCGATGAAGATCATGGACACCCACAAAATAACGAAGCCGAAAAGAAACGTGCCGATCGCAAATTTGCGCTGCTTCCAGGTGTAATAGCCGGCGCCCAGCGGGTTGGTATCAATATAAGGAATCACCATCAGGCCGATGATGATGAGCGTAGGCATCACCACGCCGGCGATCCATGGGTCGAAATAGACAAGCATTTCCTGGAGGCCGAGGAAGTACCAGGGCGCTTTCGCCGGGTTCATGGTCAGGTTGGGATTCGACGGCTCTTCGAGCGGCGCGTTCAGCGTGATGGACCACACCATCAAAATGATGGTGACGATGATAGCGGCGAGAAATTCGACGCGCAGAAGAAACGGCCAGACGTGGACTTCCTTCTGCCACCCTGGACGGAAAGGCCAGGTCTTGCGGTGATGCGTTTTCGCGAGAGCCGGATTGGCCGCTAGCTCCGTCATGAGTTTGTCGTTGGCGAACGCCTGCCTTCCCGCCAGATAAATGTAGAAAGCCAGCAGCGGGATCATCGCGATGATCGGAACGTTGTCCGGGGCGGAGAGGATCTGCCAGAGTTGGTTCCAATCCATGGCTATTTCTTCACCTCCTTGACCTCGGAGTCGAGAACTACCGGAGCTGGTCCGGAGATGCCGCCATCCTTTCGCACGCGCCAGAAGTGCACAATCATGAAGACCGAAGCGATGATGGGAATCCCGATGCAGTGCCAGATGTAAGAACGCAGGAGCGCATTGGCATCCACAATCGAGCCGCCAAGCAGGCCGAAGCGCACGTCATTATAGGGAGTCATTCCTAACTGCGAGCCAAACGGTCCTTCGTGACCTAATAACGGAGTGGCGCGCGCCATGTTGGTGCCGACGGTGACGGCCCAGAAGCCGAGTTGATCGTCGGGCAGAAGGTAACCGGTGAAGGAGAGCAGCAGAGTCAAAACGAGGAGAATCACGCCGACGGTCCAGTTGAATTCGCGCGGCTTTTTGTACGAGCCGGTGAGAAAGACGCGGAACATGTGCAACTCGACGGCGATGACCATCAAGTGCGCGGCCCAGCGGTGCATGTTGCGCAACAGTTTGCCGTAAGGAACGTCGTGTTCGAGGTAGAGCACGTCGCGGAATGCCTGCACTTTGCTGGGGTGGTAGTAGAACATCAGCAGAACGCCGGTGAGCGTGAGGACGAAGAACAAATAAAAAGTGATGCCGCCCATGCCCCAGGTGTAGCTGTAACGTACAGCGTCGCGATTGATCTTCGCGGGATGCAGATGCAGGAAGACGTTGGAGAGTACGCCTAGCGCGCGGTTGCGTGGCGTGTCGTCGTGCTTATGCCGGAAGATGGAGGTGTAGACCTGGGTCTTGGTCGGCTTGCTGAGGATTTCGACTTGCTCTTTTGCTTTAGCGGGTAGATCGGTTTTTAGCGCGTCAATGTCTTCCTTGACGCCCGTGGTGACGCGAGTCAACAGACCGGCCGATTTTCCGTTGTTGCCGTTCCCCTGGCCGTCGTTTCCCTTGTTTTCTTCAGCCATCGCCGCGCTCTCCCCTTTTCTTTGCTCGCTCGATGATC
The DNA here is from genome assembly GCA_036518275.1 of Candidatus Acidiferrum sp. GTDB lineage: Bacteria > Acidobacteriota > Terriglobia > Acidiferrales > UBA7541 > Acidiferrum. The sequence continues at coordinate 6,543 of DATDNK010000096.1, forward strand.
TTTCTTTTAGTCACTTTCTTTTCTTTATTTCATTTTCCGGCTACACCGGCAAATACGACCCCGGATCATTGAAATGGCTCGGTTGGCCCTTGGGCCACTGATAAAGCCGCGACGTATCTACGACAATCTGGCCGTCGGGCGCGAGTTGCACGTTCGCGCGGTCCATCGGGCGCGGCGCAGGGCCTTCGAAGTTCACGCCTTCGCTGTCATAGCCGCTGCCGTGGCACGGGCACTTGAATTTGTTTTCGCTGGCTTTCCAGTCCGGCGTGCAGCCGAGATGCGTGCAGCGCGCATAAATCACAAACAGGCGGTCCGGAGTGCGGTCCACCCAGATGCGGTATTTCTGCTGAAACTTGGTATCTACGCCGAGCGCGTAGTCGGAGGGGTAGCCGATTTTGAAAATCGTGGGAGGTTCGAAAAGCGTTCGCGGAAGGAAAAAGCGAAGAAAGGCGATGAACCAGGCGCCCAAGAAGGCCGTGACGCTACACCAAACCAGTCGCCGGCGTCCTTCGTTGGCGACGCTGGGCTCGGGCCCAACCGTGGCCACGCCCCCAGCGGCCACCGCTTTGGACGTGCCGACTGCAGGAGTGCCGACGTATTTGGTTGCGTCCGGCTTGTTCGCGTTCCCTCCCGCGGCAGTAGCAGATTTCGCCGCGTCGGGTTTAGGTTTGACCGTCTCCGATTCCGGACCCGCCATGCAATCCCTCCTGTAGTGGCCAGTCTTTAGACCAAAACTCTTGCGCGGCAGCCACATGCGCCGCCGATGTTTACCGTTACCCGTTGATTCTGCGCCCCTCGCTCAGCCTAAAGCAAAATTCTGCACAGGTGAGCAGATGCCGCCCTTGCCGATGCCAAGCAAGTTCTTTCGAATGAGAAATAAAGTGAGTAGAAGGATCACACCCGAAGGGCAAGTCAGCTCCCAGCGCCGGTTGCCCATCGAATTGGAAAGGCATTTTCCGAAAACATCGCGAGGCCCCAAACATTTTCTCCGGCCCCCCAGCGAACGGACGGATATTACTCAAATCGAAAAAATTCGTCAAATATAAGTTGAACACGATACAAATTTGTTTCGAACCATAGAGAGACTCGTAATTCGATGAGAAGGAGTCCTGAGAGACAAAACAAAAGAATGCAAGAACACGCTTGCTTCGAGAAAAAGCTGTGATATATTCGCCCCGATTTGGTTTCCCCACTTTTCTCATTGCGCGAAACGCGGGGTGCTCCGTGGGGAAGACCGCAAAATAAACTGGGGGAGGTTCACGCTCAATGGGCCTCGGTCTTCTGGTGGTTATCTGGCTGATCACTCTGGTCGGCTCGTACTTCATCATCGCAAAAACCTGGTGGCTACCAGTGGGAGCCTCGGCGGCGGCGGCGGGAATCGATCACCATTTCACCGTCTCCTACATTCTTATGGGAGGCGTGTTCATCCTGGCGCAGCTTGCGCTCGGATGGTTCGCCTGGAAATACCGTGACCGGGGGGCCGCTTCTCAGAAAGCGCACTATTCGCACGGCAACACCAAGCTCGAGATCGTATGGACGATCCTCACCATCATTCTGTTCGTCGGTTTGAACCTGGCGAGCGAGCCCATCTGGTCGTCCGAGCGCCTTCACGGTGCACAACCTGGCGCTGTGCAAGTCGAAGTGACCGCCATGCAGTTTGCGTGGTATTTCCGCTACGCCGGGCCGGATGGTAAATTTGGCGCAACAAAGCCGGAACTCGAGGATGCCTCGCTTGGCGGCGCCGGTGCGCTAGGGTTGGATTCTGCCGATCCCGCTTCGAAAGATGATGTGATCAGCGGAGTCATGGTCGTGCCGGTGAATCGCGAGATTGAAGTGATCCTCCGGTCGCACGACGTGATTCACAGCTTTTTTGTCCCGGCGATGCGTTTCAAGCAGGACGCCGTCCCCGGCCTCGCGATTCACATGCACTTCACGCCAATTCAAACCGGAGACTTTGAGCTTGCCTGCGCGGAGCTTTGCGGGCTCGGACACTACAAGATGCACGGAATTGTAAAGGTCGTCAGCGAACCGGAATTCAATCAGTGGCTGGCGGCAAGGGAGGCGGAGAAGCAATAAAATGACGACCCACGAACCCCACGCGCACGCAGCCCCGCAAGGTTTCATTCGCAAATATATTTTCAGCCTGGATCACAAAGTTATTGGCTTGCAGTATTTCTTCCTCGCGCTGGCGGCGGTGCTCACCGGCATGTTTCTGTCGCTGCTGATGCGCATCCACCTGGTGTGGCCCAACGTATCGCTGCCGCTTTTGGGCGACATTAAGCCGGAGACTTATCTCAGCCTGCTGACGATGCACGGCACGATCATGGTGTTCTTCGTGCTGACCACCGCGCCACAGGGCGGCTTCGGAAATTATTTCCTGCCGATTCAAATTGGCGCGCCGGACATGGCGTTTCCGGTGCTGAACATGCTCTCTTTCTGGACGACGTTCCTTGGATTCGTCGTTCTGGTGGCGGCATTTTTTGTGACCGGAGGCGCGCCGCTGCACGGTTGGACGGGGTATGCTCCCCTGAGTGCGCTGCAGTCCGCCGGGCCGGGCGAGGGCTTGGGCGCTGACCTGTGGATTACCAGCATTGCGATTTTCTGCATCGGCGCGCTGATGGGCGCTTTGAACTTCATCACCACAACATTAGACATGCGCGCCAAGGGCATGACCTTGATGCGCATGCCGCTGACCTGCTGGGCGTGGTTCATCACCGCGATTCTGGGGTTGCTGGCGTTCGGGGTACTGCTCTCCGCGGGAATTCTTCTGCTAATGGATCGCAATTTGGGAACGAGCTTTTTTGTCCCGCTCGGCACGGTGAACGGAGTGCTCACGGGGCACAAGGGCGGCTCACCGCTGTTGTGGCAGCACTTGTTCTGGTTCTTCGGCCATCCCGAAGTTTACATCGCGATTCTGCCGGCCATGGGACTGTGCTCGCAGTTGCTCTCGGTGTTTTCGCGTAAGCCCATCTTCGGTTACAGGGCGATGGTGTACGCCATCATGGCCATCGGGTTCCTCGGCTTCATGGTTTGGGGCCACCACATGTTTATGAGCGGCATGAGCCCGTACAGCGCATTTGCGTTCTCGATCATGACCATGGGCATCGGCGTGCCGTCGGCCATCAAAACGTTTAACTGGCTGGGGACGCTGTGGCGAGGGAGAATCCGCTTTTCCTCGCCGATGTTGTTTGCCATTGGATTCGTGTCGTTGTTCGTGGTCGGTGGAATCAGCGGTCCGTTCCTGGCGCAGCCGGTGCTGGACATTTATTTGCACGAAACGTATTTCGTCATCGCCCACTTTCACTTGATCATGGGCGTGGCGTCCATTTTCGGGATTTTTGCCGCAACCTATTATTGGTTCCCGAAAATGTTTGGCCGGATGATGAATGAAACCTGGGCGAAAACCCACTTCTGGCTTACCTTTATTGGCGCGTACGCGATTTTCATGCCCATGCATTATTACGGCATGGCCGGCGGCTTGCGGCGCTACTCGCAGGGCACGGAAGTGGCGTGGATTAACAACCTGGCTCCGATTCAGAAGTTCATCAGCATCGCAGCCTTCATCACCATTGCCGCGCAGTTCATTTTCGTAATCAACCTTTTCTGGAGCATGAAGAAAGGCGAAAAGGCCGCGGACAATCCGTGGGAAGCCACGACTCTCGAATGGACCACCGCCACGCCGCCTCCGCACGACAATTTCGGCGGCGTGACGCCGGTCGTTCATAACGGACCGTACGAATACAGCGTGCCGGGAGCGCCGAAAGATTACGTGATGCAGACCGACGCGCCGGTCACAGCGAAACACTAATCCGGTCATGGCCAGCTTCAGCACAACCGCAACCTTAGACGAACCCAGGGTCTCCCGCGGCAACGAGGGAGGCGCGCCGCCAACGTTTGGGGGCGGTGACGACGGCGGTCGCGGGCGCGGCCTGCCCGATTACCCCACCCGTTTGCGTCGCGCACGGCTGGGCTTGCTCGTCGCATTGACGCCGGTTCTAATGCTGTTCGTCTCGTTCACCAGCGCCTACGTGGTGCGGCAAGGATTGCCCACACTGGATCCGCGAACGAATCAGCTGGTGCGCGACTGGATTCCCGTGAAGCTGCCCGGTCTGCTGCTGGTGAATACGGTTGTTTTGCTGCTGAGCAGCGTTGGAATGGAACTGGCGCGGCGGCAAACGAAGCTTGCAGCCATTGCCGCCACGGCCAAATCGGCGAAGGAACTGACCGTCAGCGCGGAAGGGAAGATGCCGTGGCTGGCGATGACCATCGCGCTCGGGTTTCTGTTTTTGTTCGGGCAGTGGATGGCCTGGAAGCAACTCGCCGCCAGCGGCTTTTACGTCGCGACGACGCCGAGCAGTTCGTTTGTTTATTTGCTGACGGGAGCGCACGCGGTGCATTTGATGGGCGGCGTTCTGGCGCTTTTGGTGGCAGGCCTGTTTGCGCTGCTGCACCGCTCGGTGGCGACGCGCAGCATCGTCGTGGATGTGGCCGGCTGGTATTGGCACTTCATGGCCGCGCTGTGGGTTTACATTTTCGCTTTGCTGGAGTTGGCGAAGTAAGCAGAGGTTGACGAGGAGGCCTGGGGCATGGCTGATAGCGTTGTTTCGCGCGACATCCCGTCGGTGTACGAGCCGTCGCTGTTTGGCACGTACTCGAAAAAGATCGGGATGTGGCTGTTCCTGATGTCGGACTCGCTGACGTTTGGCGCGCTGCTGTACGCCTATAGTTACGGGCGCATCTCGCTTGGTGCGACGTGGCAGACGCCGTTCCATTCCGCAAGCATCGTCAACGCCACGATTATGACCGCCTTCCTGCTGACCAGTTCGCTGACCATGGTGCTGGCGGTGCGCGCGTCGGTGCAGCACGACGCGAAGATGCAAACGATATGGTTGCTGGCCACGATTGCGTGCGGCGCAGGGTTCGTGATTCTCCACGGAATGGAGTGGAGCAAACTGATCGGCGAAGGCATGACGCTGCCGATGTTTCCTCAGGTTCCCGGGCACGAGGTGAGTGCGGAGTTCGCTAACGTCACGAAACTGGTGCCGCAGTTTCCCGCAACTTTCTTTACGCTGACGGGGATGCACATGCTGCACGTCACGCTCGGAATCGTGTACCTCGGCGTCGTGGCGCTGCGCCGCAAATTCATTCCGGTGCTGCTGGCTCTGTGGCTCATCGCCTGGCTCGCAACTCCTTCCTATAGCCCGTTCCACTACGGCGCGCACGTGCTGCTGGTGGCGGCGATTGTGATCAGCATTATTTTGTGGCTGAAGCCGAAAGTGTACGATTCGTCGGACGTGGAAGTAGCCGGTTTGTACTGGCACTTCGTCGACCTGGTATGGATGTTCATTTTCCCGCTGGTGTATCTGATGTCGGCAAGGATTCTGTAGAAAGCGCGGCAAAGATTCTTTAGGAGCCTGGAGAACATGGACGAAATACAGATCGCGATTGCGGAACGCGTGGCCGAAGAGCAACGCCATCACAAGATGGCGCAATTCTTTTGGGTATGGGCAGCGCTGCTGGTGATAACGGGGATCGAGGTCTATTTGACCTATCAGAACATGCAGCCGGCAAAAATGCTGACGATTCTGATGGGCCTGTCGCTGATCAAGGCGGCGCTGATCATCGGGTTCTTCATGCACCTGCGGTATGAGATATCGCGCATGAAGTGGATCACCATGTGCGCCGTGGTGGGTTGCCTGATCCTGATGACCATCTTTTTTTTCCCGGACGCCGAGCGTATTATTTCGCTGGGAGTGAAATGACGCGTTTGCAAGGAAGAGGGATTGCTCGCTGCGCTCGAAATGACAGCGAAAAAGGAATCGTAAAAAGCTGTTTGGAATGAGATGAAATTGCGCATTGCAATTCTGGCTGTGGCCGCTTCCCTCTGGGGCGTATGCGCCGTGCCGCCGGCGTTCAGCCAGGGTTGCGCGATGTGTTCGAGCTACGTTGCGGCGAGCTCGAAAGCCGGGCAGAGGGCTATCAACAAAGCCGTGCTCCTGCTGTTGCTGCCAGCCGCCGCGGTTATGAGCGGGGGCATGGCGATGGCCTACCGCTATAGCCGCAAACGCGACCTGGAACAGGGCTGACCCTGCCGATTGGAAACTCGAAAAGCGAAACTCGAAATTCGGGCAACACCTCGGTTCAAGTAATACTTTCACTGCCACGCCCCTTGCACCCCCACCCACCCCCGGGCATTGTTGCAACGTTATCAAAGCAAAAGACTTGCAAATGGGGCAATTTGTATTTGTATGAAAACGAACAAGATAGCGAAGGGCAAAAAGATGCGGGCAAGCTGGGGAAGCGGACCGGGAGTTAAAGTAAAACTTGAAGAAGGCCTTGTCAGACCTACCCCACCCCTCCGTGGCGACGAAAGTTGTGCGCAAGCGCTTGAAGCGAAAAGAGTTAAGTGCGTTTCTGTGGTGCACACGATGTGCGGAAGTGGATGAAACGACAGAGGTTAGATGTTGGAGGTTAGAGTTTGGAAGAGGATGAGAATGGGGGCCGCGCAGATCGCGGATGCGACGGCGGGGATGCGCTTCGAGGCTCAGGGTAAGGCGGCGGAAAGTCATATAAGAGACTATCATAGAATTACGATTCTGTCAATACCCAGATAAGTGACTGAGGGGAAAGGAGTTAGGGATGGGTACAAGAAGCTCAAAGCTTAGAGATGGGGTGGAGAGCTAAGTGGACTGGAATCTGTGGGATAGCGGGACAAGACTTGAGTGCGGAGGAGTTAACTTCCGCACCCTTTGCAAAAACCGCAACGGATGCGCCACCCGACCCTTTTTCCGAGCCTTGGTCGTCGAACAGCAACCAAGTCTACTCGGAGGAAGGAGCCCACGCCGTCATCTAATCAGCCGATGGATCGTCAGCAAGCATGGCGCTGCGGGGATGGCGGGTACTGTCTAATCTGCTCAAATTAGGACAGCACCGGATGGTGATTCTCTTTGCCCTATTTTGGAGGTTGTCTTAGTCTTGTCCGTCCGCAGGTTCCGGATTCACGGGTTTCAATCCCAACTGCTTGGCAATGGTCTTCGCTTTCGAATGCATCGGTTGCATGGTGCGAAGATAGAACACTAGATTCCACGCCTCATCTGGCTTGACCGTATCGGCATAAGAAGGCATCGGTGATCCATCCAGGCCAGTCATGAAGATCTTATAGAGATCCCGGTCCGAAGAGCCACATTTGAATGAGTTCTCATCGTGGAAGTTAAACGGCTTGATGGGCATATTTTGATCATCGGTTAGTGAGTCAGCGGAAGGGCCGTTTCCGCGCCCTTCGACTCCGTGACACTTCCAACACTGCAACCTTTGGAAGGATGCTTGTCCCGCCTTGATTCTGTCCGCGGTAACCTCGGGCTCGGCTGGAATTTCGATGGGCGCACCGGGTTTTTCGGTGGCGTACCTGGTGGAGAAGTGCTTGACGTAGGCTACCAGGTCCGCCCGTTCCTGCTTCGACAAAGGACGCCATTGCGGCATATTGGAATCAAGCAGTCCGCGGGCGATGGTGTCATACACATCTTCATCGGTTGGCAAAGTTCCCGTCGGCGTGGACCGGCACCGAAACACGCCGCGCGTGAAATTCCTCGGCCGGGGCTCCATCCACTGTGCGTTCTCGCCCGTCCCATCCCCCAACGCTCCATGGCAGCCGATGCAATACCGCTCATAAGCCTTTTGCCCGTCCTTGGCGCGCCCCGTCAATTTGCCTACGTGGCTCTCCATGCCCATCTGCTGGCGCTGCTGGTCCTCCGTCGTCTGAGCCGCGGAAACAACCGGCAGAGCGAGGAGCACAGTCATACTCATGAACAACGGGCCTTTCATTGATTTCATGTGCATGCCATCTCCTGTTAGAACGCAAAGTCAAATCCAAACAACACGCTGCTCGCGGTCAAGTTCAAGCCGGCGGGCGATGTGCCTTTCTGGCGAACGATGGAGTACTCGTTGTGAAACGCAAATCCGGCACGGCTGAACATGAACGGATACCAGCGAAAACCTGCTGTATACGCGTCGATATCTCCCAAGTTGGACGGATTGGTGGCCAGCGCCTGCCGCGACATGCGCACCCATTCCGATCTTTGGAGGAAGAACAGCTGCGGATTTAGAGTGTAGTGCGTCTCGATAAACCCACCATTCCAAGTCGGCGCCTGCGCTCCCGTCGGAAGGGGAGTCCCGTCGGCCGGAGTGCTCGTTCCGAAGAATGCGCTGTCCCATCCGTGCTGGTAATAAAGAGTAAAATCGAGTTTCTTCAAGTAGAACAATCCAAAAGCTCCCTCACGATGGAACGACTTATTCCCGCGGCCAACAACGGGAGTACTACCCGAGGTTAAACTGAACGTCGGTGCCTCTCCTGCGAACAAGTACACACCCACGCGGTCCACGCCGAGCTTGCCGGTGTCGAAAGCCTGGCTCGCTGTGACGAACGTGCTGTAGGAATTAGAGGGCAGGTTCACATTGCCGTCGTTCGAACTCAGCACTGCCACCGAATACCGCCTGCGGCTGTCTAACGAATGCCCCGACAGTTCCACGCCCAGTTGGTTGTCTCCTATCTGGGCAAACGTGTTGCTATCGCCGACCGGGACGAAGTGATAGAGCTGGAAGCTGCCCCCCTTGTTGGACAACGTCATCATGCGTTTTTCGGAGATGATATTGTCCAGCTCAAATTTTCCCGCCTTGACGTTCAGCCAGGGACTCTTTGCAAGGTTGTCAAAGCGCACCCAGGCGGACTCGAAATGAAATGCCCCGGTATTGTCTGCGGACGGCGTCACCAAGAACGAAATATTGTTGTAGAGGGTGCCCCCAGTGAGAATATCGAGCCCCGACAGGTCAAATCCCTGGTTGGTGACCTTCTGTTCGGCGCCACCGGCCTGGTCGATGGCCACGCGATTGGTGCTTTCCCGGTGAAAGTTCGGCGTGATGCGGAAAGTCACTGGCCAGTATGAGGGGTTCTGCCAGATCGGCGAATCATGTTTGTTCATCAACTGATAGCCGTTGTCTTTAAAGGTCTGGCCAAATGTATTCAGCTTCGGCCAAGCCTCGTGGCACGCGGAACAAGGAAGATCGTACTTTCTGGCGAACGCAGGAATGGCGCTAGAGCTGGAGCTTCCGGCCAGCTCAAGTGTCAACACTACAAGCGCGATTGACAACACTGAACCCACAAGCGAGAGGCAGCAGCTCGGTTGCCTTGGAATTCCCATCCGCATGACGTTATCTCCTATCTCGTGGGATATACCAGTGATGATAAGCGGGCGGCAGGCTACAAGCCCTTTGCCTGATAGGTGAAGCTCGTCTCTGCACTCTTGGCCGGTTCGACGGTGATTTCCTGATCGAGTTCGCCCAAGCTTTCCTGCCAAACCTTCAGGTGGTAGTGACCTGCAGGGACGCCTTCAATGCGGAACTTGCCTCCTGCTCCCGAAATCACGTAGTAGGGATTCTTTGCGACAACGACATACGAGTTCATCCACTTGTGCACGTCGCACCGAACTGTTACTCGGTCCGCGCGAGCCAGGGTTATTTCCTGTGTCCCCGTACCGGGTGGCATGGCCTTGTTCACCTCCCGGTTGGCATAGGAAGTGACGTGGATGTTGTGCAAGCAAAGGTCAGTGTTCCCCAACTTGAGGGCTCCGCCCTTCATCAGGAGGATATGCGGGACAAACGAACATTTTTTCTGATCGATCAGAGGGCTCGGGAAATCAAACGCTTTGCCGCTAGTGATGTCATCAATCCACACGACCGCGTCGGCGATTCCTCCCTCTTCGATTCTTACGGGATAAATCTCTTTCGTATTTCCACAGACCGAGGTGTCACTGGTCACCGTGAAGCGTCTCGGAAGCACGGGCTTTCCGCTATACAGGATCCGGCCGGAAATCGCGCCGGTGGTGGATTGCTCAATCGTCCGGACCTCGTAGCCCGAGGACGAGGCTGACGGTGACCCGCTTGCCGACGCAGCTTGTCCTTCAGGGGCGGCCGGATGCGACGTGGATCGACTCCAGGCGATAGTGCTCCCCAACAGGACGAAAGCGCCCAGCCCGCCACAAAGGCTCAGTTTTCGTAACTTATTACTGCTCGTCATCTCGGTCCTCCTAGTGGTACATTTCTCGCTGTTGTCGGCATAGCGTGCCAATACTGACCTTCCTGTAGCTTCGAGGAGTCCCCAAGGGTCAGCACTGTCATCACGCATCCAGCTTCTGTGGTCACCAGTCTGGGGTTAGACCACTACGGATCTCTGTGACGGCTGCTACGGCCCGTTGTGACGCGCGTCACACACGGGAAAGGGAAACCGCGTCCGTTTCTGGCACGCTCGCGGGGCTCCTCCTCCATCTCGTCCACAGCGAACAGAATCACATTCGGACCCATGTAACGCTCTTCGGTGGCGAGCACGTCTAATGGTTACGCGTCACATTGGTGGGCCGCGCGCAAGCGCGAGCGAAGATCTCTAAGCGCGCCGGGTCACGCTGAAGAAGCAGGAGGTGGGGCAATCGCGATGGTGTTTTGTAGCTCGAAGCGCAGAAGGAGCCTTCTCACGGCGGTGATTTGCGTGACCGCGGGAGTGACGGCTCTTGTGGTTCCCCGGGCGGGGGCGTTCGCCGCACGGGCGGCTGGCGCGCAAGCTGCAAATGCGGCGCGGCCGATGGGAACCATCAAGTCGGTTTCGGGGAACAACATTATATTGACGACGGACGCAGGGAGTGACGTGAGCGTGGTGGTGCAGGAGGCGGCAAAACTGGTTCGCGTTGAACCCGGGCAAAAGGATTTGAAGGAAGCCGTGCCCATTCCGCTGCAGGAATTGCTCCCCGGAGATCGCATTTTGGTACGCGGACAACTTGCGCAAGACGGAAAAACCGTGCTTGCGACCGCTATCATCGCAATGAAAAAAGCGAGCATTGCGGAGAAGCAAGCCCACGAGCGCGAAGAATGGCGGAGACAAGGCGTAGCAGGGCTAGTGAGCAGCGTGGATGCGTCGGCAAACTCCATACTGATTACGCAGCAAGGGATGGGCGACAAGAAAACAGTGACCGTGCACATTTCTAAGGACACGATTCTGCGCCGGTATGCTCCCGATTCGATCAAGTTTGACGACGCAAAGCCGGCGCGGCTGGAGCAAATCAAGGCTGGAGACCAGCTTCGCGCCCGCGGGACACGGAGCGCGGACAGCAGCGAGCTGACAGCGGCGGAAATTGTTTGCGGGACGTTCCGGAATATCGCGGGAACGATTTCTTCCATCGACGCTTCGGCAAATAGCATTACCGTGCAAGATCTAGCCACGAAGACGCCCGTTACGGTGCGAATCACGACGGATTCGCAGATTCGAAAGCTGCCGCTGCCGATGGCGCAGGGCATCGCGATGCGGCTGAAACGAGCAGGGTCGGATTCCCAAAGTTCTAGTGCTGCGGGAGGCGCGACCGCGAGCGCGACACAAGGAGCCAGAGCCGGTGAGGCTCAAAGTGGAAGCGGCGCGGCGGCTGGCGGCGCTGGACAACCCGGCCGAGGCGCTGGGGGAGGCGGGGACTTTCAGCAAGCCCTCAATCGCATGCCACCTGTCGCGCTAACTGAGTTGCAGAAGGGCGACGCGGTGATGATCGTGGCAACAGAGGGAGGAGCGAACGAGTTGCCGATGGTAATTACGCTGCTCGGCGGGGTCGATCCCATACTTGAAGCTTCACCAAATGGCAATGCATCCACGATCCTCTCGCCGTGGAGCCTTAGCGGCGCGCCCAGCGATGCAGGGAACCCCTGATGGCGGGCAGCTACAGCGCAATTCAACGGAATAAGGAGATTTGATGGACTTTCGGTTGTTTCGAGTTCCGTGTGCGTTCCTCTCGTGCCTTTTGCTGCTTTCCCTCGTTGCTGGGCCCCTGAAAGCGCAGGCGCCAGCGAGTGGGGCAACGGGAGGATTGACAGGTTTGGTGACTGATCCCTCGGGCGCAGGGATTCCCAAGGCCTCGGTGCGTCTGACGGATGCGAGCGGCGCGTCTTATGACACGACCACCAACAGGGAGGGAGTCTACGAGTTCAAGGCACTAGCGCCGGGCGCATACACGCTAAAGGTTGCGGCGAAAGGATTCGCGCTCTTCACACAAGAGGATGTTCAGCTCGCGGCAGGCCAGGTGAAGCAGGTGAACCTTAGCTTGGTGATTCAGATTGAAGAACAAAGAGTGGAGGTGACCGATCAGACGACCAAGGTGGACGTCGATCCAGCAAACAATGTGGGCACGGTGGTCATGAAAGGAAAGGATCTGGAAGCGCTCTCGGATGATCCGGATGAACTGCAATCGGAGTTGCAGGCGCTGGCGGGGCCTTCGGCCGGGCCGAACGGGGGGCAGATTTATATCGATGGATTTACCGCGGGACAACTTCCACCGAAGGCTTCCATTCGCGAGATTCGGATTAATCAGAACCCGTTCTCGTCGGAGTACGACAAACTGGGTTACGGGCGAATTGAGATTCTCACCAAGCCGGGAACGGACCAACTGCACGGGCAGTTTTGGGTCATGGGCAATACCACGGCGTTCAACTCCAAAAATCCCTTCGAAGGCGCCGGCCCGCCGCCGAGCTATTATTCGACGCAATATGAAGGGAATCTTGGGGGTTCGCTGGGGAAGAAGGCGTCTTTTTTCTTTAACATCGAACGGCGCAATCTGAATGAGCTGGCGGTGGTGAACACGCCTTTTGTGGACCCCACAACGTTGCAGGTTTCCCAGTTTACCGGAGCATTTCCCAATCCGCGTACGCGCACGAATGTAAGCCAGCGATTCGATTTTCAAGTTACACCGAACAACACGCTGACCACGCGCTATCAGTATTGGCGAAACAACGAAGACGGCGATGGCGTTGGCGGATTCGGCTTACCTGC
>DATDNK010000097.1:0-5178 GCA_036518275.1 Candidatus Acidiferrum sp.
TGCGTCACTTCGCCGACGTTGCATTTCGGCAGCACCAACACGAAATCGTCATTGGCCAGCCGCACCGCATAGTCCGACCCGCGGCTTACTTCCTTCAGCCGCCTGGCAAACTCTTTCAACGCCTGATCCACAGCGGTCTTCCCGTACTGCCGCGTCAGGTCCGCCAGATCTTCCAAATGAATCGTGGCCAAGCTCAATGCCGAATTCTGCCTTTTCGCGCGCGCGATTTCTTTGCCGAGATGGAGCAGCGCCGAAGTGCGCGTGTACAGCCCCGTCACGGGATCCACCGCCGCGGTTTCGTCCAACGCCGCGCCGTTGTCTTCCGACCCGGCGCTCGGCGCTGCCGCCTTTTTACGCAGCTTGCGGAACGTTCTCTGCCGGTACAACATCCAGCCGTTGAAAACCAGCAGCAAACACAAGATTCCCCAGCGCGCCTGCTCGGGCGTAATTTCGTAGAAGTGTTCTTTGTGCCGGAATAGTCGCGAAAACGCAGTCAGGAGCAAAGTCGCTGCGGAAAGTACTGTCACGGTCACCGCGGAAAACCACAGCCACCACTCGCCCCGACCCACTTTTTTTAGGTCGATTTCGGGCGCTTGCCCGTAGTAGCTCGCGGGTCCTTCCAGGGGGGAGGACCTGGCGGTTAGGCTTATCCGATCTGAGAATCCAGCTGCTGGAGTTCTGTTTGGCCGGCCAAACATACCATCAACTTTAGGCCGCTGCTGCAAAGTGAGGCAATCTGAAAAAGGTACAGGCCTTTCCGCCGAGGAACCTGCACCAAAGTACGGTTTCTCAAAAATTTAGCTTGCCGGAGCTGTCTTCAGCGCGCGGGTCTCAGGTTTCGCTATGGTTTGCTTGGGAGCTTGCCGGACCTGGTCCAGTCGTCGGTGGGAGGGTACAACTCGAGGCCAAGCTCGTAGGAACCATCGAGGCGTGTTTCGCGGTGCGCCACGCGCCCTCGTGAAGGAAGGCTTCCGCGGATTGGCTGGACAAAAAGATCGTGGTTCGTTTCCCAAAGTTTCCTGGTCACCACGCGCGCGCCGTGAGAACTGACATCAATCGTGGACGTAACTTCAAACGCCCCCGTAATAGGGTCAGAAATCTTTACAAACATCTTCATTAAGATGCGGTTTTCCGCGCGGCGCAGAAGGGGAGCGTCCACGAGCGTGTTCCTGTGCAGCTTGATTGTTTAGGGGAAAATCAGGCGGAGCGTTCTTACAACGCCATCTTCTTTCTCCCTCACGCTCGACGTCAATAGTACTTCGGGCTAATTCTTCTCTTGCTGCGCCTCCCTAGTTGCAACTGCAGGAGCAGGGTTCAGCCTCAAAAGGCGGTGCGCTGCATGTTGGCTTTGAGGGCTTCGTCGATCCGCGCTACGGATTCGCCCAGGTGCGCACGGGTCTCGATAGACATCTTAATCCCCGGCTTCCCCAGCGCACTTTGTAACTGGCTCCGCAAGGTAACCAATCCCTGTCGGGAGAGTGTTTGCGCATCCTCCGGCACCGCGGAATCGCGCAGCACCATAGCCACCATCTTGCGCAAATGCGCCCGCTGCAACGACCTGCGGTAGCTGTCAATATTCAGCGACTCGCCCAACGCTTTGGTTTCCGCCCAGACGGAGTCCTGGATCGTGGAGAAGAGCAGCGCCAAGCTGAACGGTTCCGCCGGGGGCGCCACTTTCACTTCCGAATCCAGAATGCGGCTCAGCACCAGCGGATGGAACAGTCGGTCCATCACTTGGTTTTGCAAGGAAAGCACCATGTCGTGAATCGGTACGTCGAATCGCGTGCGCATGGCGAGGAAGTCGGTGAAATCGGAATGGCGCGGGCTGGCCAGTTTGTTCAGCAGTTGCGGCGGAAACTGAAAGGCCTTCGGCGAGAACAAGTGCTCGCGCAGAAGGTCCAGCGCCTCTTTCTGTTTTGCGGCGGGAACAGGCTCGAACGGCAAGCGGTTTCCCGGATCGCCAACGTGCGAGCGGTAATGGTAAACGCCTCCGATGTATTTCGAAGCCAGAAACAGCGCGTAACCTTCCTGTCCGAAGGCGCCATTGAAGCTGCGCCGCAGGACCTGGTAGCCTTCTCCCGGCTTTTCCAGTTTCTTCTCCATGCCGCCGCGGATTTCGTCCGCCAGCTTCACGCGCAGCGCGTAAAACTTCAGCGGGTCAGTGCCGAAATCAAAGCGGTTCACCACGGGATCCATGTCGAAGGGGCCGCCGCCGATTCCCGCGTCTTCATCCGTGTCGTATGCGAGTTGTGGCTCCGCGGCTCGCGAGGCGATCTTCGCCAGCTCCGGCAATTCCTCGTCGGGCGAATTCGCAGCAATTGGTTTGTAGGCATATTCGATGGCCCAATAGTCGTAAGGGCCCAGCGCCGTCTGGTGGTATTGCCCCTGTTTTTGGCCCGGCGCAGAAATATTTGTCGGGATGTAATCCATCACCGAGCCGGTCAGCCCTTCCTTGGACGTCAGCGCCGGGTCCTGTGCTTGTTCCAAAGTGTGGATGGTGCTTGCGCGGAAGTTGTGGCGCAGCCCCAGCGTGTGTCCGACTTCGTGCGCGGCGATTTCTACCAGATAATCGTGGACGAACTGGTTGGCTTCCGGACCTTGCGGGTCCATTCCGCGAGCCGTCAGCAAATCGAAGGCAAACTCGGCCTCCCGCGCCGCACCCTGCGTGAGGTCGCAGAACTCCGCAGGCCCGTTGTGCCACGGCGCAAGAAACGGCTTTGCCTGGTTTTCCGTCCAGGGCATCCAAGACATCCACTCCATTCCCGCTGGGTTGACATATTCGTTGATCTCGCGCCGGAAGAAACGCGTCATGCCGGCATCAAAACGGATGTCGGCGTCATAGATTTCTCCGGTAAGCGGATTCACGCGCGATGGTCCTTCGGCAAAACCCGGGTCGGGATAACCCGCAAACCAGCGCAACGTGCTGTAGCGCACATCGGCGGGGTCCCAATCCGCGTTATCGGGCTGCTGCTTTACTACGATTGCGTCTTTGAATCCGATGCGCTCGAAGGCTTTATTCCAGAGAAGAACTCCCTCGCGAATGGCATCGCGATATTCCACGGGCACGGTATTCTCCAGCCAGTACACAACGGGTTGCTTTGGCGGGGAAAGCGGAGCCGAGGGATCCTGCTTCTCCAGTCTCCAGCGATGGATGTAGCGACGGCTGGACTCGAAACTGCGGTCGCTGTCGTAGTCCTGCAGTTGCGTGAAGAAATGCCCTACGCGGTCGTCGGCGAGGCGCGGACGGAACCCCGGCCCCGGCAACTCGGAGATGCTGTAGCGCAAATGAAACAGCATGCTGCGTATGTCGGGCAGGTTGCGCGGGGGAGGGGGCATTGGCGGCGGCGGTGTGCCCGGGGGAAGTATCGGCGGCAAGGGCGGCTGTTCGGCGGCGAAGTGGTTCACCGTTTCAATTTCGACGTTGCGCTCGAAGGCCTTGAGCATCCCGAAATTGCTGTTCTTTGCGTCGTAGTGATAGGGAATCCGAAACGAGGCATTCAGTCCGTACCCCATCATCGGGATATCGGTCAGAAAAATCGCTCCCATATCAATCAGTTCGCTCTTGCGCTCCGGATGCGGCAGGCTCTCGCGCTTTGCCAAGCCCAGAATCGAATCGCTGAACGAATGGGCGACGGCGCGCGCCATCGGCGAGTTTTCGTGCGCCACGAAACGCGTGTTCTTGGCGATCATCTGCACGTTTTTCCCCTCTTTATGGAAGACGATGGGCGTCTCGCCACAAGAGTCGTCCGCATAAAATCCCCCTTCGCCCAGACCGGATTCGCAGGTCAGCGAGAGCATGTACATCTTGTCGAATTGGTCGGGTTGGATTTCCAGAAGCACTTTGTCTTCCGTTTTGTAGAAGGTGAAGAGCCCTTTGATCGTTTGCGCGTCCTTTATGACGTCGGCAAACGGTTTTTCCTTCGGTGGCTCGGGCTTCTGGTCGGCTGCGCCGGGCTTTTTCTCAGCATCGGACTTTTGGTCCGCGGGAGGCTTCTTGTCGTCGGTCTTTCTTGGCGAGGCCTGCGCCGAGAGCCTGACGTTGCCAGACAAGAACAGCACGGCCATGAAGAGGGGAAAAATTGCTTTTCGCATCGGTTTCACTCCTTGCCAGACCGCTCGCGTATTGAAGGGATACGCGCGTGATAACGGAGTTTTCCGGCAAAGTCAAGTCAAGGCACGCGTGGGAATGGCTCAGTTTCCGAGTAGCCCATCATCCGTCCGGCTGGACTGACCGAGAGCGAGGATAACCTTCTTCAGAATCACACGTCTTAGAAACTGCGGCTTTCGGAACAACGCAGGTCACCACCGTTTTGCGTCAGGTGCAGCCAGTGACGTAAGGCGTTAGGCGCGGAGCGCAATGCAGATGAAGGCAGCTAGCGCTCGCTTGCACCCCCTGGAGGAACCGACAATGAGGCAATTATGCACGGGTTTTCTATTCGCCGTCATAGCCGCAATCGCAGTCTCCGCCCAGCAAGTAGCAAGCGGCGGCCACTCTCCGGTGGACATCCTCTATGCGCGACCCGGCCAGCTCGTTGACGCAGGGGGATTTCGGCTGAATCTCTACTGCATGGGGAGCGGCTCGCCCACGGTGGTTTTCGACTCCGGATGGGGAGACTGGGCGCCAACGTGGTCGAAGGTTCAGCCACAGATTGCAAAGTGGACGCGCGCATGCAGCTACGATCGTGCCGGCACGGGATTTAGCGATCCCGGGCCGATGCCGCGCACCAGCGTGCGCATTGCCGAGGAGCTGCATGCCGCCCTACATCGTGCCGGAATCGCCGCGCCTTATATTCTGGTGGGATCTGCCTTCGGGGGCGACAACGTGCGCACATTTGCAGACCTGTACATGGATGAGGTTGCGGGGGTGGTCTTGGATGACGCCGATCCCGACGACGTCGAACCGAAGGCGATGCGAGAAGAGGCACACAGAGGGCACGCTGGGATTCCCTCCGATTTGCGTAATTGTAGGGACTTGATTGCCGAACACAAACCGCTGCCGGCTCAACCGTCAGGTCCGGGCCAGTCGCTAAAGACCTGCGCTCAGCAGTTTTTTTTCCGGGGTCTGCCGGAAGCTGAGTGGTCTCCAGAATTGAACGCCAAGCTGTTGGAAATCGCGCAAACCAAAGTCGCGATGTACGACGCATATGCTTCGGAGATGGAGCAGACGGCGCAGGACGA
>DATDNK010000098.1:0-3048 GCA_036518275.1 Candidatus Acidiferrum sp.
GCGGCGGCGATGCGGCGGATCAAGTCTTCCTGCTCGAATTTGGACTCGGCTCCAATGGTGAAGGCGTCCAGAAGATCGAGCGAAAGCGCATACCGCAACGCTTCGTCCTGGCGATTCCGCAATTCGCCCTGGCCAAGAATCTTCATGCCTACGATGGCGTGACCGTTGGCGCGCATCTGGCGCATCACAGTCACGACGGTATCCGGGACGGCGTCCATATAGGCCCCAATAGGATTGATGCGGACAAGGTGGACTTGCACCCAGGGCGACTTGGCTGCCGAACGCAGCGCTTCAATGGTATGGCACGAGCAGCCGTGCGCCCGAATGATTCCCTTGTGCCTGGCTTCGGAAAGCACATCCATCACTCCTCGGAAACGATCCGTCCAATCGCCTTCGGTGAGGCAATGCATCAGGCAAATATCGATGTAGTCGGTTCCGAGTTCGCGGCGGAAGCGGTCGAGATCGGCACGCGCCGAAGCGGCATCGCGCGCCCAGGTCTTCGTGAGGACAGTGACTTTGTCGCGCGGCACGTGCTTCAGCGCTTCCGCCACGTGCGGATGGCTGCCGTAGGAGTCTGCGCTATCGAAGAATCTAAGCCCGTGATCGTAGCCGTTCAGAAGCAGGTCAGAGAGGCCCTTGATGCCAAGCGCGGTCTGGTGAGAATGATGGCCGCTGCCCACGGTGCCGGTTCCCATGGCCAGCCGGCTTGTTTGAATGCCCGTGCTCCCCAGCGTGACGTTGTCGGACGCGCTGAACTTGCGCGAGAGTGGGGGCAGCGCAAGAAGCGCGTGGCGCAAGCGCGCTGAAGGAAGCCAGGCGGCCCCTGCCGCACAGACCGCCCGATGGAGAAATTCGCGCCGTTTCATGGGGCCTCCACACCAGCCAGGATTCTCAAACGCTTACTACGTTCGACGCGATAAGGGATGCTCCCGTTATCAGAGGCGGCGCAGGATTGCGGTCGCACCCGGCACATGGCCCGTATCGTTACACCTCAGGGCTGCGGTGGAGAAGGTGGTGCAGCCGCGGGCGCGGGGCTTGTGCTGTGAAACGAGTTGATGATCTTCTCAAAAGTAGGCTGGGTCTCGTTGAAGAGCGGCTCAACACACCAGGTGGTAATGCGGGAATAGGTGGTTCCCGAGGAAATGATAGCGACAAGAAATTGAATTGGCAGATTGTTGGCCTTCGCAGACGTGCCCCGATAGGAGAAGAGAAGGGCGGGCTTGCCGTCGATGGTGGCGGCGGACTCAGAAAGTTTTTCGTACTCTGCGAGATTTCTCTTGGCCTGGATTTCGACAATGCCCTTGTAACTCTGGAGAGAACCGGCGTATTCCTCCTGAACCACCAAGAGGTAGCGCATGTCATCGCGGGAGCTGAGTCCCGCAGCCACATCAGCGGACGAGCGGAGCTCCGGGTTAATTTTCCATTCCAAAGGCAGGGTCAGAGAAAATTTGGCAGTCTTATTGACATATTGCGTGCCGTTCAGGGACTCTTCGATTTTGGGGGCATCGGTCTTGGCGGGAGAGGCTACGGGAACATCGCCGGATTCGTTCTCCGGAAAGCTAATGGTGAGGATGTCGCTGCGCTTGAGCAACATTTTGCCGTAAGCGGTTTCGACTTCGATTTTGTCGCCCTTGATGGCGGTCATGCGCCCGACAATTTTTGTGCCGTCTTTCAGGGCAATTTCCTCAGCGGCGGCAGGAAGTGTGGTGGCCAGGAGCAACGAAAAAATCAGCAGTTTCGGAAGCATGGTTTGTCCTCCGCGGCTCTCTCAGGGCTTGGGCAAGGCCGCATTTTGTTTTGCTTTCTGAAATTTCTTCAGCTGATCGGCAAAGAGATCGTTGTCGGGAGAAAGGGCGATGGCTTTTTTCTCCGCGGCGATGGCCTCATCGAAACGCGCGTTCACGTAGAAAGACTCGCCGAGCGTATCCAGAACGCCGGATTTTGCCTCCTTGGTGAGCGCTACCGCTTTCCGCGCGTAGACGAGCGCCTTTGCCGGATTTCGCAAGGAAGTGTCCGAGGCCGTGGCGTAAGACCAGGCAGCATTGTTGAGGAGATGTGAATTCTCCGGATCCACTTTCAGGCCGTCTTCGTAGGCGGCGATAGCCTGGCCTTCTTTCTCCATGTGCTTATAGACGTCCCCGAGCATCCAACTGGCCTCGGCAATATCCGCGGAAGCACCGGGGGTGCGGGCAACGTTCTGAAGATAGAGCTTCAAGTGCGACAGGGACTGCTGATTGGTGGGGGGATCGCCTGCCAGCAGCCTGGCCAGGACGAAATGAGCCTCCGGCTCCATGGGATTGAGCTGGAGAGCCAGGTCCGCTTCTTTCTGGGCGGCAGGAAAATCGCCGGCCTTCTCGAAGCCGCGGCTGAGGCGCGCGTGTGATGCGGCATTCTTTGGCTCTTCGGCAGCGGCTTTTTGCGCTGCCGCGAGTTCCAGCGCGTTGCTCTCCCGCTTGGTGGTGGCATCTTTTTCGGAGATTTCTTCCTCCAACAAGCGAGTGAATTTGTCTGGGACGTCGCCGCCGCTCTTGCGAACAAGATCTACCTCTTGCCAGGAGAGGTCAAAGCATTGGGTGATGGCGTAACCCACGATGAGCGCCTGATGAGCCGGAAGGTAAGCAGGATTGAGTCGAAGGGCCTCGCGGAACTCGGCAACGGCGTCATGGAAGCGCATCTGCTGCATGAGTTCGCCACCGTGGTTGAAATGAGAAGCGTAGTCGGTGGCCTCCTGGCCGGACTGGGGCGAGGCCTGAGTGGGCTCAGCAGCGAGGAAGAATCCAGTGGCCAGTAAAGCCAGCGGAATAAGCATTCGCGGTCTCAAGAATGCCTCCACAAACGCGAGCGTTCTACAGACGGGAATAACTTTCGCTAGTTGATACCAGTCCGCTTTGGAAAGCAAGCGACAAGCAGCGACATCGGACGACAAGATGACATTCCGGAGAATCGTCATCGACCACCGGAACGTGCTTCAATGCCTCCCATGCCTCTCCCTGCCAGCTTCCGCAAAGACTTCCTCAAGTGATATGCTCGCGGCTGTCCGAGGTGGGA
>DATDNK010000099.1:0-3640 GCA_036518275.1 Candidatus Acidiferrum sp.
CTCATCAACCGCCGCGGCTACTCCTGGTCCGTCCTCTGCCGCAGTTGCGGCGCTTCCGTGCAGTGTGTCAATTGCAGCATTTCCATGACCCATCACAAGCAGCGCAACCGCCTCGAATGCCACTACTGCGGTTCCATTCAACCCATTCCAAAACTCTGTCCCAAGTGCCAGTCCAAATATATTTATTTCTTCGGCGAAGGCTCGGAGCACCTCGAGGAACGTCTCCGCAAGGAATTTCCCGGCGCTCGCATCGCGCGTCTGGACCGCGACACCGCGCGCACCAAGCGCCAGTATCAGGAAACATTGGGCGCTTTTGCCGGCGGCGCACTCGATATTCTTGTTGGTACGCAAATGCTCGCCAAGGGGCACGACTTTCAGCGCGTCACGCTGGTCGGCGTCGTCAGCGCCGATTCTTCACTCAGCTTGCCGGACTTCCGCGCTGCCGAGCGCACCTTTCAGTTACTCACGCAAGTCGCGGGCCGCGCTGGCCGCGGCGAACTTCCCGGCCGCGTGCTCATCCAAACGTTTTATCCCGACCACTACGCCATCCAAGACGCGATCAAACAGGATTACCTCTCCTTTTTCGAGCGCGAATTGCACTTCCGCCGCATGATGGCCTATCCACCGTTCACTTCCCTCGCCAATGTGATTGTGCGCGACACCAGCCTCGAAAAAGCCATCCTCTGGTCGCGCCAGCTTTCCCAGTATTTTTCGCCGCATGATGGCGAGAAAGTTCGCATCCTCGGCCCCGCCACCGCGCCCCTCGCCCGCCTCAAACGTGAACACCGCTTCCAGTTTCTGCTCAAGTCTCCGAAGCGCTCCGTGCTAACCAAGCTCCTCAGCGGCGCGCTGGCCTACTGCGACGCCAAAGAAATCCCGCAAACCGCCGTCCTCGTGGATATGGACCCCCTGAGCCTTCTTTAAAGGCACGATTGGCCGGTAACGCTGTGGCGACCTTCGCGCAGGCGAGGGATCCTGGCTGCACTTCAAAATTGCGCAGGTCGCCGTGCCATAAGTTATGTATTTTCAATGAGCTAGAAGTCAGATTTCCCCCAGCAACCTCCCCTGCCCACCCCGGCATCGAAATGACTGGCGGTGTTGTCTTCATACCCAAGCCATGTTCCGCCACCTGGGACCTTCGACCCCCCTCAATCCAGGCAATCCAAAAACAGAAAGATGTGGAGGAACCTATCCTTATGCGCAAATTAGCGTACTTCGTGGGGCTATTTCTTCTCGCAAGCCTGCCGGCCGTGGCGCAGGAAGCGGGATCGAAGGATGTGTCCGTTGAATATTCCTACCTTCGAGCCAATCCTGCTACCACTGGCTTTCCGAGCTTCAACGCCAATGGTGGCTCCGCCTCCTTTGCGTGGAATACCCGAAGCTGGTTCGGCCTCACAGGTGAATTCGGCGACTATCACGTCGGCCAGATCGGCAGCACGAGCGTCGATACCAACCTGATGACCTATATGGCTGGTCCGCAGTTCTACTTCCATCACTTCGGCCGCTTTACGCCGTTCGCCCAGGAGCTGTTCGGGGGCGCTCACTCCAGCAGCACCGCATTCGGAATCCCCGGCACGCGCAATTCCTTCGCCATGGCGCTTGGCGGAGGCGTGGACGTTCCGTTCCATGGCCATTGGTCCGTTCGTCTCGGTCCAGTGGATTACCTCATGACGGACTTCCCCGAAACCGCTAGCGGAGGACGCAAGTTGCAGAACAACCTGCGCGTTTCCGGTGGCGTCCGCTGGCGCTTCTAAATCGTCAGGGCCGTAGGCCCGTCACACTTTAGCCCAGCCCGTGAGGGCTGGGCTAAAGAGGTAAACTTCCGACCGAGGAAAACTCAATCATTCGTAGTCAAGAGGCCGGGCCTCGCGCCCGGCTTCCTTCTTTTTGGCTGCCTGAAAAACAACGGGCCACTCGGCGCTCGCCACTCGCCACTGTTCCATGGGGTAGAATGCGGGCATGCAATATCCCATTCGATTCGCTGCGCTCATTTCTTTATCCATCCTGCTGTCTTGGGCGCGCCCTTTTGCCGCCCAGACGGTCTCACCGGAAGGCGCGCAACAATTTGCCAACCTTGGCGACTTCCGGTTGCGGAGTGGCGGCGTCATCCACGATTTCCGCCTTGGTTATCGCACACTCGGAAAGCTGAACGTGGAGAAGTCAAATGCCGTCCTCTGGCCGACGTGGCTCGGGGGCAAATCTGAAGATCTTTTGCAGTTCGCCGGGCCTGCAAACGTGGTGGATACCAACCGCTATTTCGTGATTCTGATCGATGCCATCGGCAACGGCATATCCAGTTCTCCGTCTAACAGTAAGTCTCAGGCACTTTTGAGATTCCCAGAATTCACCATTCGCGACATGGTGGAATCCGAACATCGCCTCGTCACCGAGGTTCTGCACCTGTCCCACTTGCGCGCCGTCATGGGCCTTTCCATGGGTGGCATGCAGACCTTTGAATGGGGCGTGACGTATCCCGATTTCATGGACTTGCTGATCCCCATGGCGGGGTCGCCGCAGTCCACCTCCTTTGACAAGTTGCTTTGGACGGCCGAAATTGACGCTATCGAGCTTGACCCGGCTTGGAATCATGGCAATCCCACAGGTCCACTAGACCGCGGTTTGGCCCTTGGGCAAGAAATTGACTCGATGAATCTGAGCTCACCGGCCTACCGTGTGGCTCAGACAAGTCCCGAGGGTTTTGATGCGTTTCTCGCTGAGATTCGGAAAAATGCCCGAGGTGACGGCGGAGCAGCGTGCGACCGGATTCGCCAGCGCCAGGCCATCATTGCGCTCGACATACCCGGCGAGCTTGGCGTCACCCTAGAACAGGCCACGGCTAAGGTGCGGGCAAAGCTCCTGATCATTGTTTCTCCCCAGGATCACATGGTGAACCCCGAGCCGGCCTTGAAGTTCGCCGCGGCCGCGCATGCTCCTGTCGTGAAGCTGGATTCCCCCTGTGCTCATCTGAGCCTGTCTTGCATCTCCGTGGGGCCGACGGTTGCCCATTTTCTGGCTGACCCGGACTCCGTTGCCAGTCAAACCTTGCGAGACTCTAAGAATCACTGACGATGCGCGCCCCGGAGACTCGAATCTCACGGTGATCATCTAACATCGAGCATCGCCGACTGTAAATCTCAATCTGAGTCAGTTTGCCTCGAAGCGTCGCTGCTTGAGACAGTTTCGCAGACCAATCACGTCTGAATTTGCGAACTCCCTTAGTGTCTAGAAGGCTACAGAAATCGCTTCCCCGTGGAAAGCGGTCTGGGCTCTTGATTGAAACGAAAGAAGATGGAGGAGCCCAGGCACTCGCCGCCCGGCCCTAGCTTTTCGGCGCCTCGCACAAGACGCAGCCACCGGTTTTTTGGCACGGACCGTGCATTTTCTAACTGCAGGTCCGCGCACGCGACGGTTGAATCCAGGGGGATCGGGTGCAATGCGGGACCCGGGAAGCCATCACGAAGTCAGGTCAGCTTAGGGCACGGCGCCTCGGGAACCACAAAGATTGACTCCTTCAACCGCCAAGTTGCCCGAGGATACACCTCAAAAGTGCGCTGCAGGTCGAGATGCAGTGCAAGCTGTCCAATACTGCCGCTAAAGCAGCAGGGTCAAGATTCCTTCTGGCCCTCCTGCCGAATAGTAC
>DATDNK010000100.1:0-12622 GCA_036518275.1 Candidatus Acidiferrum sp.
CGTTGGGCGCCAGGGATGCGAGCAGGAAAGCGAACAGTCCAACAGAAAGAAGAAAAAAGCTGCGTCTCAACTTGTTCATGTTCTTTCTCCCTTTTTCCCTACTTAGTTAGATGCGGGGTGGGACTGCAAAGAGGCATGCGCTCGGGTGGGGCGCGGCGGCGCCCTTATCGGTTCTATTTGCCGTTGCGGCGGTACTCTACGGCTTTTGCGCAAAGCATCAAAGCGTGACTCCACGGGCTGCTTGGTGAAGGATTTCCCTGCTCCAAAAATCAGCGATGCGTAGTATGCTGCGGCGCGGCAAAAGAGGCGGCATTCGGTGAAGAATTATATTGGGGCAATCGATCAAGGAACGACGAGCACGCGCTTCATGGTGTTCGACCAAACAGGGCGCGTCGCTGCGGTGGCGCAGAAAGAGCACGAGCAAATCTATGCGAAACCCGGATGGGTGGAGCACGATCCCCTGGAAATTTTACGGCGCACCGAGGAAGTGATAGCGGAAGCGCTCGCGCAGAGCCGGTTGCGCGCTTCCGACCTCGCGGCGATTGGGATTACGAATCAGCGCGAGACGACGGTGGTGTGGGAGCGCAAAAGCGGAAAGCCGATTGCGAACGCGATCGTTTGGCAAGATACGCGCGTAGCCGATGACGTGAAGAGATTTTCTGCGACGGGCGGACAGGACCGCTTCCGAGCGCAGACCGGTTTGCCGCTCAGCACGTACTTCAGCGGACTGAAGCTGCGGTGGCTGCTCGAAAATGTTCCCGGGGCGCGGGAAAAGGCAGCGGCGGGCGAACTGCTTTTCGGAAATATCGATACTTTTCTTTTGTGGAACCTCACGGGCGGAGCGAAGGGCGGCGTGCACGCGACAGACGTGACGAATGCGAGCCGCACACAGCTCCTAAATATACAAACACTGGATTGGGACGAAAAGTTGCTGGAAGCATTTGAGATTCCGCGAGCCGTGCTTCCGCAAGTGCGCTCGAGCAGCGAGGTTTATGGCGAAGCTTCGTTGAGTGCAATCTCAGGAGTTCTCGTTGCGGGGATTCTAGGCGATCAACAGGCGGCGCTGGTCGGACAGGCGTGCTTTCGTCCCGGCGAGGTAAAGAATACTTACGGTACGGGGTGCTTTCTGCTAATGAACACGGGCGAGCGGCTGGTACCGTCGAAGTTCGGGTTGCTCACCACGCTTGCTTACAAATTTGGGGAGGCGCCGGCGCACTACGCACTGGAAGGGAGCGTGGCGATTGCGGGAGCGCTGGTGCAATGGCTGCGCGACAATCTGGGGATGATTGAGAAGAGTTCCGATGTGGAAACGTTGGCGCGCACGGTGAACGACAACGGCGGCGTGTATTTTGTTCCGGCGTTTTCAGGATTGTTTGCGCCGTATTGGAAGGAGACGGCGCGAGGTGTGATTGCCGGGCTGACGCGGTTTGCGAATAAAGGACATATTGCGCGGGCGGTGCTGGAAGCCGGCGCTTTTCAGACGCGCGAGGTGATTGAAGCGATGGAGAAGGATTCGCAGATTGCGCTCGCAAGCCTGCGCGTGGACGGCGGAATGGTGGCGAACGAACTGCTGATGCAGTTTCAAGCGGATATTTTGAATCGCGAAGTGGTGCGGCCGGTGATTCAGGAGACGACGGCGCTCGGGGCGGCATACGCGGCGGGCTTGGCAGTGAAGTTTTTCACTGGGTTAGAGGAATTGCGGGCGAAGTGGGCCGTGGACCGCAAATGGAAGCCATGCCTTGGCGAAGCAGACCGCGAGAGGCTTTACCGGCAATGGAAAAAGGCAGTGACGCGTTCATTTGATTGGGTGGAATCGTGAAGGAGGCGCGAACTCATGACCTCACCGTGGCTCGGTGAATTTCTTGGCACGATGATTCTGATTTTGCTGGGCGATGGAGTCGTCGCCGCGGTGCTACTGAAACGATCGAAAGCAGAAAGCAGCGGGTGGATGGTAATCACGACGGGATGGGCGCTTGCGGTGATGGCGGGCGTCTTTACGGCGATCGCGTGCGGGAGCAGCGACGCGCATTTGAATCCGGCGGTAACGCTGGGCTTTGCCGTGCGCGATGGACACTTTGCGAAGTTTCTTCCTTACTTGAGTGCTCAAATGCTGGGAGCGATAGTGGGAGCTGTGCTCGTGTGGCTCCATTACTTTCCGCATTGGAAAGAGACGCCGGACGCAGCGATGAAGCTCTTGTGCTTCTGCACGGCGCCGGCGATTCGCAAGATGCTGGCAAATTTGGTCAGCGAACTAATCGGAACGTTCGTGCTTGTCTTTGTGGTAGGAGCGATTTTTTCAAAGAGCGTGGCCGCAGCGGGTCCGGCAGCGGGGCTGGGGCCGTATCTTGTGGGGAGTTTGGTTTGGGGGATCGGGCTCTCGCTGGGCGGCACGACTGGTTACGCGATCAATCCGGCGAGGGACTTGGGGCCGCGAGTGGCGCACGCGATTCTTCCCGTCGCCGGCAAAGCAGGCTCAGATTGGAGCTATGCGGCGGTTCCAGTTGTGGGGCCCTTGGTTGGGGGCGCACTGGCAGGGGCGTTGTTGCGAGTGCTCGGCGTTTAGGGAGGAAGTGGTTTAGAATTCGTCGCGCTGCGCTGCAAGCGCTTGCAGCCTTATTCCTTTATTGGAGACGAAAATACATCATGAGCCTGATGCGCTCCGTTCTGCTGGCTGCCTCGCAAAACCGCTGGCTGCGCGACCACGCCTCGCATTATAAGTTTGTGCGCAAGAGCGTGTCGCGCTTCATGCCGGGGGAAACATTGGATGACGCGCTGATTGCCGCTGAGACGCTGCGCGGCAAGAAAATCGGGACGGTTTTCACGCACCTTGGAGAAAACATCAGCGACCGCGCGGAAGCACAGCAGGTAGCCGATCATTATCTGGAAGTTCTGGAGCGTATCCGCCAAAAAGGGCTGCAAACAGAAATCTCCGTCAAGTTGACGCAACTGGGGCTGGACCTTTCTCCTGACCTTTGTTTTGGGTATTTGAAAAGCATCATCGCGCGAGCGTCCAGAGAGTCCACCGTTTGGATTGACATGGAAGCGAGCAACTATGTGGATGTGACGCTCGATTTGTACCGCCGCGCGCTGGGAGAGTTTCCCAACGTGGGCGTATGCCTGCAAGCTTATCTGCACCGGACCAGGGACGACCTTGCAAAGTTGCTGCCGCTAAAGCCGTCGATCCGGCTGGTGAAGGGCGCGTACATGGAGCCGCCGGAGATTGCGTTTCCCAAGAAGGCAGACGTCGATGCGAATTATTTTGCGCTGGGGGAAGAGCTGCTTCGCGCGAAGAAGGAAAAGACTTGCGTGCGAGTGGCGTTTGCGACGCACGACGTGGCGATGATTCGCCGGCTTTCGGAACAGGCTTTGCAGGAAGATTTCTCGAAAGCGGATTTCGAGGTGCAAATGCTTTATGGAATCCAGCGCGGGGAGCAGGAACGGCTGGCCGCGGAGGGCTGCACTTCCATTGTGCTCGTGGCCTATGGGACCTTCTGGTATCCGTGGTTCGTGCGACGGCTGGCGGAGCGCCCGGCAAACCTGTGGTTCATCGCGCGCAATGTGTTTGCAGGATAAGGGCTGTCAACTCGCCGTGTTGGCTTTCGCGACCAAGAAAATTGCGAGAATATAGAAGACAAACATCAGCGCGAGAAACGTGTTCGCGCGACGGTTTGCTCCTTGGAACTCCTTCCAGGCAAGAACGCCCCAGAGCGCAGCAACCATGGGCGCCGACTGACCAATGGCATAGGAAATCGCCACGCCGGTGAAATTCGCAGCCACGAGATTGAAAACTGTTCCAGTGCCCCAGATGGCTCCTCCCAGGAAGCCGAGGAAGTGTCCCGACGCTGGCCCGCGGAAAAAATCGCTGAAATTTACAGGTGTACCTACGAGCGGCTTTTTCATGAAATAGACGTTCCACAGGAAGCATGAAAGAAGAGCTCCGAGCGTGAAGAATACGCCTACGCTGTACGGGCCTAGCGTGTGCCCTTGGGTCATAGCATGGGTAACGAACGGGGCCCAAAGACCCATGAGGATTCCAGAGACGACCGAGACGATAATGCTTTTTCGAGAAAGGGAGCTGGCAGATTTTTGGAGGCTGCGATAAGCCTTGCCATCGAGGATCACGGCCAAAATCGCTGAGGCAACTCCCGCGGCGAGCAATAATGGGTTCCCTTTCGGTTGAAGAATGTAGCTTGAAACGACTCCAACAACGAGCGCGATGCCAATGGAGACGGGAAATGCCATGGCCAGACCGGCCATGTCGATGGCTGCAACCAACAAAAGGTTCGCCAGATTGAAGACCGCGCCGCCGGCGAGCGTGTAGTAAAAGTTCGAGGAGTCCGCGGAGTGGACGTTGGAAAGGAAGCTGGAAGCATCGTTCGATGTGCTTCCCATCGTGAATGCCAGCACAAGAGAAATCAGAAAGATTCCGACGGCATAGTCCCAATAGAACAATTCAAAGCGGTAATTTTTCACGCCTTTGTAGGTGTTTGCCCAGGAGCCCCAGCAAATTGCGCTGGCGATCATCATTAGAAGCGCGAGGCCGACTGTGTGAGGTACGAACATGAACCGCTGCCCCTTTAACCGTCAATCCATTTGAACGCATTACTTGCTTCAAGAATCGCAGGACACTGGCGGTTTGTCTTTTGAAAGCTGTGGCTGCTTATAGTCGGGACAAAGAATAGTGTCAAGCCCATAGAAAAGAATGCACGCTCCGGTGAGTACGCGCGTTAAGGCTTCGCCGCGTGAGAGGCAGGCATTGAAGTTTCCGAGCGAGATTCTTATATAATCCGCGCGAAGCAACCAGGACAAGAGGATGGCTAGCCAGTCTTTCATCGCCGTTGTTGGCAGCGCGAACGTGGACCTGACTACGTTTCATGACGCGTTTCCGAAACCCGGGGAGACGATCTTTGGGAAAAGCTTCGACTTGGGGTTCGGAGGAAAAGGCGCGAACCAGGCAGTGGCGGCGCGGCTGTGCGGAGCGAATGTGGCGATGGTGGCGAAGGTAGGAAACGACCTCTTTGGCCCCGCGACCATCAAGAATTTCGAGGCGAAGGGAATTGACGCGACACATGTGCAAATTGCGGAGGGAGTTTCGAGCGGCGTGGCGCCCATTTTCGTGGATCCCGAGGGGCAGAATCGTATCATCGTGGTCAAAGGCGCGAACGACTTGCTGGCTCCCGAGGACGTCGATGCCGCAGCGCCGCTTTTGCAGAAAGCGAACGCCATTGTCCTGCAGTTTGAAATCCCGCTCCACACCGTGTATCACACGGTGAAATTTGCAAGAAACAAGGGCATCCAGTGCATCGTGAATCCCGCGCCGGGGCTGCCGGTGGACTTCGAGCAACTCCGCGGCGTGGACCATTTCATTCCCAACGAGAGTGAGGCAGAAACGATCACGGGCATGCCGGTGCATACGGCCGGCGACGCAAAAGAATGCGCGCGATTTCTGCTCGAGCAAGGCGTGAAACGGGTCATCATCACGCGCGGCGAACGTGGCTGCCTCCTGGCGAGCGATGAGGGAACGGAAGTGCTGCCGCCATTCCAGGTTGAGTCGGTAGACACAACCGGCGCGGGCGACGCGTTCATTGGAAGCTTCGCGGTGTTTTTGGGAGAAGGCCTTCCGGAAAAGGAAGCCCTTTGGCGGGCGAGCCTTTATGCGGCGCTCTCGACCACGAAGGTGGGCACACAAAAATCGTTCTGGAACCGTGCCGAATTCGAGAAAGAGTGGCAAAAGCGCTGCTAGCTTCTGTAAACGAGCGTCGACAAAGTGATAAGATGAAGTATTGAAGCCGTTTCTCTAATCCTGTGCAGGGACTCCATGACATTTCGCGACAAGACACCGGCAATGCGTGAATCCAACCTCGACCGGCTATCGGTTTCGCCAACGGGCTCCATTTCTCCTTCAGACACGGCAATCGCCCAATATGGCGGGCGCGAACTGCAGCCGAACCGAGGCGTGCCGCTCAATTTGGATTGGATTGACGCGGTACGCGTCAACACCAGCGCCGTCGAACGGCGCGCGCAGACGCTGGTAACGCGGCGAACGGTGAAGAAAGAGTGGCAAGCCGCGTGGCTGTTGCGAGCGATAACGTGCATGGACCTCACGACGCTTTCCGGCGATGACACTGACGAGCGTGTGCGCCGCCTGTGTGCCAAGGCGCGCCAGCCGATTCAGCAGGAGCTTGCGCAAAAGCTTGGAGTGGAGAGTCTCGGTATCAAGGTGGCGGCCGTTTGCGTGTACCACACGTTCGTGGAAACCGCGCGGCGCGCGGTCGAGGGCAGCGGGATTCATGTTGCCGCAGTGTCGACGGGATTTCCGGCGGGACTTTCGCCGCTACAGGAGCGCGTCAATGAGATTCGCCGCTCGGTGGAAGCTGGAGCGGACGAAATCGATGTGGTCATCACGCGCGCTCACGTATTCGGCGCGAGGTGGCAAGCGCTTTTTGACGAAATTGCTACGTTCAAGAATGCCTGCGGGCCGGCGCACTTGAAGGTGATTCTGGGCACGGGCGACTTGCTGACGCTGCGCAACGTCACGCGCGCCAGCTTCGTAGCCATGATGGCGGGAGCAGACTTCATCAAGACCTCCACTGGCAAGGAAGCGGTGAATGCCACGCTGCCGGTGAGCCTGGTGATGGTACGCGCGATTCGCGAGTACGCGCAGGAAACGGGAATGGCGGTGGGCTTCAAGCCTGCGGGCGGAATCCGAACGGCGAAGCAATCGCTGGAATGGCTGGCGTTGATGAAAGAGGAGCTGGGCATATCGTGGATGAAAGCGGAGCTGTTCCGCTTTGGCGTGAGCGGGATGCTTGCGGACATAGAGCGGCAGCTTGAACATTATGCGACGGGGCGTTATTCGGCGGATTATCGCCATCCGATTGCCTGAGCAGTGTGATGGTGGCGCGATGAGGAAGCAAACGGGAAGCGGCGTGTGAGTATCGTCGAAAAATTCATGACCATGGAGTACGGCCCCGCGCCGGAGGATCCGCGCGAGGCGCTCGCCTGGCTCGATGTTCATCAGCACCGCTTCGGCCATTTCATCAACGGGGAGTGGGCCGCGCCAGCGGCAGGAACTTATTTTGAAACGGCTGATCCTTCCACGGGGGAAAGACTTGCAACCGTCGCACAGGGCTCGGCCGAAGACATAGATCATGCGGTGAAAACGGCTCGCGCCGCGTTGCCCGCGTGGCAAAGTCTGACTCCTCATGCCCGCGCGCGCTATCTTTACGCACTGGCGCGCCAAGTGCAAAAGCATTCGCGGTGGCTTGCAGTGCTCGAAACGCTGGATAACGGGAAGCCGATTCGCGAGAGCCGCGACATTGATATTCCGCTCGTTGCGCGCCATTTCTACCACCACGCCGGCTGGGCACAGATTCTCGAACAAGAATTCCCTGGGTATACCGCTTGCGGCGTTGTGGGCCAGATTATTCCTTGGAATTTTCCGCTGCTGATGCTGGCGTGGAAAATCGCGCCAGCACTCGCCACGGGAAATACTGTAGTTCTAAAGCCGGCCGAGTTTACGCCTTTGACGGCGCTGGCTTTTGCGCACATCTGCCAGGAGGTTGGACTGCCTCCAGGAGTAGTGAACATCGTCACGGGCGATGGCTCAACCGGCGAAGCGCTGGTGAAGCACCCCGACGTAGACAAGATCGCGTTCACGGGATCTACCGAAGTCGGGCGCGCGATTCGCAAAGCCACGGCCCAGAGCCACAAGAAGCTCTCCTTAGAGCTAGGCGGCAAATCGCCGTTCATTATCTTTGAAGATGCGGATCTGGACAGCGCCGTGGAAGGCTTGGTCGATGGAATCTGGTTCAATCAAGGGCAAGTTTGCTGTGCGGGCTCGCGTCTGCTGATGCAAGAGAGCGTCGCCGAGAGATTGATCGGCAAAATTCAAGACCGCATGAACACGCTGCGCATCGGTCCGCCGCTCGACAAGGCGATTGACATTGGCGCGATTGTTGCGCGGGTGCAGCTTGAGCGCATCCAGCGCCTGGTGGATCAGGGCGTGGCCGAAGGCGCAACGTGCTGGCAGCCGTCGATTCCTGTTCCCTCGCGCGGCTTGTATTTTCCGCCGACACTTTTGAGCAACGTGCACCCAAGTTCGGTCGTCGCGCAGCAAGAGATTTTCGGGCCGGTGCTGGCGGCGATGACGTTTCGAACGCCGCGGGAAGCCGTTGAGCTTGCCAACAACACGGTGTACGGCCTTGCCGCCTGCGTTTGGAGCGAAAGCATCAACGTTGCGTTGCACGTCGCCGCGCAGCTGAAGGCCGGCGTGGTTTGGGTGAACTGCACGAATCTGTTCGACGCCGCCTGCGGCTTCGGCGGTTACCGCGAAAGCGGATTTGGCCGTGAAGGCGGGCGTGAAGGCTTGCTGGAGTATCTTGAGCCCGCATGGTTCAAACAAGCGCCGCCGGTTCACGTGACACCTCTTGCGATCGAGCAGCCGCCGGAACTGACTGGAGATTTTCCCGCGCCGCCGATTGACCGCACGGTGAAGCTCTACATTGGCGGGAAGCAGGCCCGGCCAGATTCCGGCTACAGCATGGCAGTGCGAGCTGCGGACGGCCGCGTGCTCGGAGAGGCGCCGCTTGGCAATCGCAAAGATATTCGCAACGCAGTCGAGGCTGCGCGCAAAGCGGAAGCGTGGGGCAAAGCGACGGCGCACAATCGTGCGCAAGTGCTCTACTACATGGCGGAGAATCTTTCGCAACGCGGAGAGGAAATCGCAGCGCGCTTGTCCGCGGTCGTTGGAAAGAAACAAGCTGAAGCAGAAGTCAGCCATGGCATCGAACGCATTTTTTCCTACGCCGCTTGGGCTGATAAATTCGATGGCGCGGTGCACAATCCGCCGTTTCGCAATGTGGCGCTCGCCATGAAAGAGCCTGTCGGTACGGTGGGCATTCTATGCCCTACGGATGCGCCGTTGCTTGGCTTCCTGTCCCTCGTGATGCCGGCGATTTGCGCGGGCAACACCGTGATCGCGATCCCCTCAGAAAAATATCCGCTGATTACAGGCGACTTGTATCAAGTCTTGGACACAAGCGACTTGCCGGGCGGAGTGGTGAATATTGTTACGGGCCGGGCAGCGGAATTGCTGAAGACGCTCGCCGAACATGACGACGTGGATGCCATCTGGAGCTTCACCGACGAGGCCAGCGCTGCGGCCGCGAAAGCGCTGTCGATTGGAAATTTGAAGCAGGTTTTTGCGAATGAGGGCCGCGCGATTGACTGGTTTGACCAGAAGAAGGGGGAAGGCCGGTGGTTCCTCGACCATGCCATCCAAGTGAAAAATATCTGGGTCCCCTACGGCGAATAGATCCAGCGGAGAACTTGCTTCTTTTGGCAGGCCTTGCGCGCGAGGCGCTTCGATCTGCCTCCAATTTGAAACGTCTTAAGCGTTATTTGGTGGTCTTGACGTCGTCTTGGAACGAGAACTCCGATTGGACGGCGAACGGCTTTCCATCCAACTCCGCATAAGGATAAACAAAGTAGTTGAGGGGCAGGCCCGCCTGCGGCGGATCGAGGCGGATGTCGCGGCCGGTGGTGAATTGCACGCGATTGTCGTCGTGCGCACCGAAAAAGTAGTTCTTTTTGTCCGGATGTTTCCACGCCTCAGAAGCGTCAACAGGAATCCAGCCGTAGGGCTTCAAATAGAATAGCGCCCAGCAGTGATAGCCGGGGATAGCACCGGCGTGCTGATCCCACGGAAGAGGAAACCCGATTTCAAAGCGTGCGGGAATCCCTGCGGCTCGCAGCATCCCGATGAAGAGGGAGTGAAAGTCGGTGCAGTTGCCGCGCTTTGCCGTGCACGCCCAAATCGCATCTCCGTTGCCCCAGCCCGTGCCGGACTTGTCGTAACGCATAGTTTTTACGACGTAGTCGTAGACCGCCCTGGCCTTTGCCAGCGGCTCCTCGATGCCTTGCGTCTCTTGCGCCGAAAGGTCCGCGATTACGCCTTGTAGAGGTACCAAGCGGTCTGGTTGAAGGAAGCGCTGAAGACTCGCAGCACTAGGCTCGGGTGGGTCAACAAAAGGCCCATTGGGGTCCAGCGACACACGGTGCTCGCGGCGCATTACTTGAAAGCTCAAGCGAATCTCTGAGGCGCTTGCCTGTTTCGCCGGCACTTGCAAGTAAATGTATTCGTTGCCGTATTCTCCCTCGCGATGCTTGGTATAGGGAAAGGCCGACTCAATCTTGAGACCCGAGATCGTTTGGTAGGTATCCGAGGGCGGCAGAGGAATCCAGAGCCGCAGCGTTTTTGCACCGGCGGGCGATTCGGGAATCCGCGCCACGTACTTGAACTCGAAGCTGCGGCTTGCAGCATCGCTTTGTGCCAGACTGGGAAGCGCTTCTCCCGAAAGACTAAAAACTAGAACGCCTGCGAAGAGAAGAGTCTGGTTCCTGAGCGAATTCATAAGAGACCTTTCCCCGAACCATTTGTGTCACGCCTGGTCAGACGATCGGTGCACCTAAAAGAAGGTAGACTCGCAAAAACGCCCGACGAGACCCGCGGTCAGCGGGCCCCTCAACTAAAACCGTTGATGGGGCGCCGCGCAAACCTGTTTATCATCAAGCCCTCGCCTGTGGCAAGCGCTTCGTGGTCATTTTCCTGCTAAGGAAGGGAGAGGAAAAATAATCGATCCTAGGGCCGTGTTTGTGTAGCGAATCGTCACTGCTGAACTGAAAGGAGGTCAAACCACGATAAAGAGCGCTAAGATTCGCGGCAATGGGCGATTGAAAGCTGGGTACTCCTGCATGCCCGGAGAAGGAAACCAAGAATTCAAGAGTGAAAACTTCTGAGCAGCCTGCGACATAGGTAACACATCGTGCCGGACACATGGGTGACACTTCCTCCTGTTTTTTGGGAGGGAGTGATGCTGTGGAAGGAGTGTTCGATGATGGATGAAAGGGTGCAGTTTGTGGCTTGCCGGCTAGCCGGCGAGCCAATGGCGGATCTCCGCAGGGAGTTTGGGATCTCGCGCAAGACGGGCTACAAAATCTTCGGTCGGTACCAGGAGTGTGAGGTGCAGGGCTGCACGAGCCTGGCTTCAATGGATGCTTTTCTATTTCTTCAACGAACGGAACGCCGCACGCACCTGCCGACACCAAAACTGAACGCGCACGTCGAGCGCTCCCATCGCACCCACCACGAAGAGTTCTATCAGGTGCACGCCGACTCCGATCAGCCACCACGGCTCAATCACCAGCTACGCCGCTGGGAACACACCTACAACTGCGTGCGCCCTCACCAATCGCTTGCCTACCTCACTCCTCTGGAATTCGTCACCCGCTGGAAACTCCATCGGAGAAAGGCAAAGTGTCACTAATCTACTGGACGAGTGCACGCTCTTGTACCCCATTCGGGGTGTCAGTAGAATGTTGAGTCTTTGCTTCCCGCATTTTTCTTTTGAGTCATACCGGAGCCAAACTGCATGGGGCAGCACTACGACGCTATCGTCATTGGCGGCGGCCATAATGGGCTGGTCAACGCAGCGTATCTTGCCAAGGCAGGCAAGAAAGTCGTCGTTCTGGAACGCCGGCACGTGCTGGGCGGGGCAGCAGTGACCGAGGAGATTTTCCCAGGCTTCTTTTTTTCTGAATGTTCTTATGTGGTTTCACTGCTGAGGCCGGAGATTATCCGGGAGCTTGATCTGCCCCGGCACGGACTGGAAATCCTGCCGCTGGACGGGACTTTCACGCCCATGCCCAACGGCAATTACCTTTGGCGGGTGAACGATCATGCCAAAACAGTGCGCGAAATTCGGCGGCACTCGCGCGTGGACGCGGAAGCGTACGAAGAGTTTTCCAAGATGATGGTGCCAATGTGCCGGTTCGTGAAGCCCATCCTCTCGATGATTCCTCCCGACCCGACGACGCTGAATCCGCGCGACCTCAAGCAGCTTCACTTTTTGCTGCAGCGCTTCCGCGAACTTTCCTCGGACGAGCGGTACACGCTGGTGCAGCTCATGACGATGAGTTCGGCGGATTTTCTCGACCAGTGGTTCGAGACCGATGTGTTGAAGGCTACGATGTCGGCGTCGGGCATCATCGGCACGTTTTTGGGGATTCGCTCGCCGGGAACTGCCTACGTTCTGTTGCATCATTACATGGGCGAAATTGATGGCGCGTTTCGCTCCTGGGGCTTCAGCCGAGGCGGCACTGGAGCCATTTCCAATGCCATCGCTTCTGCCGCACGCGAACTGGGCGCTGAAATTCGCACCAAAGCGCCGGTTGCTAGAATTTTGACGAGGAACGGGCGGGCTTGCGGCGTAGCGCTGCAGTCGGGAGAAGAAATTTCCGCGAACGTCGTTTCTTCGAGTGTCGATCCGCATCTCACTTTTGAAAAATTTCTCGAGCCTAGCGAATTGCCTGCTGATTTTCTCGAGAGCGTGCGGCATTACAAGTTCCGCGGCTCTTCCGGTAAGGTCAATCTTTCGCTCGACGCTCTCCCCAATTTCAAATGTTTGCCCGGTCCAGGCGCGCATCTACGCGGGGCGATTTCCATCTCTCCCGCCATGGATTACATGGAGCGCGCATACGATGACGCCAAATACGGCCACTACTCCCGCCGCCCCTACGTCGACATGGTCATCCCGAGCCTGACGGATCCTAGCGTTGCGCC
>DATDNK010000101.1:0-6573 GCA_036518275.1 Candidatus Acidiferrum sp.
ACGCCGAGGCTCTCCGCGAACTTCTTCGACAACGGTCGGTACTCGAAATCTGCGACTACTCTGCAGTAAAGGTGTTCAAAGAAGTTGCGGTCTATCCCATCGTATTCAGGGCAAGCATGGATAAAGGTGCTCGATCCGATCCGACGATGACAGTTATGAGCGACCTAGAAGAGGTGCTGCAAACACGCGACATCCCGGTCCAAACCTTCTACGCTGATGTTTCTTGGGACCGGTACTTCGGAGCCGAACCTGCTTCAGCAATCCTCACTAAGATTATGGCCCATCCACCTCTGCAGCAGCAGTGCAAAGGTGTTTCGGCGGCTGCAACGGTGTCCGAGGCATATGAGCTCAAAAAAGTGATCCTTGAAAAGAAAGAGGTAACGGGAAAGCAGTTCAAGAAATTCGTAAATACGGGAACTATTGATAGGTTTGCGCTCTGTTGGGCGGAGCGTCCGACCCGATACATCAAAGGAAGTTACAACGCCCCAGTGGTTTTGGATGCGGATTTGCGTTCGATCAATCTCAAACGGTTGCAACAAGCAGCCGCTCCTAAAATTATCATCGGGGGCATGACAAAAGAATTGGAATGTGCCTTAGATCCTTCAGGCGAATATCTTGCGGGCAAATCGACAACAATTGTGCTGGACGATGATCTAGAGAATCTCAGATATTTGCTTGGAGTTTTGAACAGCAAGATTGTGACCTTCTGGTATCGACACTACTATAAGTCGCTCAGTTTGGCGGGCGGATATCTACGCATAAACCAAGGGGAGATCAAAACGATCCCGGTACCAAAGTCAACGCCTGCAGTTCGGCGAAAACTCGCTCACATAGTGGACCAGATACTCGCGGCGAAGAGGAATCAATCCACCTCTTCAAAACTTGAGGCAGAATTGGAGGAAGAACTCTCTAAAATGTATGGCTTAACCGCCGAGGAAATGGCACTGGTGCAAGACCATCAGTCCAACCT
This sequence comes from Candidatus Acidiferrum sp., assembly GCA_036518275.1. Classification (GTDB taxonomy): domain Bacteria; phylum Acidobacteriota; class Terriglobia; order Acidiferrales; family UBA7541; genus Acidiferrum. Next base: position 971 of record DATDNK010000101.1, read on the forward strand.
TATCAATGCATGAATCGCTACCCAAAACTGCTCCGCTTGATTCTCCCTGGGACGACCTCGTTGTCTCAATATTGGCCGTCAACCAATACACGCTTGAACGCACCTATCCCCTGCTTCAGGGATTGCGTCGAGAAAAACTCACTGACCCGCCAAGCTTAGGACGTTGGGAATCTCAAGAAATCGAAACGAAACTTAGAGCCGCTGGCTGTGACAGGGGGCCCTTTATGACGAAATTGTTTGCCGAGCGATTATCGGCGTTGGGTGCACTCGTTCGCACTAAACGCGTCATTGATTGTGAAGAGATTCTACGTAGCAAAGATGCAAGAGCCATAGAAGCCCTACTACTTCCTGTAAAGGGAATCGGCCCTGTTGTGCTGCGGAACTTCTATACTCTGCGAGACATCACAAGAATCTAATACGCATGAGATGGCTGGACGGTGTGCTCCTGCCCGTCAGGTACCTCGCTGAGAGTCTTCCTCGCCACACGACCGACCAAGACTGTCATCGGAAATCAGAAGTCCCATTTAGTTTTGGTTGAAGCAACAGTTTCTCCCGGAATCTTGTCAATCAATCAGACCCACAACTTACTCGCTTGACGACTCCTCTGAGGAGACTCGACGCAGTGCTGCAACCGTTCGCTTAAGTTCCTCCACGATCCGCCAGGTTCCGCATTTTTCTTCTTAAACCTTCGTAAGCTCGCGGAAATACCACAATTGTTGCTCACGCCCCCTTTTGAACCGCTCCCACACTTTCGGACCAATTTCTCGATAATCCTGAAGAAAGAGCGGCGGGACGCAAAGACGATTGCGGGGATTCTTTATTAGCTGCGGTACCTTGCGCGTTGAATTGCAGTCGAGGGGACGAATCGCATTAAAACGGTTTTATAAGACGAAAATGTAGATGTTTTCGTAGGAAAGGAGCGAACGGGCTATTGACTCCGCGCGTTGTTCTGGCTACACTCCGCGAAAATTGGGATTCTTGCGGCGCTGGAGCGCAGTTTACTCGAGCGTTGGACGAAGGGGGTCTAGCAGGAATGTTCAGTCAGGAGGCCAGGTGAAGTGAAAGGAAGCGTAAAGTGGTTCAATAATTCCAAGGGCTATGGATTCATCGGTCGCGACGACGGACCGGATGTGTTTGTGCACTATTCGGCGATCGTAGGCGACGGGTATCGAACCCTGCAGGAAGGAGATCCTGTCGAATTTGAGATCGTTCAAGGCCCCAAGGGTCCCCAGGCGGCCAACGTCTCGAAGAACGGCGGCGGCTAAGATCTCGATTTATGAAATGGCCGGCAGCATAGCCCTCCTGCCGGCCATTTTCTTTTGGAGGCGGAAGATTTGCTGAGCTCCTCCCTTTTCGAGGCCAAGCTAAAACCACTGTGACCGCCACGATTCAATAGTCCAATCAAAAAGGCTGCGTGCACCGGAACGGCAAGCGTTCATTAGGACACGCGTCTGCATTACCCAGCGGAGGACCCTTTTGATCCGAAGACCGGCCGGTACATCCGGGCTTATAATTGGGCGCTATGGACAACAAGCAAATCGCACGCATTCTGCGAGACACAGCACAGCTTCTGGAGATTGATGGCGCGATCATTGGGCGGTATCGAAGTTATGAGAAGGCGGCGGAGTTGATTGACAGCTTGCCGGAATCGATCGAGCAACTGGTCAAGGAGCCGGAAAAGCTGGAAGAGTTGCCGGGAATCGGCGAGCGGATGGTCGAGCATCTGCAAGAAATTGTGAAGACTGGGGACTATTCGCTGCGAAAGAAGCTGCTGAAGAAATATCCGGCGACGATCTTGGACGTGCTGCAACTGCAATCGCTGGGGCCGAAGAAGGTGGCGTTCCTGTGGTCAAACTTCAAGGCGGCCACGGTGGCGGATGTGGAAAGGCTCGCGAGAGAACAAAAACTGCGCGACCTGCCGGGGTTTGGTGAGAAGAGCGAACAGAATATTTTGAAGGCGGTGGAAGTCTTCAAGAAGTCCACGGGGCGTTTTTTGATCAACACGGCGGAAGCCGCAGCGCTCGCGATTGCGGAGCATATCAAGAAAGCAGGGAAAGCAGTGGATTCGGTGACGCCAGCGGGATCGCTGCGGCGTGGCAAAGAAACCGTGGGCGATTTGGACCTGCTGGTGACGCTGGCGGACGGATTCACTTCGCAGAAACATGTGGACGCTCTTGCCGAGCACATTCTGAAATTTCCGGACATCGATCAGAAGCTTGCGCATGGGGAGAACAAGGTCAGCTTCACGCTGACGAACGGACTGCAGGTGGATGTGCGTCTGCTGGAGAAAGAAAATTTCGGCGCGGCACTGATGTATTTCACAGGCTCTAAGGAACATAACGTGGCACTGCGCGGGCGCGCGAATGACATGGGACTGACGCTGAACGAATACGCGCTGGCAACTCTGAAGGGCGAAAAGCGCGTGGCGGGGCGCACGGAAGAAGAGATTTACGCAAAGCTGAAGCTGGATTTTGTTCCGCCGGAACTGCGCGAGAATACAGGAGAAATCGCTGCGGCGGAGCATCACAAATTACCGCACCTGCTCACGCTGAAAGACATCAAGGGCGATTTACAAATGCACTCGACGGCGAGTGACGGGAAGAATTCGATTGAGGAGATGGCGGAAGCGGCGCGGAAGCTGGGGCACGAGTACATTGCGATTACCGACCATTCGAAAGCGGTGACGGTCGCGAATGGGCTCGATGAAAAGCGAGCGGCGGCGCACATCAAGAAAATTCACGCGCTGAGCGAAAAGGAATTAGGAATTCGCGTGCTTGCGGGCGCTGAGGTGGACATTTTGAAAGATGGCGCGCTCGATTATTCGGACGAAATTCTGGCGCAGCTTGATGTTGTGGTTTGTTCGGTGCATTCCTACATGAATTTGGACCGCGCGGCGATGACCGACCGCTTGCTCGCGGCCATCGAGAATCCCTTCACGCAAATCATCGCGCACCCAACGGGCCGTCTGCTACTGCGCCGCGATGCCTTCGACTACGACATGGAAAAAGTGCTCGACGCCTGCGAGAAACACGGTGTGGCGATGGAATGCAACTCGTATCCCGACCGGCTGGACTTGAAGGATGTGTATTTGCGGATGTGCAAGGAGCGCGGCGTGAAAGTGGCGATTTCCACGGACGCGCACACTACGACCAATCTATCGTTTATCCGCTACGGCGTGACGATGGCGCGGCGCGGCTGGCTGGAAAAAAAGAACGTTATCAATACCCTGCCCTGCGACGAATTCCTCGCTGCGCTGCGTTCCAAACCCGGCGCCGCCAGCAGGAAACACGCCGCGAAAGCGAACCGATAGTTTTTTTTGGCTATCCTTCAATCCGGGAAAACACGAGAAAGGTCGAGAATTAGCATCCACGGTTAGCTCATTGAGAGAAATCACGCTGCACACATCAGGCACGCACAGGTAGAAGAGCCAACGCCACTGGCGGCGCTTCGAAGGTTGACATCCTACTAGGGGTGATATAGAAACCTGGTTAACGGCCCTCCTTAATCCCATCCAACTAAAGGGGAATAACATGAAGCAAACCACGTCCAGGGCCCCGAGAAAGATGCGCCCAGCTAAATGGGAGAATTTAGAAAATGGCGTAAAAACGTTGAAGTTATGGCAGAGCACAGGACCCAGGTTTCCGGAGATCGCGATCCTACTAATACCTAGCAGCGCGGAGTACGGAACGTTTCTCAAAAATCCCAAACGCTATGTCAACGGCTTGAAGATTTTTGGCAGGAAAGGGACTCGACGAGTGATTGGTTGCCAGTTGGCGCGCAAGAAAAAGGGCACGCTCTACGCAGTCATCTTAAAGCACGAGATGGACTGTACCAGCGTCGCGATATCCTCGTCGAGTGTGAGGCTCTAAGGTCAGCGGAGAATTGTTTGCGGCTGGAAACCGAAATCCGAATCCTTTGCCTAAAGAAGAAAAGTGCGCTTATTTCGGGAATCCGACGCGACCCACCAAGTCCTGGAAGCGCGCGTCACCACGCAGAGGATCAAAAGCGCGTTCAGCGTTGAGCCAAACCATGTACTGATCGCGCGCACGGTAGGCAAGCTCCAACTGGGCGAGCGCCTGAGCCTGATTGCCGGAAGCCAGATACAGGCGTGAGAGAAAGACGGGAGAAACGTAAGCCTTCGCAGAACGCTCGTGAAGTTGCCGCAAGACTTCGCCGGCCTGAGCTTTCTTTCCCGCAAAGGCATAAGCTTCCCCGAGCCCGACAACTCTCGCGGAGGCATTGCCGGAAAAGCTGACGGCCTTCTGGCACGCGTCGACAGCCTGCTCGTAGACACCTTTGGCCAAGAAGGCATTCCCCAAGCAATCGTAGCCTCCGGCGGAGTTGGGGTCGAGTTCCAAGGCACCGCGGCACTGCTCGATGGCTTTGTCATATTGGCGCGCAAAGTAGAGAACCCAGCCAGCGGTGATTTGCGTCGTAATGTAGAGAGGGTCGAGCTCCTGAGCGTGGTGAATCTCTGAGAGCGCTTCTTCCTGGCGACCAAGCGCCGCCAAGAAGTTCGCGTAAGTGCGGTGCGCTTCCGCATCGCTCGGGTTCAGTTCCAGGGCGCGCTTGAACTCTATCTCCGCTTGAGCCCAATTCCACTGGCCAAAGAAGCGAACCGAGCCAAGCGCAAGATGTGCATGGGCCAAAGCAGGATCCAGGGCCACGGCCTTTTCCGCGTAGTTCTCAGACTCCCGCATTCCCCAAAGAGGGGTGAGTTCAGAGCTCGACCGATAATAATCGGCCAGACCAGCATAGGCCGGAGCGTAATTGGGATCGATGCGAATGGCTTCCTCGAAGTATTCCCTGGATTTTTCCCTCTGCTCGGGAGTACCGCGTTTCAAGAAATTGCCCTTGAGATAGGCCTCATGCGCGGCGGGGTTCACTTCCCTGCTGCCCGCGAGGCGCGCTTGCTCCTGCGGTGTCACGGTGAGATTGATTTCATGGACAATGGAGCTCCCTAATTCGGCTTGCAGCACCAGGACATTCTGGAGGTCACGCTTGTAGCTCTTGGACCAGAGCTGGGTATCAGTGGGCCCGTAGAGCAAACGCGCGTTGACCTGGGCGACGCCTCCAATGAGCGAGACGGAACCTTCGACAATCGCATCCACGTGAAGCTCCTGGGCGATTTGCCGAAGCGGCTTCTGCGGGGACTTGTAGCGCGTAACGGAAGTACGGGAGATGACATGGAGGGCATGAATCTGGCCGAGGTTGGTTATCAACGCTTCAGTCATGCCATCGGCGAAGTAATCTTGGTCGGAATTGCCGGAAAGGTTTTGGAATGGAAGGACGGCAAGCGAGCGAATTTGCAGGGGGCGAGACCGCCCGAGAAGGCGATCGCGCCAACCTGCGAAGTTGGAAGCAACCAGCGCTGCTATGAGGACGAGCGCGGCAGCCGCGGCGTAAGCAATGCGCTTCCAGAGTGTGCTTGCAGGCAAGCGCGCCGGTAGCGGCAGTAGCCCACTGGAGAAGTTTAGCTGCAGGCGGCGCAAATCCACGAGAAGCTCTTTGGCCGATTGATAGCGGCGGTCCGGGTCCTTATCCAAACACTTGAGGATGATGGCCTCGAGATGCGGCGAGATGCGCGGATTCAAAGCGCGCGG
>DATDNK010000102.1:0-31960 GCA_036518275.1 Candidatus Acidiferrum sp.
CACCAAGGACCAAGGCCGGTTTTCGCCCACCATGCTTGGGGAGCGCGTATGCAAGCTGCTGGTAAAAAGCTTTGAGGACATATTCGACCTGAAATTCACCGCGCGCATGGAAGAAGAGCTCGACGAAATCGAAGAGGGCAAACTGCCCTGGCGCGAATCGGTGAAAGAATTCTGGGAAAAATTCGTCATCGACTTGGACAAGGCCGACGACGAAATGCTTTCTTATAAAGCGGGCATCCCCACCGGAAAGAAGTGCGAAAAGTGCGGTCAAGGTGAATTGCTGGAACGCATCAGCCGCCACGGCTTCTTCCTGGGCTGCTCGCGCTATCCGGATTGCGACTTTATCGAGGACCTCTCGCACGAAACTTCCGACGGCGACGAGACCAAGACGCACTACTGCGACAACTGCGGTAAAGAAATGGCCATCAAACGCGGACGGTTCGGCACTTTCCTGGCTTGCACCGGTTATCCGGACTGCAAGACCACGCGACGCCTGGTGCAGGGCACGCGCATCGCGCATCAGCCGGATGAGCCGCTCGACGAAAAGTGCCCGACTTGCGGCAGTGGCTTGGTGAAAAAGCATGGCCGCTTCGGCGAATTCATCGGCTGCTCCGCTTACCCGAAGTGCAAGTACACGCGGCCCATCACCATGGGCATCAAATGCCCGAAGTGCCACGAAGGAGAATTCGTGCGCCGGGGAAGCGCCGGAAAAGGCGGTCGCGGACGTCCGCGGGTTTTCTACGGCTGTTCGCGCTATCCGGATTGCGATTTCACCACACCGCACATGCCCATCGCTGAACCTTGCCCGAAATGCGGCGCGCCATTCATCGTCGAGAAGCGCTCCAAGATTGGCACCGTGCGCGCTTGCTTGAAGGAGGGCTGCGATTGGGAGAAGCTCGCCGAAGCTCCGCCGTCGGCCCAACCCGAGGAAGCTCCCGTACCCGTGGCAGCCAAGTCCTGACTCACCTGCATTTCAGGAAACAGTTATCTAATTTGACTATTCGTGTTCGGTCGAGCGCCTATACTGTTTGCGGGTCTTTTCTCCGGGTTTGCAAACGATGCAAGAAGCAATCAACAAGTACCTCGAGTATCTCCACACGGTAAAGAATTCGTCTCCTCACACCGTTTCCAACTACGGCAAGGATCTCCGGCAGTTTCTTGCTTTCCTCTCGCCGCCCGGTGCCGAACTCCCAGCCCTGCGCGCCGTGAACCATGGAATGATCCGCGAATTTGTCGGCCACTTGCACGATCACGGGTTGGAAAAAAGCTCCATCGCGCGGAAGCTCGCGGCTTTGCGCTCTTTTTTCAAATATTGCGTGCGTGAAGGGCGGTTGAAAGAAAGCCCCGCGCGTTTGGTAACGACACCCAAGTTGCCGAAGCGCATCCCGTCGGTTCTCTCCGCGGAAGAAATGAATGGTTTTCTCAATCAGCTGGCAGGAATGGCTCAACTGCCTTCGGCGAGAGGCGCGACTTCCCAGAGGCGGGTGCCGTCGAAAGTTTCGCAACCCAAGGAAGAACGAAAGACGCCCCAATCCGCGCTCGTCGACGAAGGTTTCCTCCTGCGCCGCGACCGCGCGCTACTCGAGCTGCTTTATGCCGCAGGCTTGCGCGTCAGCGAGCTTACCGGACTGAATCTGCTGGACATCGAGCAAAAAGACCGCATTTTGCGCGTGCGCGGCAAAGGCAACAAAGAGCGCATTGTGCCTTACGGTGCGAAGGCTCAGGAGGCGCTGGAGAAATATTGGCCTGTGCGAGAACAACTTTTGAAACAATCGAACGGGTCAAATGGCAGCAGCAATCCGCACACGCAAGCTGTTTTTCTCAACTATGCGGGGCGCCGCCTGACCCAGCGCTCCGTTGGCCGCGTCGTCAAGAAGTACGTGCGGCTGGTCAACGTCAACTGGGACCTCCATCCGCATTCCTTGCGCCACGCCTTCGCCACCCATCTTCTTGCGGACGGCGCGGATCTTCGCGCGATCCAGGAACTGCTTGGCCACCAATCGCTTTCCACAACGCAGCGCTACACGCACGCTTCTATCCGCCAATTGATGGAGGTTTACGACAAAGCGCACCCGCACGCGTAGTCCCCGCATCTCACCATCTTTATCAGCAAAGGTTTGTCAGCAAGTTTGCCGGAAAGGGTTCCTGAGATACCCTAAATAGCTTCCTTAAGGATGGAGCATGGGTCCACGCGTCGCCATGATCTGCTGTTTTCTTGTGTTCCTTAGCGCGACTCTGTCCGGGCGCGCGCGTGCGCAGGACAATTACGAAATTCAAGTTTACGGCTACGATCAAGTGGAGCCGAAACATACTATGGTCGAGCTCCACAGCAACTTCACGTTTCAGGGCTCTAAAACCCCAGAAAACGGCCTCCTCCCCACCAATCACCAGCTCCATGAGACCATCGAAATTACCCACGGCTTTAATGATTGGTTCGAGACCGGGTTCTACATCTTCACTTCCGCGCAAAACGGCCAGGGCTGGGATTGGGTGGGCGACCACATTCGGCCTCGCGTGCATGTACCCAAAGAATGGAAGTGGCCGGTTGGCCTCAGCCTTTCCAACGAGATTGGTTATCAGCGGCGCCGATTTTCGACCGATACCTGGACTTGGGAGATGCGCCCCATCATCGATAAGCAAGCCGGTAGGTGGTACTTCTCGTTTAATCCGGCCTTTGATCGGTCCTTCCACGGCGACAGCGTCAACCAGGGAGTCACGTTTTCGCCCGATTTCAAGTTCAGCTACGACTTCACGAAAAAAATCACAGGCGGATTCGAATACTACGGCGCCGCCGGTCCCGCCACCGATTTTCTTCCCACAGGCCAGCAGCAACACCAATTCTTTCCGGCTATCGACCTGAATCTCTCGCCGAACTGGGAAGTCAATTTCGGTTTGGGTGTTGGAGTCACTCATACCACCGATCATCTGATTGCCAAAATGATCCTCGGTTACCGCTTCAACTTCTAAGATCCAAACAAGAACGCTAAGGTCCGCACCGCATAGAAGCACGGGCGCATCAACTGTCGTTCCTGTACAGCAGTCGTCGCCTCATCGTGGCACTGCAATCAAATCGCGTGCAGGCCGTGCCGCGCATAAGTGCTTTTTCGTCATAGTTTTTTTTCAAACCGGACATTGGCCATGCGCGTGCCATCGCCTCCGCGGACTTCAAACAGGAAATCACAAGGTAGCCAAACCAGGAAAGGAACCCCGTTTCAGGGAGAAGTGCCGATGTTTGCCTTTGTACTCTGTTTATTTGTCCTGCTGGCCAGCGCAAGCCTAGCGCAGCCGGCCGAGCGAGAAACCAACGAAGCGCCGCCATCGATCGAACAACCGCTCTGCACTTCGGTTCGGGCAGCGGCCAATGCGCCTCAATTGGAGGAAGCAAGCGCCCTTGTGCAAGAAGAAGCAACCGTGCCAGCGTTTGCTGATTCGCGAGTTGTCATTCAAGAAGCAGGAAAATTGTCCCCCGCAGAACGCTTGAAACTCCTTGAAGAACGCGAGCTCTTTGAATCCTCTCTCGTCAATTGGCTGTTTTTCGAAGATTTGGCTCCCCGGCAGCGGGCCATTGTTCGGGGTGTTCTTACTCGCTGCGGAGCGGGGACTGGCCCATCACTGGCAGGGTCTGTCTTCGGGCGATGGAATGCCTCGCAACGCGCGACGTTTGTAGGCATCACTCACGCTCTCTTGAATACCCGTCTCATCGATAGCCGCGATGGAATGGACTTGGGTAGCGCTCTAGGTCTGATTCAAGAGTTGATCGACATCCAAGGCGAGAACAGCATGCTGTCGAGCGACCAGCAATTTCAATTGATTGTCCGGCTGACCTCAGATGCACGCGAAAAGCTTGAGCACGCAGAACATTTTCTCAAAGGCCAAAATCATATCTTCCACAAGGACTATCCCATCTCCTTTCGACAGTTTCGGAGGATAGGCCTTCACGGACAGGAGGCCGGGCTGCACTTCTGCTTGACGCGGGATGGACATTTTGCGCAGATCCACATTGACTACCGTTTCGGCCTTTTGCACTTGGGGCCAGCGAATTCCGATGTCCGCGCCCAAGGCAATCATCAGCGGCACGCGGACCGCTGGCCGCAATTTGCTTTTGCGATAAGACCTATGCAAATGAAGCATGTAGTGTTGCAGTGACGCTTTGAAATCTGGACACGAACCATCTTCCAAAGAATGTAGTCGTGGTAGGCGCAATTTTTAGTGCAACTCCAAGCATGAATAAGGCATCCTCTAAAGCGACCATGCCTTACCATCTCGCACAAATCAATATCGCTCGGCTTATTGCGCCGATCGACGATCCGAAGATCGCCGAATTCGTTGCTCAACTCGAACCCATCAACGCGCTCGCCGGCATGGCTCCGGGTTTCGTTTGGCGCCTGCAGTCGGAATCGGGCAACGCCACGGACATCGCCTACAGCGACGACCCTTTCATCATTGTCAATATGTCCGTTTGGGAGTCGATCGAAGCGCTTCGCAACTTCGCCTACAAGTCCGATCACGCCCGCGCCTTTCGCGCCCGCGCCAAATGGTTTGAAAAGATGGACAAGCCCAACTATTGTCTCTGGTGGATTCCGGCCGGACACGTTCCCACTGTTGCCGAGGGCCGCGAGCGCCTCGAGCATTACCAGCAATACGGTGCCACTCCGTATTCTTTCTGGTTTTCGCAGCATTTCCCGGAACCCGCGGATGAAGGCGTCTGCGTCTAGTGTCCTTGCAGCCCATTCTAACCGGGCATCTTTTTCCTAAGGTCGATGGGCTGCTGCTCGAATTGCTTCGCTCGCTTACCCCCGAAGACTGGGAGCGGCAGACGGTTTCACCGATGTGGAGAGTCAAGGACGTAGCGGCGCATCTTCTGGACACGTCGCTGCGCGGGCTGTCCATTGGCCGTGACGGGTACTTCCCGCCCGCTCCGAAGCTCGATTCTCACGCTGCTCTGGGCGCGTACATTGACCGTCTGAACGCGGAAGGCGTTGCCGTTTACCGGCGCTTGAGCCCCGCCGTTCTGATTGCGGTGATGGAGATCGCTTGCAAAGAGCTCGCCGACTACCATGCTCGGCGCGACCCTTACGCGACGGCGCCTTACGGCGTAAGTTGGGCAGGCGAAGAGAAATCCGCCAACTGGTTCGACACTGCCCGCGAATACACGGAGCGCTGGCACCATCAGCAGCAGATTCGCTTGGCTGTCGATCGTCCAGGGAACGCGCGCCAAAGCCTCCTGACGCGCGAGCTTTACTACCCCGTGTTGGATTGTTTTATGCGGGCGTTGCCATTCACCTACCGCAGTGTTTCCGCGGCACCAGGCACCGCGGTTCGAGTCACCGTATCCGGCGATTGCGGCGGCAGCTGGCATTTGCACAAGGAAGAAACAGGGTGGCGGCTAATGGGGGAGGAGCGTGGTCAGGCCGCAGCCGAAATCATCATCCCGCAGGAAATTGCGTGGCGCATCTTCACCAAGGGCATCGAACGCTCTTCAGCCTTATCGCATGTAAAAATCACTGGCGACCGCGGGCTCGCCCTGCCCGTTCTCGGTATGGTATCGATTGTGTCCACATAACAACGCGCGTCATGCAGCATCCAATCGTATGAGGCAGCTCTTGTTAAGTTTAAGGTGAAACTATGGCGGTTGCCGGCGCGGGACAGAAAATCTACGGAGCAGTCAGGGCTTGGAAAGAAATCGAGCACGCGCCGCATCGTTTTGGCGGCACCGAGTTTCGCGTTGGGCGTCGCGCGGTCGGTCATGTGCACGGCGATAGCCTAGTGGATATTCCATTTCCGCTGCGGGTGCGTGATGAATTGGTGCAAAGCGGAGCGGCGGAACCGCATCACATACTTCCCAAGTCAGGTTGGGTGAGCATCTATCTCCGAAACTCCGCCGATGTGGACCGCGCCATCCAACTCCTGCGCCGGTCCTACCAGTTAGCACTAACCTCGCAAACGCATTCCGTACAGAGCGCGTAATCGTTTTAGTCTTTGAGGACTAATGTGCAGGTGCAATGGGGAGAGCCCTGGGCGATAACCATTCACATTTGGGAATTGCCTACAACTGGGACTCGATGGCCTTGGTGATTTCCTCGTAGTCAATCAGGCCTTGCGTCTTCTTCACAATCTTGCCATCACGAGAGATAAGGAAGCTGGTGGGGTACCCGAGCAGGCCGCCGAACTTGTCCGCAACGGCATCGTTGCCGCGCAGGATGGGGTAGTTCATCGGGAGCTTTTGTCCATTCACGTTGAAGCGCTCCTTGGCCGTATACGCGGAGACCACGTTATTGCCCTCGTCGTCTACGTCCACGCCGAGAACCGTGAAGCCCTTCGACGAATACTTCTGCTGCATTTCGATGAGCCAGGGAATTTCGATCTGGCAGGGTTCGCACCACGTAGCCCAGAAATTTACCAGCACCACTTTGCCCTTGTATTGGCTCAAGGGCACGTCTTTGCCGTCCAGATCCTTGAAGGTGACTTCGGGGGCTGGCGTGGTGGCTGCGTCAGGCCTCGGGCCTTTTGGTTTGACGCTGACGCGAGTGGCCCTATCCGCATAAACCGTCACGCCAATCAGCACAACGACAGTGCCGATGATCAAGATAATTTTTTTCATTTTGAATTTCTCAAGGCGTCAAAACGCGCTCCCTTAAAGTGAAAAACGATTTAAGAAACTCAGCTTGCTGGAGAGCCAGGTCAGCTTATTGAAGAATACCAGCCCGCCGACAAACAAGAGCAAAGCTCCACTGAAAACCTCCACGGCGTGGAGATATTTCCGAAAATTCTTGTAAAACGCCATAAACTGGCCAATGCCCAGGGCCGTGAGCAAAAACGGAATTGCCAGCCCAGCCGAATAAACGGCGAGAAGAAGGACGCCACGCGCGATCGTGTCGCTTGCGGCGGCAAGCGCCAGGACCGTCGCAAGAATTGGTCCGATGCACGGGGTCCACCCGAAAGCAAAGGCGAAGCCGAGCAAAAAGCCGCTCCAAATTCCCGGCTGCCCGACGCCGCTGCGAAGATGCACATCGCGATTGAGCCAGCGTGCCATCGCAGGACCAAAGAAACCGATCAGCGAGAGGGAGAAAAAGTGCATCGCCCGTAGCCCGGCAAAGAGCGGATCCGGGCGCAGCAGGGCCACAACTCCGAGCGCGGCGAGAAGAATGCCGAGAATCACGCCGAGGCGCACCTTGAGTTTAATGAGCGCGCCGGTAAGGTGTAATCCAAAAAGCAGGATTAGCGCTCCGGCTACGGGCGCGAGCAGATTGCGATTTTGCTTCAGGAATGCGCCGACCGCGCTTGCCGAAGCGCCAAACCCGATGAACACCACAGAAAATCCGGCGACAAATGCCAGCGCCGAAGAAAAGAGTCCTGAACGCGGAACCGCGCCTTGGCGGAGCTGCTCCATGCCGATGCCGGAAAGCATCGAAATATAGCCCGGAACCAGCGGCAGCACGCAGGGCGAAAGAAACGATACCAGCCCTGCCAGGAACGCTCCTGCGAGTGAGACATCAGTCATATTCGCATCATACCCTCAACCTGGAATCATACCCGCAACGGAGGGAATCGTGTAATCCCTTGGAGTATTCCCGCGCCTGTTCAAATGCCCACGACCTTCTGGTGCGAGGCCGGAGGCCCAGTCCAACAATTAGACGCCAAAAAGAAGAAAAGGCAACAGGCGATCAGGCACAAAGGAACATCCGACAGATGAGGCATTTTGCTTGCGCAACGCCGCCAAGCGGGTTTTGACGCGGGCTGAAACGACTTGATTCTAAAGGGATTGCACGATGAGAGATTGGCATTCGAGCTGCCCTTCCGCCAATGGAGTGCTCGTGGAGGAACGCTTACCATGCCAATCGAATGGACGCCCAACAAGGTAACGGTGCTGCGCGTGGTGGTGGGATTTGCGGCCGTCAGTTTGTTTGGGCGCGGCGCCTGGCCCAATCTGCTGGCGGTGGCGCTGACTGTTGCCTCAATTGCGCTTGATGCGCTGGACGGGCACATTGCGCGCAGAAAAAAGATGGCCACGCCCATGGGCGCGCAACTGGACATTCTCGGCGACCGCATGATTGAAAACGTGTACTTCACCTATTTCGCGGTGGTCGGGATGGTTTCGCTGTGGCTGCCGATTCTGTTCTTCGCGCGCGGCGCGGCGACGGATTTTCTGCGGGGACTTGCGATGAAGGCGGGCCACTCCGGTTGGGGCGCGAACAGTATGCTGCAAACCTGGTGGGGACGCGCGCTGGTGGCGTCGCGCTGGAGCCGCGGCCTCTACGCCGCGATGAAGTGTTTGTGCTTCTGCTACCTGGGCTTGGAACTGGCACTGACGCGCGGGCCGGTGGCGCTGGTCAGTGGGCTTGCAACCGACGTCAGCGCCACCATTCGAATGGGGGCACAGTTTTTGACGTGGGCCACAGCCGTGTTTTGTCTGGTCCGCGGCCTGCCCGTGCTTCTGGAAGGTTGGAAGTACTTCGCAAACGGCGTGCGCCAGGGCCGCGGCGTGAAGGCCACAGCTCAGGAGGCGGCATGAGCGCGCGGGTTGCTGCCTTTTTCGATTTGGATGGATCGCTGTTGCCGTTACCTTCGCTCGAGCAGCGCTTCTTTCGCATGCTGCGCTATCACGGCGAAATCCCACTGAAGAATTATTTTCTGTGGTTGCGAGAAACGATGAAATTGTTTCCACGTGATATCACTGCAGCAACCCACGCAAACAAGATGTATCTGCAAGGCGTGCAGAGCTTCGACGGAAGTGACCCGGAGAATCGCGGAGATTCTTCCGCGCATCAAAGCGGCCACCAAGATGAGGGACAGGCTTCGGCGCCTCCGAGGCGCGCCCCACGATGGCCTGTCCCTCACTTCTTCGAAGAAGGCGTGGAAAAAGTTGAGTGCCATGCAATGTTGGGCCACGCCATTGTGATTGTGAGTGGCACGCTCTTTCCCCTTGCAAATGCCGCGGCGCGAGCAATGGAGGCGGAATTAGCGGCACGAGGATTTGCCACAAAGATTCGGGTGTGCGCGACGAGCCTGGAAGAAACCGGCGGATCATGGACTGGCCGAATTCTTGGCGAAGCCATGTTCGGAGAAGCAAAAGCGCGTGCCCTTCGCGCGCTGGCCGGAGAGATGCAGTTTGAGTTAGCGCGGTGCTGGGCCTACGGCGACAGCGCGAAGGATCGATGGATGCTGGAAGCCGTGGGGAGGCCCGTTGTGGTGAATCCAACATGGAAACTTGCACGAATTGCCCGGAAACGTGATTGGCCAGTGTTGCGTTGGACGGAAAAAAGACACCTAACCCAGACGCCTCGAGAGCAGCAAGAAAACCCAAAAAGACACACGGAAGAGCCAATGAATAACTCTGCGCTGCGGCAAGCGGAGCGACGGGCATGAACGAGCTTCAGAGACGCAACTATCAGAGCCCCGACAGCGCCATGGAATGGACCCCGCCGGCGGCACGGCTTAACTTCCCGACGCTCGTGGCCAAGGAATGGGTCCGAGCGTGGACCGCGTGCGGCGCTTTTGAATGGATCGCCTTGGGATACCTGGCTCTATCGTGCGTGTTGATCGCACTCTTCGCGGAAAATTTGGCGCATCCGGCGGGATTGATCGGAGCTCAAGTACTTACAGCTGCGGTCCTATTGATGTTGTGCCGTATGGGAACAAAGTCCGTGGAACTCGCGGGGCAGACGGGCAGAACATTCTCGTCCAAATTCTGGCATTTCTGTCGGCACTGGTATCCCCATCTGTTTTTTCTGTTTTGCTTTGAAGAGATGGGTCGACTCATGCATTTAGTCAATCCCGGCTGGGAGGACGCCAAACTCATCGCCTTCGATCGCTGGATCACGGGCGTGAATCCCTCGCTCTGGCTTGAACGCTTTTCACATCCCGCCCTGAACGAATTTATGCAGTTTGCTTATTTTACCTATTTCATTTACCTGCTGATTCTCGGCGGCGTTCTCTACTGTCAGCGCGATTTCAAAGCATATTGGGCGGTGATGACTTACTCCGCCGCCGGCTACGTTTTCGGCTATGTCATTGCCATGCTGTTTCCCGTGCAGAGTCCGTGGTTCACGTTAGCGGGCCAGTGGCACAGCGAACTCACCGGCGGTCCGTTTACGGCGCTGATCAATTTCATCGAGAAATGCGGGCGCGTCCACGGAGCGGCGTTTCCTTCGCAACATGTCGCGGGGGCGATGGCAGCGCTTTGGGGAGCGTGGCGTCACCGCCGCTGGTTGTTTTGGACCTTCCTTCCCTTTGTTGTGTGTATGTGCGTCTCGACTGTCTACGTGCGCAATCATTACGTCGCGGACGTCCTGGGCGGATTGGTTACCGGCACTTTGGGTTACATCGCGGGAGGCTGGGTGATGAAGATGCGAGGCTCATTGCCGAATCGCAACCACCGAGCGGAAAACCCTGCGATGAAAGATTCATTCTAATCTTCAGCCGAATCAGGGAACCGAGGGAGTAACGGCGCAAAGGAGAAGTGGTTATGCGCTACGAACTCAGAAGAGCACCAAGGAACCAACAAGAAAAGTCACGACGTTTCGCAAGACCTTCATGGATTTCTTGGCTTGCTGCGTTGACCGTGACGTCGGTGGCGTTTCTGGCAATGGCGTGCAGCGGAGGAAATCCCTCCATACCGCCTCCGCCCCTAGCAAAGGAATGGTTTTTCGTAGACAGTGTTTCTGGGAACGTTAGCGGGTACAGCGCTCCCTCGGGCAGGCTCGAGCCGATTCCCGGATCTTCCGTAAACTTTCCCATAACCCTTCCTTCTCTGTTGACTTCTTTCGCGGTCGAGCCCACAGGCATGTTCCTTGCTGGAATCACGGTCAACTCTTCGAGCGGTTCAACGCTTCAAATCGCGAACATTGCATCTGGGGGAGCGATTTCGCTCACGCAAATGACAGCAAGCGTGACCAACCCTCTTGGCTTGGCAATTTCGTCGCAAGGAGTGATCGCGGTTTCCGACGGGCTTTCGATTCAGTTTTTTACAATTCAAAATAATTCTCTGGTGCCTAGTCCTTCAGTACAAACCAGCGTAGGTCCCGAGCAACTCGCTTTTCGTGCCGACGGGAAGGTTTTGTATGCCCTGAATGCCGGCAGCGCAATTTCTGTATTCTCTGTCGCCCCCGACCTGTCTTTGCAGTTAATCGAGAACCTCACGCTGCCCCTTGCGGCAGGGCAGCTGGGCGGAGGCGTAGTGCGAATTCGCTTGAACACCGCGGGAAATAGGATTGCCGCATCGACTCTCGACGGCTGGCTCTACGTTGGCGACGTGAATGCCACCGATGGAACGATCTCGGGGATCACCGAAAATCTCGTCCACGCAAACGCCAATCTCGAGGAAGTGGTGCTTGATCCGGCGGGGCAGAACGTCTACACCGCGGACCAGGACAATGGCGGCATTTACGAATTTTCGACAACGGGAGGGAACTTGACGGCGTTGGCGGGCTCGCCTATTGCCACCTTGCCAGGTGTGACAGGTTTGGAGACAGACTCGAACGGCGCGCATTTGTACGCGGCTGGTCCGGGATTTCCGCAAAGCCAGATTGTGACGTTCAGCCGCAATTTGTCGACCGGCGAGCTTACCTCCAGGGGTGAAAGCGTAAGCTTCGCCGGATTCCTGACAGGGCGGCTCGTACGGGTGTCAGCGCATTAGAGAGCGCCCGCTCAGCGCGTTCTGCCATGGAGACCTGAGTCTCCCGCTTGAGTCTCAGCTTTGCCCGTCCACTTCGAACCCCCAATTTGGACGTTGTACCGGACTCCACCCCTGCGAATCTAACCTCTTGTGTCTCCACCAGCTTCTTTGAGAAAGGAGCCGCCCATGGCTTCCACTACAATCTCTCCGCAAACCGACTGGCGTCAGGAGTGGTTCGAATTTGAAGACGCCACATACCTAAACCTCGCCGGCCAGTCGCCGCTTCCACGTGCTTCGATCCGTGCGGTGCAAGCCGCGCTCGAAGCCAAGAAATTTCCTCATCACAAGACGGATGCCACGTATTTCGAAGTGCCTAACCGCATCCGAGAGAACATCGCAAAACTCATCGGTGGTAAACCCGAAGAAATTGCTCTCACCAGCGGCGCGAGCGCGGGCGCGGCAGCAGTTGCGTATGCCCTGGAATGGCAACCGGGCGACGAGGTGATCGTCGCCAAGGGAGAATTCCCACTGCAGTACACAACGTGGAAGCCGATGGAGGAGCGCGAAGGTGTGAAGATGAGAATCGTCGCGCCGAGGGGTCGTTTTATTTCAGCCGATGATCTGATTGCGGCTATGACGCCAAGGACGCGCGTCGTTTCGGTCAGCCTAGTGCGTTACGACGATGGTTCGCTTCTCGATGCGCCCCGCGTCGCGGAGGCGTGTCACAGGCAAAGTGCGCTGCTGCTACTGGATGTGAGCCAGTGTTGCGGCGCAATGCCAATGGACGTGCACAAGTTGGGCGCCGACTTCCTCGTTTGCGCGGGGTATAAGTGGCTGCTCAGCTCCTTTGGCACGGGATTCTTTTGGATTAAGAGCGAACACCTCGCGACAGTTCGTCCAGGGCCTTTTTACTGGATGGCGGTCCAGGGTTCGGACAATTTTTCCGCGCTGAATTTTGATGATCCGAAGCCTGCACCCAACGCCAAGCGCTGGGACGCTCCGGAATGGGCGAGCTATTTCAATTTCAATCTGGCGGCTATGGATACTTCGGTGGAGTTAGTGTCGCGCATGGGACCGGAGCGCGTTGCGGCGCACAACCGCAGGCTTGTCGATTTCATGTTCGAGCGTCTTCCCAAAGACCGCTGCATTCCGGGAAGCCCGCTAGACGCGGCGCAACGCGGACCGTACGGCTGCTTCTCAGCTCGCAGCCGGGAAAAGACCGCTGAGCTTTACCAACGCCTGCGCAACGAAAACGTGATCGTCAGTTTGCGCGAAGGCAACATTCGCGTCTCCCCGCACCTGTACAACACCGAGCGCGACATCGACCGCCTCATCAGCGTGATTACTCCATGACCGAATCACAACCCTGGCCCAGAATTGCCGTCGTCGGTGCGGGCGCCGTGGGCGGATATTTTGGAGGCTTGCTCGCCCGCGC
Source organism: Candidatus Acidiferrum sp. (assembly GCA_036518275.1). Lineage (GTDB taxonomy): Bacteria > Acidobacteriota > Terriglobia > Acidiferrales > UBA7541 > Acidiferrum. The sequence continues at coordinate 13,050 of DATDNK010000102.1, forward strand.
GGGCGCGCCGGTGGTCATGATAGGGCGCACCGCGTTCGTCGAGGCGGTGAGGAAAAACGGGCTTTTCCTCGACACATTGCCGTTCCAGGAAAAAGTGCGCGTGGAAGCCGCGGCGGAGCTTGACGCCGTGCGCGGTGCGGAGATTGTTCTCTTCTGCGTAAAGACTACCGACAATACCGCGACGGCACAAGCCATCGCTCCCTTGCTTGCGAAGGGTGCGCTGGTCTTGAGCATGCAGAACGGTGTGGACAACGTGGAACAGATTCGCGCTGCCGCTGGAATCGAGGCGCTTCCGAGCGTGGTTTATGTCGCTGCGTCGGTGCCCGAACCGGGCCGCGTGAAACACGTCGGGCGCGGCGATTTGGTGGTCGGGCCAAAAAACGAAAAGGTGGAGCGCATCGCGGCACTCTTCACGCGAGCAAATGTTCCTTGCCGCATTTCGGAGAATATCGAAGGCGAACTTTGGACCAAGCTGGTCTGGAACTGCGCGCTGAATGCTGTTTCCGCGCTGGGACATGCGAAGTACGGCCAGATCGCCGGAAGCGCGGACGCCTGGAGGGTTGTCGAGACCGCCGTTTACGAAGTGCTTGCGGTTGCGAAGGCGGCGAACATTCTTCCGCCGGGCCTGGAGGACCCGAAAGCGGCGTTAGCGGGCGCACTGAAAATCGCCACGCAGATGGCCGAGGCGCTTTCTTCCACCGCGCAGGACATGAATCGCGGCAAACGCACTGAGATTGATTCGCTGAACGGCTACGTTTCGCGCCGCGGCGCAGAACTGGGTGTGCCTACGCCGGTGAATCACGCGCTCTATGCTTTGGTGAAACTCGCCGAGGGCCGTTCCTGAAGCTGAATTGCTTTAGTAACGGTCGTCCCGGGCGTGAAACGGAATGTGCACGATGGCTTCGAGTTCGACCGGCTCGCCGTGCCGGGTCGCCGGGCGGAACTTCCACTGGCTCAGCGCATCCATGGCGTTCTTGTCGAGTTCCTCATCGATCCCGCGGACCAACTGAATGCTGTCCACGGAGCCGTCACGCCGAATCACAGCGTAGAGAATCACTTCGCCTTCTACGTGCTCGTTGATCAAAGTGGGCGGGTATTTCGGGTCGACCTTGCGGACGGGAGCAGGCCCATTCAAGTCCGAAGAAGGCGCGCGAGGAACATCGGGATCGGTGCGGAGCTCAGTGAAATTCAAAATCCAGCTTCCCGTGGCGCTGTTCAGGTTGGGCATATCGATCTGCATTTTGTAAATTTTTTTTGAGGCAAAAATCTGTTCCGGTTTTGCTCCGGGTGGAAGCGCCGTGAAATTCGGCGGTCCGGTCCGCGCCGGCTCGTCATCATGCGGTTCAGGCTTTGTGATGAGGGTGTGTGGAGTGGGTGCGCTGATTTTTGGCGCGGCCGCAAGGCCCGAAGTTCCTTTGTTTGCCGGGGGATTTCCACCCCGAATGCTGATATCGATTGGGCCATTTCCAGCATTATTCCCGGAGCTTGTTGCTGCCCCGCTACTTGGCGCGCTGCCCGCCGCCGCATTTTCGCCTGAGGTTCCCTTCGGTGAGCCGCCAGGCACGCCGGGTTTATTACCTTCCGGCGAAATGGAAAGGCGCGCCGCGAGATTTCCCTGCGGTGGCGTGACAGGAGCAGCAGGAGCTGGTGTAGCGGAGAGGGCGATCAAAGTGGATGAGTTTCCATTCGCGCCCGCAAGTTGCGTTGCTCCAACGTCCGGAGCCGGTCCCGTGTCGCCCGCCTGCCCCTTTTGCGCGATGCGCGGCGCCGCCCCTGCATTCAATTCCAGCTTGGGTCGAGCGGGTCCATTGGCTGTGGCAATCATTGTCAGTTGCCCCGGCTTTTGTTCGAAAACCGGCACGTCCGGCGGAGGCGCATCTGTCACGGCGGTGACCCGACGCTGCTTCGGATGCAGCTTGGCCAGTTCCTCTTTGCTGATGACCAAGCGCGGCCGGGCCGGTCCTGGCATTTCCAGGATTTGCACAATGTTGGGCAGATTCGGAAGAATCTTCGGCGGCTCGGGCGGAGCGGCGGAGTTGATTAGGGTTTGGCGCGGATGATTCGGATGCACCGGGTCGCTGAAGATGCGCTGCCGTGGATGAAAGGCGTCAGCCCCTTCCGGTGGCAGAGGCTTCTCGGGCTCGCCACGCGGGCTCTGCTTGGGATCCGGCCTCGGAGCTTTCATGTCCAGCAGAGGCAAATCGTTGCTCGGGCCCGGCCAGGAAAGCTCCACGTCAGCGAAGGCGGGATTGTGATGAGCTCTCGCAGGAAGGTTTGGATACGGCAAAACGAAAAAGACGATGTGCCACAAAGCTGCAGCAACCAGAGCCCGGCGCGGCAGCTTGCCTTCAATCCAGCAATATTTAAAGAAGCCTTCGATGGCGGATTTCTTTGGCACCGGCCATCTGCTGAAGATGACACCAAGGCTGCTGCCGATTCCCTGATGGAAACTTCCCCAGGCGATGTCCAGCTGTGGTGGGCGGTGCGCACGTCGACGCACGGCGGGAGCGGGCTTGGCTGCCTGTCCCAGAAGATCAAAAGCTGCTTTGGTGCCTTGTCCCGAAAACATGTCCTATGCAACCTAACGCATGATCCTCGAATGTACCAACGAAACGGAGCTCATCGGATACCATAGAATAGATGATGCTCTGCCTGCGGGGGGTTACTTAGCAGAGTCTTCTTTTCCGGCAACCGCGGGGACACTGCGATAAAAGCTCAGGGCCGCATCACCCTGCTTCAGAACACGATAGCGCCGCAGCGCGCCCGCTGCTTCAGGCAAATCGAAGCTGCGCCGGTGTTCCGCGATCACAATGCCTGCGGACGCGAGGAGATTCACGGAACCCAGGAATTCTAACACGCGGGGGTAGTCTTTGGATGCCGAATAGGGCGGGTCAAGAAAGATGAAGTCGAAGAGCGCGGCTCCCGCTTTCTGATTGTGACAGCTGGCCAGTTTTTCGAGACCGCGAATGGTGTCCATGGCCAGTACTGTTGCGCCCGATTTGATGCCGAGGAATTCGAGATTGCGGCGAATTAGTGCGGCTGCAGACGAGTGATTTTCTACGAACACCACTTCCGAAGCTCCGCGGCTCAGCGCTTCAATCCCGATTGCCCCCGTACCTGCAAAAAGGTCCATAAATCGCGAACCCGTAACGCTTGGCCCCAAAACATTGAAGAGCGTCTCGCGCAGGCGATCGCTGGTAGGGCGAAGCGCCAGACCCTTCAGGCTCTTGAGGAGGCGGCTGCGAAACGTACCAGCAATGACGCGCATCCTAGCCCACCTTCGCCAGTTGATACCGGCGCTGCCACTCTCCGGGAAGCAATCGCAAGACGCGCTGCAGCTCTTCCCGCCGCGTTGCACCTTCGACGAGCGCAAAAGCTTCTTTGCGCGCGAGTTCGAGGAGTTCCTTGTCGCGAAGCGGGTTGGCGATGTGAAAGCCCAGTTCGCCGGATTGCCGCGTGCCAAAAAATTCGCCCGGGCCGCGAAGGAGCAAATCCGCCTCCGCGATTTCGAAGCCATTCGAAGTGCGCACCATGGTATCGAGGCGAGCGCGGGCTTCGTCGGTCATGCGAACGGGCGCGACCAGAATGCACTGCGATTTTTGGGCGCCGCGGCCAATGCGTCCGCGAAGCTGGTGCAACTGCGCGAGGCCGAAACGCTCGGCATGCTCGATGATCATCACCGAGGCGTTCGGGACGTCCACGCCGACTTCCACAACCGTGGTGGTCACCAGGATTTGCAATTCATTCCTGTGGAAGTGTTGCATGACGTCGTCTTTCTCTTCGCTGGAAAGGCGGCCATGCAGCAACCCAAGTTTCAGCTTGGGAAAAACTTCTTTCGAAAGGCGCTCGTACTCATCGATGGCGGCTTTCAACTCGAGCTTCGATTCTTCAATCACTGGGTAAACGATGTAACCCTGGCGCCCCGCCGAGACTTCTCGGCGAAGCGACTCCCAGACCCCGGGAAGATGCGTCTCGGTAGTGACTCGCGTGGCGATGGGCGTGCGGCCCGGCGGCAATTCGTCCAGCACCGAAACGTCCAAATCGCCATAAAGCGTGAGCGAGAGCGTGCGCGGAATCGGCGTGGCGGTCAGGACGAGGACATGTGGCGCGTGGCCGTGCGAAGCGGCTTTGTCCATCAGCTGCTTGCGCTGGAGGACACCAAAGCGGTGCTGCTCATCAATGGCCACAAATCCGAGGCGAGCGAATTGGACGTTTTCTTCGATGAGTGCGTGGGTGCCGATGACGAGCTGGGCTTCGCCCGAGCGAATGTGATCGAGCGCCGCTTGTTTTTCAGCGAACTTCAGGCCGCTGACAAGCAATTCGACGCGGTAGTCCGCTTTGCCGAGAATGCGCCGCGCGGAAAGGAAATGCTGCACGGCAAGAATTTCCGTCGGCGCCATGAGCGCCGCTTGGATGCCGTTCTCGATGGCGATAACCGCCGCCTGCAAGGCAACGATGGTTTTGCCGCTGCCGACATCGCCCTGCAGCAGACGATTCATGGGCGAGGGCTTTTCCAAGTCAGCAACAATTTCCGCAAGGACGCGTTTCTGTGCCTCTGTCGGCTTGAAAGGCAGGATGCGTTTCAGCGCTTCGCGAATGCGATCCTCGCGCACGCGAAAGGCAATGGCATTCTCCTTACGCACCGCACGGCGATCCAAACCGAGGCTGAGCTGGTACAGAAAGAATTCCTCGAAAATCAACCGCTGCTGCGCGGGCGACCGAAATGTGTTCAGCGCATCAAGCGATTCGGTAGGCTCGGGGAAATGTGTGTGTATGACCGCTTCGCCTCGCGAAGGATAACCCAAGCGACTGCGCAGGCCTTCCGGCAAAACATCCGGCACGCGCGGATCGACAAGTTGCACGGCCGCGTACATCGCCCGGCGAATCCGCTTCGAGCTGAGCGTCCCGATGGCCTCGTAAATCGGCACGATGCGCCCGACTTCCGTGGAATCCATTTCTTCGCTATTCAGCAACTCGATCTGAGGATTGATCATCTCCAGTCGAGCGGGCCGCAGCCGATCGATTTCCGCCTTTCCGTGAAGAATCAAGAGCTGGCCGGGCTTCAGGCGCCCTTCCAGGTAGCCGCCATGAAAAAACTTGCACGGAAGCTGGCCGCCGGCTTCGTCCTGGACAAGCAAGTGGTAGATAGCGTCGCGGAGGAAGCGCATGTTTCGAATGGCCTGGCCGCTCATGACACGCGCCCGAATCGTGTAGGTGCCGTTCGGCTGAATATCTTTTACCTTCGAAAAGTGAATGCGGTCTTCGTAACGAAAAGGCAGGTAACTGAGCAGATCTTCGAGCGTGTAGATCCCGCGTTCCGCGAGCAGTTGGGCGCGCTGCGGGCCGACGCCCTTGATCATGCGCACTTCGGTGCTGAGGCTCATGGCCATGGCTTACTCTTTATATCATTGCGGGCATGCGGATGCGGCAAGCACGAAACTTGCGCCGTGGCCCTGCGTACCGATAGAGTGAGGGACTCGTATTGCCGCAAGGGGTGCGTGTAAGCGCACGCGACGGAGGCTCGAGTGGCTGGTGAGCGTCTTACTGGTTCGGAAAAGCGCGCGCTGCTTTTGTGGGTAGGGGCGGGAATCCTTGGCCTCTTCTTCGCCTATAAATACTTTTTCCAGGCCTTTCCCGAAGCTTCTGTGAATTTTCAGGTTTCGCGCCAGGAAGCGCTGGCGCGAGCGCAGAAATTCGTCAATGGCATCGACGAAAACGTCAGCGGCTACAAGTCCTCCATCATTTTTGCTGTGGACGAAGACGCCAAAGTGTACTTGGAGCGCCAGGTCGGCTTGCGCGAAGCCAACCGGCTGATGTCCTCGGAGTTGCATATCTGGTATTGGGAGGTGCGGTTCTTCAAGCCGCTACAAACAGAAGAGTTCCAAGTACGGATCAGCCCGTCAGGACAGATTGTTGGTTACAACCATAAAATTGAAGAGGCGAGCGCGGGCGCGTTGCTCGAGCGGACGGCGGCGCAATCGACCGCGCAAAATTTTCTCCGCGCAAAACTGGGAATCGATCTCGGTGGCTGGGACGCGCTCCCGGACGAAGCAAATTCCAAGAAGAAACCGAACCGACTGGATTGGACTTTCACCTGGGAAAAGCACGGCTTTCGTGCTAAGGATGCGCCGTATCGCCTGCAAGTGAGAGTGCAGGGCGACCGCATCGGTGGCAGCGAAGAAGTTCTGAAAATCCCCGAAACCTGGCAGCGCAGTTACGATCGGCTGCGCTCCACCAACGACACGTTGGAACTGGTTTTTACCGTTCTTTACATCGCGTTGCTCATCGTCGCGGTTTGGTTTGGAATCAAGCTCTGGCTGCAAGGGCAAACCCGTTGGCGCGGGGCTATTTTGCTTGGTTTGCTGGTGGCTGCGCTGCTCTTTTTGTGGAGGCTGAACGACTGGCCGCTGTGGGGCGCAGACTACAACACAAAGGCTTCCTATGGAAGCTTCCTGGCCGGAGAGGTTGGCAGCGCGCTTTTGTTCGCGGTCCTATCCGCACTGACCATTACGATAGTGCTTCCTGGCGCGGAACCACTCTATCGTTCATCGTGGCCCGGACGACTGCGGCTTTCCAAGACGCTTACCTTGCGCGGTTTGCGTTCGAAAGAGTTTTTTTCCGCAGCCGTGGTGGGCTTGTCGTTGGCCGCCGTGCACATCGGTTACGTAGTTGCGTTTTACGTGATCGCGGGTCATTACGGGGCGTGGGCGCCGCAAGAGGTGAATTACCAGGAATCCGTGAACACGCTGTTTCCGTGGATTTCGGGCGCGGCGATCGGGCTACTGGCTTCCACCAATGAAGAATTCACGTTCCGACTCTTTGCCATTCCTTTTTTCACGAAATTCACCAAGTCGCGCTGGCTCGCGGTCATTGTTCCGGCGTTTCTGTGGAGCTTTCTGCACAGCAACTATCCGCAAGAGCCCGCCTACACACGCGGTATCGAGATCGGGCTGATCGGAATCGTCGCGGGACTCGTGATGCTGCGCTGGGGCATTATGGCGACGCTCATTTGGCATTACACGGTGGATGCATCCCTGGTGGGATTGTTTCTTTTGCGTTCGAACAGCCTTTATTTCAAGGTGTCTGGCGCGGTCGTGGCCGCCGCGGCCTTTGCGCCGCTTTTGTTCGCAGGCATTTCCTACTTGGCGCGCGGCGGATTCGAATCGGATGGAGACCTGCGGAACAGCGCCACGCCTCCTCCGAACCTGGATCTTGCAATGGCTCAGCCGTCCGGGGCTTCTGCGACAGAAACGCGGCGCTACGATGCCCTGGCGCCGGGAATGATCGCGCTGCTCGCGGCGTGTCTGTTTGCAGGAGGGCTCATTGCGTGGCGGCTAAAGCCCGAATCCATTGGCGATTACTTGAAACTGTCTGTGGATGCGAAGACCGCCCGCACCAAGGCGGACGAGATTCTCCGCGCCCGCGGGGTGGATCCGAGTTCCTACAAATGCGCGGTGATCTTCGCAGACATCGTGGACCCCGTCACCAACGAATTTCTCCGGGAACGTATAGGCATCCCCCGCGTCAACGAAATTTACGACCAGCAGGTGCCGGGAGCCGTTTGGCAGGCACGCTATTTCCGCGACAGCCAGGCCGAGGAATATGCCGTCAAGCTCAAGCCGGACGGCTTGCTCTTTGCGGTGCAGCACAAGATCGCAGAAAACGCGGCGGGAGTCTCCTTGAACAAAGAACAAGCGGTGGCGCGCGCCGAGAAGTATCTGCGGGAAGAAAAAAAGATGGACCTGAGCCAGTGGATGCTCGTCGAGAGCGATTCAGAAACGCGCCCGCACCGAGTTGATCACTTGCTCACTTGGCAGCAAAACACTCCGATCGATGCGAATACTTCTTCGTCGGGACGTGCAAACGGGCATGCGTACATCCGCGTCCGGGTGGCGGTGCTCGGGGATGAGGTCACGGATTACCGGCGGGCCTACTTCCGGCGGTCCGGTTCCGCCGACGAGGATGAGCCGGTCAGCGAAGGTTTCAGCAAGTTCATCAAAATTCCCGATGACTGGCGGCGCAAGCAGGAAGAAACGACGCTGCCGCGTGAGGCTGTGACCTTCGGCCCCATCGTGCTTCTCGGAGGTCTAGGCCTCACCGCGCTTATTGTCTTCCTCAAGAATTTGCGCTCAGAAGCGGCGCGCGCGATTCCGTGGAGAAGGCTTTCTCTTTGGGCCGCTTGGGGACTTGTCGCTTTTTATGTGGTGTTTGCTCTCGGTGACCGCATCCCGAACTTTATGAACGCCTACAACACGGCCATCCCTTACAAAACAACTCTTGGCATCCTTGGCGTTTTTGCCTTGCTTGGCGGTCCATTCAGTTTTGGTGTTTTGGTGCTTCTCCTCGGTGTTGCCTGGTACTACGCAAAACTGGCATTTGGTGAGGACTCGCTTCCCGGCTGGGCAGGAATGCCGGGAAAATACTACCGCGATGCATTGTGCATTGGCCTGGGAGGCAGCGCGGGGCTGTTGGGATTGGAACGGCTTCTGGCCATGGCTTCAACGCATTGGCCAACCGTGCATCGCTACATCGATATTTCCTCAGGACAGGATTTCGATGCAATTTTTCCGGCGGCCTCGATTCTTGGAGGAACGTTGCTCGGCAGTCTGAAAATGACTGCCTATGTGGCAGTCATCGCCTCCTTCGTCGCCGCTAAAATCAAGCACACATGGCTTCGGCTTCTCCTGTTTTTCGTTGGGGCGCTCGCAGTTGTCGGGGGAGGCTGGGGCAGCCCCGCGGATTTTGCCAAACAGTTTCTCGCTCGGCTGATTCTTCTGGGTGTTCTTGTTTTCGGGGTGCGCTTCCTGATGCGCTTCAACGTGCTGGGATGCTTCCTGGTGATTGCCGGCACCTCGCTCATAAGCGGCGCCGCTGAACTGCTGGCGCAGCCGGATGCTTTTTACCATAGGAACGGCTATGCCGTCGCGCTCGTGTTGGTTCTGCTCTTTGTCTGGCCCCTGGCTGCTTGGCGGATGAACTCGACGAGTGAGCTTGCTTCCGGTCCAGGCCCTAGAGTAAACGCTTGAGGAAAGACTCAGTCTGTGCCCGCCCGAGAACTAAGCTGTAAAGGACCCTTTTCGGTGCCTTTCTCGAAACAAAATCCACAGGATTGACGTCGTTACCAGAGGGGAGCTACGCTCACGCTTTGGGTATCCGTCCGTCCAATTTGGATGATACCGCGGTAGCCAGCCTCAAACAGGATGCAGAATTCTGCTCTAACCTATTGTTCTGCAATCCGTAAGTTGGCCACGCGCGAAAAGAAAGCGAAAAATGCATCTCCCCAGATGGGCTCTTGCCTTGGCCGATGAAAACGGTTGCTCGGGCAGCACGAACGCCGCCCTGGCCGCGGTGACCTCTTTGCCGAACCTTGACGAGCGAGCACTGGTGGCGGAAGCGCAAGCCGGCAACCGGGCCGCTTTCGAGGAGCTGGTTCGCCGCTTCGACCGCGACGTGCTGCGGCTTGCGCTCAACCTGATGAAACGCCCGGAAGACGCCCGCGACGTTTATCAGGAATCCTTCCTCAAGGTTTACCGCAATCTCCACCGCTTCCGCTTTGAATGCAGCTTTTACACTTGGCTCTACCGCATCGTCACGAACGTTTGCCTGGACCACCTGCGCCGCCGGCAGGCGCGTCCCGAAGATCAAGCGCCGGAACTCAACCCTAATCACCGCGAAGAGGGCATTACCGATTTTTTTGAACGCCAGCGCGAACACCGGCCGACACTGGACCCCGAGCGTTCCATGATGGGGTTGGAGATCAAAGCGCGCATCGCCCGCGCAATGGAACGCCTGTCGCCCCGCGAACGTGTTGTTTTTGAAATGAAGCACTACCAGGGCTTGAAACTCCGCGCTATCGGTGACGCGCTCGGCACTACTGAGGAAACAGTGAAGAATTCCCTTTTCCGCGCCACGCGCAAACTCCGCAATGAATTGGGAGGCTTGCGATGAGCCCCTTCGAAAAGAAAATGAATTGCAAGGATGTTGCTCCGCTGCTGGTTTTTTATGTTTGCGAAGAAGTCAGCGACGACGAGCGCAAACTGATTGAAACGCATCTGGCGAACTGCAAAGCTTGCTCGGAGCAGTTCGCCGAAGAAAAAGAGTTTCACTCCACTCTGGTTTCTGCCCCGCAGTCCGCCGACGAGCTGGATGCTTCTGGAATTCTCCTTTCCCAATGCCGCAGCGAACTCGCGGAGACCTTGGATGATCTTTCTGCCCCGCCGCTTCAGGAACATTGGCGGCCCTTTGGCTGGCTGCGCCGCTGGATGGCGTTGCGGCCGGTTTGGAGCGGGGCCTTGCTGGTTCTTGTGGGCGTGCTTGCCGGAACCCAACTCGTTCCTTGGTTGGAGCAGAATTCGACCACTACCAGCCAGGCGATGAACGTGCGAGCCCGGCAACCGCTCACCCCTGATCAGCTTTCCAATATGGTGGTCAGTGGCCTGACCGTGTCACCGGCTTCGGGCTCGGACTCTCCCACCGTTCAATTGCAGCTCAGTGCGGAGCAGCCCATGGTGCTCTCGGGTACGGTTGACGATGCGAACATGCGCCAGGCTCTGACTTACGTTTTACAAAACGCTGAGAGGTTCGATGCGGGAGTGCGGCTGGATTGCCTCGATGCGCTCAAGGCCGCTGCGCGGGACCAACAAGTTCGCGCCGCTCTGCTTAACGCCGCGCGCATTGATCAGAACCCCGCCGTACGCATGAAGGCTCTGGAAGCCTTGCGCGAGGCAGCGAAGGAAGACGATGTTCGCCAAGTGCTCCTGGATGCGCTCCAGCATGACAGCAATCCCGGCGTACGCGTGGAAGCCGTGAATCTGCTGGTAGGCGCGCTGAATGGCGAGACGCCGCCCGCCGACACCGCCTCGACAGCACCTGAAGCGCCAGCCGTAGCGTCGACGCCCGCACCGCCGGGCGAGGAAGACTTTGAACATGTGGTGAAAGTGCTTCAAGAATTGCAACGCCGCGACCCAAGCCGCTACGTACGGCTGCGCAGCGCCGCTGCCCTGCGGCAGATTGGCCCCCGCGAAGTGCAGTAGAGGTGCAGCAATCGATGGCGTTAATCCGCCCGGCAGGAAATTTATTTTTGTGATGAATTTGAATATCGATCGTAAGGTTTCTTTCCGGACTCTGTCCACGACGTTGCTCTGGACACTGGCTGGAGTTTTCCTTGCTGTGCAGCTACCCTCCGCCGCCTTTGCTTCCGATCCCAAAGAACCCGCCGCCGTGCCGGAAAACCCCGGGGATCCTGGTGCGCCGCGCACTTCCGGCGTTCTCACTGGTGCACTAACAACCAAGGAAGGACTGACCCTGCGCCTAACCGCGGACCTCGGCTCCGTAAACATCACGCCAATCGACGCAGGCTCTGCACCCGTCGTGCGTTATACAGTGCACATCGAAACGGATGCACGCGGAGCTGCGGCGGCGCAACTCCTGAATAATTACTCTCTCAAAGCCGTAACTTCCCCTGGCGGTGTGGAAATCACTGGAGCACTCTTCCCGGAAGCCGCGCACCACACCAACGCGCAGTTCTGGGTGCAATTCGAAATCTCCATACCGCGCAATTACAACGTGGAAGTGAACACGGATGCGGGCGACATCACTACGGGAGACATTGGGGGCACGGCTGTCCTCAAAACTCAAGGCGGAAACATCATTGCTGGACGAATCGGCAGACCAGGATTTCGGGAAATCTCGCGCGGGCGCCCGGTCGCGAAGCTTGAAACGGAGGGTGGGCACATCAAGGTGCTCGACGTTGCTGGGGATTTGGCAGCGTTTACTGGCGGTGGGCACATCAACGCGGGCAACATCACCGGGGACGCTTCGCTGCATAGTGGTGGCGGACACATTCGCGCACGGGAGATCGGGGGCCGCGCGGATTTGGAAACGGTCGGCGGAAACATCACTGTCGGGCAGGCCGGCAGTTTCGTAAGTGTCCATACCGGCGGAGGGCAGATTGATTTCGGTGAAGTGAAAGGCTCGGTGCGCGCCCAGACGGGCGGCGGCGGCATCCACGTCATGTACGTTTCCGGTCCCATGGAAGTGGAATCCAATGGCGGCAGCATTTGCTTGACGGGCGCTTCCGGTGCGGTCCAGGCGGCCACTTCGGGAGGCAGCATCACGGCCTGGATCAATCCAAATGCTACAGCGGGTAAAGGGCCGGTCCGTCTGGAGGCCCCTTCGCAGCTGGCCTCCGGCACCGGGGACATCATCGTGTACCTTCCAAGAAACCTTGCGGCTAACATCGATGCGCTGGTGACCAATGGTACCGACCAGCATATTGTAGCCGACTCGGCTCTCCATTTAACGATGCAGGGACCCACGAGCGGTATTGGCCCAGTCCACGCTATAGCGGTGTTAAATGGCGGTGGCGCGCCGCTGAAGCTGCGAACCACTGGCGGCAAAATCCGCCTTCAGTATTTTGACGCCCAACTTGGCCTTCGCGAGTCGTTGATGCGCGAACAAGAGGATCGCCTCAACAAACGGCTCGTTGAAGCGGGGCTTGATCCTGTCTCTTTCCATCGACTCCCGGGGCCTTCCTCCATTGGGCCTGACCCTACCGCAAACTTTTCGTCCGATCAGCAAAACCATCAGCAGAACGACAATGTCGACTGGCTCGAGAAATGGATCAATAGTCTTGAGCTGACTTTCCGGGGGAGCATCAGCGAAGATCAAGGTGATTTCCTGAAGCGTCTTACCTATCACCCCGCACCCTCCTATCCGGAGCTTGCCCGACGCGCCGGAATCCATGGTCTGGTAACGCTCCAGGTCCGGTTCACGAAGGACGGCCGCGTGGAAGTGCAAAAAGTTTTGGAAGGCGAGCCTGTCCTTGCCGACGCGGCCATCGACGCTGTGAAGCGCTGGCGAGGGAAACCAGCATGGGTAAAAGGGAAGCACTGTGAGGTGACTTCGACGGTCAAGTTTGATTTTCAGTTGCGCTGAAAGGAATGGCATCCAGGCGCGAAGGGTTTTTGTTCGGGTCCTCGGTTTGTAATAGCTCGGTTCTGTAAATTGCAGGTTCTAGGGGGTGGAACGCTATGTTACGTCACTTCTTCCGCGCTACGGCCTTTTGTTTTTCCCTTTCGTTTGCGGCTGCACTCTGGGCCGCTCCCAGCTACGCCATCAGCAAAGACTTCAACCAGACGTATCCATTGGAGCCCTGTGGCACGTTTGAACTGCAGAACGTCAACGGGCCCGTGGACGTTCAGGGTTGGGACCGCAATGAAGTCGAGATTCACGCCGTAAAAACAGCGAAGCAACAGGAAACCGATTTGGAGCGCGTATCGATTGAGGTCAATGCGCGGCCGGACGCCGTCGCCGTCACTACGCGATATCCGCAAAACGAAGGCGTGGAAGTCGCCGTGGAATACACCATTCATGTGCCTCATCGCGTCCGTGTCCAACACATTGGCACAGTGAACGGCACGCTCCGCATTTCCGGCATCGATAATGTTGAAGATCTGCGCACCGTGAACGGAGACATCGACGTGTTCGAATCAAGCGGAAATCTTCGCGCCCACACGACCAACGGAAACGTGCGCGTCGAACTGACACACGCTCCCGATAATGCCGGCGCCACCGCGGAAACCACGAATGGGTCGCTGGTATTGGCCGTGCCTTCGGACCTGCAGGCGGAGATAGACGCCCGCTGCCTGAATGGGAACTTTTATTCCGAACTTCCCATCACCATGGAAAGCACAGACCGCCCGCGGGAAATGCACGGCAAGCTGGGCGGCGGCGGCGCTCCTATTCATCTCCGCACCGTGAATGGAGGCATCCGCTTGATTGTCCTTCGTTCCAGCGTCTGACGATTTCCCCGCTGCTGCGTCTAAGTGCTGAGGAGGATAGGACGAAAATGAATAAACGGAATCTCTTGATTACCGGAGGGGTCGCGGCACTCAGCCTGGCGCTGATCGCTCTGCCCGCGCCTCCTGCCAATTCGCAAACACCTTGCCCGGATGATTGCACGCTCGCCCGGCTCGAACAGAAACTGGAACGGTTGCAGGCAAAGCTCGCTGGTCGGCAGAATCAGGTCGCTGAGGCTGAGGTGCGCGCTCAACTCGCATCGGATATGGCTCTTGCGCAACACCAACAGGCTATCGAGCAACTGGAAGCCTTTCCGCAGCTGCCGGATGGGGATGATGGCCTGAGCGTGCTGCTGGAGGGGGACGGCTCAAGCTGGCTCGGTGTGGAGCTCCGCGAAGTCACGAGCGAAACCGCCAAGGAATTGAAACTCCCCGCGGAACGTGGCGTGGTTCTCAGCTCCATCGTCCCAGACAGTCCTGCCGCGAAAGCGGGCCTCAAGGAAAACGACGTGGTGACGGATATCAACGGACAACGCATCGAAGGCGTGGCGCAATTTCGCCGCATCATCCGTGAGATTCCCGCGGGCCGCACCGCGCAAATCACGGTGTGGCGCGATGGGCGCACCCAGACATTGAGCGTGACCCTCGGCAAAGCCGAGGAGCGCCGCCATTCTCTTAAGATGTTTCCTCCCGCCCCCGGCGCTCCGGGAAGCTTCACCTTTACCATGCCGGAAATTCAGGTAACTCCGCCCATGGAATGGAATGGCACATTGATGATGGGTGGCCAGCCGCGTCTTGGCATTGACGCGGAAGATCTCAACGGTCAGCTTGGCACGTTCTTTGGAGCTCCCGATGGCGAAGGCATCCTGGTTCGCGAAGTGAACTCCGGTTCGGCCGCTGAAAAGGGCGGACTCAAAGCTGGCGACGTGATCACCTCGGTCAATGGCGAGCGTGTCCGAGCCGTCGGCGATTTGCGCGAGAAACTGGCGGCGAAGCGCGAGGCAAAGGACAAAGACAAGGGCCAGACCGTGAAGCTTGGTGTTCTGCGCAACAAAAGCGAAGTGTCGCTGACCGTGGAGTTGCCCGCGCCCACTCCCCGCGCGAGGCGCTTAATCTCGCATCGCACCAACATCTAAGTCCTGAAGTGATCAGTTATCAGCTTTGACGAAAGAAAGGCTCGCTTCCGCGGAACCGAGCCTTCTTTATTGCCGGTGGCTGAAATCGAACCTCGGGCGGGCTGCCAACATGTGGAACCTTAGTGGACTCGCTCCATCTGGTCAGCGTTCGTCCTCGGGCAGAGAAGCAAGCGCCGCATCAAATGCCGTGTAGTGGTGACGATGCTCTTCCGGTTCATTCAGTGCAACGCCTTCTCGCTCGACCCACGCGTGCGCTTCCAACTTGCTGTTTTCCTTGCGAATGCCAATGCGCAAACGAGCGGTGATCCCCTGCCGCCCCAGCATCCACCAAAGCGTCAGAGACTTGGCAAGACATGAGGGATGGAAGAGCCCGTGCCGGTCTGCGGCGTTGACCATGTGCGCGATCAAAACCGCTTGTTTGCCGATAGAGCCGGAATCCAATTGCGAAACAGAAGACGAAAGGGTTTTCAGAAGCGTTGATCGAGTTGCGTGAAAACCGCTCAGTCTTAAACTCAACGAAACCAGCGGCAGCGTCACCATCGCGCGCAAAAACAGCAATTGCGCCGGATGTTCCAGCGCTCTAAAGCGCCGCAGGTTTTCCAGCATCAGCGGACAAGACTTGCAGCAAACCGTGTTCGACGAGGTGGCTCAGCAATTCGTTCAGGTTCTCGCGAAGCATTTCCGGCTGGACGTCGTATTCCGCGAGGAGTTCTTGGTACGCCGTGTCAATACTGGGCGAAGTCGTCACCAGTTGCCACATGCGCGTGCCCGTCTCATCCAGGCCAAAGTATTGTTCCGTTTCCAGGTTGAGCAAGACCGATTCCCGGTCCAGAAATCGCACGAGGACGTGCGCCGGTGCGGCCGCTCGTTCGTTAAATGTCAGCGCTGGCACGGCTCCTCCCTTGATTCCTGTTCACTGTATTCTTGAGCAGGCCGGTTCTTTTCTTGGAAGTATTCTACCGGGGATAACGTTGCTTCGCCAAGGACTTGACCTGTGAAAGGCGCCCGGAGAAGGCAAACGCTCCTGCTCCTGGAGGTGTGCGTCCCGCTAGGACCGCCGCCCAGGCTCATCGAGTCGCTGACTTTACCGGTAAACGAAAAGGCCGGCCCCGTAGCGGAACCGGCCTGAGGTTGTGAACAATAGGATACCTGCTTAAGACTTCTTTTTTTTCACATTGACCTTTGTATCGATGCCCGCGCCGAGGGCTTTCAAGTCCGTCAGACCTTGTTTTGCTTGTGCGCCCCATGGTCCGTTCGGGTCGAGTTCCTCGGCCTTTTGATAGGCTTCCACCGTACCTGGCGCGAGTTGCACTTCTTCTCTATCTCCCACTTTCTTAGTCGTCATCTTCATCAACAACGACGCGCCCAGCAAATACCAGGCCTGGGCGTTCTTCGGGTCCAGCCCTGTTGACTTCTGCAACGGCTCGATGGCATCGGCAAGGCGGTTTGCATTGTACAGACTGATTCCGAAATTCCGCCAGGCAGTCGCTGCGTTGGGGGGATCCAATTCGGCGCTTTTGGCATAGGCAGCCTTGGCCTCGTCGATTTTTCCCGCGCGCGCCAGCACGTTCCCGAGATTGTTGTAGTAGCCCGGCAGCGATTCCGGCTTACTAGTGGTCGCCTGATTGATCGCCTGCTGGTAGGCTTGCGCGGCTTCTTCGTTGCGTCCCGCCGTGTCGTAAGCTTCTCCAAGCTTGGCCCACAGCAGGTGCATGTTCGTATCTTTCTCGCCCGCGGCTTCCTGGGCCGCCTTATATTCCTTGGCCGCCTGATCGCCGAGGTCCGCCAGCTTCTGCTTGGCGGCCTCGCGCTGATCCGGCTTGGCGTTTTGTAATTCTGCTTTGGCCGCCTTCTCTTGTTCGAGAAGCGCAGTCCCCGCCGTAAAGTGCGCCTTCATGCTTTCAAACTTGACCTTGGCCTCTTCCTGTTTCTTTACCTGCTCCTGGGCGGCAGCGCCCTGTTTGGCCATGATGTCTTTAAAGTTTGCATCCGCTTTGGCTTCTTCTCCGCTCGATACTTTGACTTTCGCTAGATCGTACGCTGGCTGTTTGTCGTTCGGCGGAGGAAAGGCGACGATGGTGACCATATAAATGCCGGAGCGCAGGCCGCCAATGCTGTACTTACCGTCGTTGTCGGTTTTGCCTTGTTGTTTCGCGCCTTGATCGCTCACCGCCTGTACGGTTAACCCGGCCCAGGGCTTTCCGTTGATGTCCATAATCTGTCCGCTGATCGTTCCCACCTGAGCCGCAGCGCGCGGGGTCACTAAAAACAGGAGCGCAGCCAGAAACACTGTCGCTACTACCACTGACTTATTGAAAATCTTCATGCTCCGTTCTCCTTTTCGTCGAGGGAGCTGGTTTCGGTTTCCCCGAACCCTTTTCGCCCCATTATCCCTCTTGTTCGCGCCGGATTCCAAGAGCGCCTTCCGTCTCCAGGCCTGCTTATAGCAAGGTCGCTGTATCCGGGCAAGCTCAGCGCCCTGCCGAAACCACTCGCCGGTATGGAATAGGGTCTGTGGCTCCTGCCTCGGCAAACGCGCGCAGCCTCAGCAGGCAACTGTCACACGCCCCGCAAGCGGCCTCTTCTTCCTGATAGCACGACCAGGTCAAGTGCAGTGGCGCGCCCAGCGCAAGGCCACGCCGGATGATTTCGCTCTTCTTCATCTGAATGACCGGCGTCATGATTTCAATTTGTGTCTCCGGCCGAGTTCCCGCTCGAATCAATTCCTGAAATACTCGGTAATACTCCGGCCGGCAGTCCGGATAACCCGAGCTGTCTTCCGCCACGGCGCCAATATAAATCGCCCCCGCTCCGATGGTTTCCGCCCAGCTGACCGCCACGGAAAGAAAATGCGCGTTGCGAAAAGGCACGTACGTCACGGGGATCGCGCCGCCGTGCGGATCGGGTGCGCCCAACTCATTTTCCGGCACAACAATTTTTTCGTCGGTCAGCGCCGACCCGCCAATGGCCCGAAAATGATCGAGCTGCACCACCAGCCGGTCTCGCACGCCATAAAAGTCCGCGATTTCTTCAAAGGCCCGGCGCTCTCGCCGCTGCGTTCTTTGTCCGTAGCCCGCATGCAGCAGTACAATATTTCCCGCGCCATGCCGTTCGCGCGCGATCGCCATGCTAACGCACGAGTCCATCCCTCCGCTCAACAGCACGACCGCTTTTCGTGCATCGCTCATCTTTCTGTTTCTTTTTCCTTACTTCCTTACTTCGTTCTTCATACGCCCTTCGTCGCAGGATCCCAAACAAACTTGTGCACTTGCAGCCCCAGCCTCACCGGCAAACCGTCGGCCAGAATCCACTCTGCTAGAAGCCTCGGCTCGAGCCCCGGCCATTTTCCCTCTGGATCTTCAAACACTGGCGAAAACAAAACTTCTCGTACCCGTCCCGGCAGCTCATGCTGCCGCGTGAATTCCCGCGCGAATTCGTAGTCCCGCCGAGTCGACAGCACGAATTTTACTTCGTCATTTTCCGCCAGCTCTGCCAGATTCTTCATGTCGAAAGTATCCGGCTCGCCGGAATCCGGGCACTTCACATCGACAATCTTAATGACTTCCTTTGGCAGCCGACCGATGAACCGCTCGCCGCTCGTTTCGATCATCACCGTGTGGCCAGCCGCCAGCAGCCCTTCCGCCAGCGGATAAATCTCCTCTTGCAGCAGCGGCTCCCCTCCCGTCAACTCCACCAGCGGCACCGTGGCTTTCGCACCTGCTTGGCGTCCGGCAAGTTCGTCAACCCACGCCAGCACTTCTTCGACACCCATCTTCCTACCGCCGTGAAACGCGTACGCCGTATCGCACCACGTGCAGCGCAGGTTACAGCCCGTCAGCCGCACGAAGACGCACGGCAAACCGGCCCGGGTACCCTCGCCCTGAATCGATTTGAAGATTTCCGTGATGACCATGACGGTGGAATTAGGACGGAGTGGCCTGCTTGCCCTGCCTGCGGCAGGCAGGCGCAGGCAGGC
>DATDNK010000103.1:0-9182 GCA_036518275.1 Candidatus Acidiferrum sp.
GATGGAGTCGAAACGCCGCTGCAAGCAGTCCGCACCCGCAACGGCCGCAGAATGTTCCAGGCCTTCTATGATTCCTGCACTTACAATCCGCATCTCGCTCCCGATTTCTTCACCAAAGCCGCCTTAGACCGCCGCTTCGACGAAGTCGGAAGCCGAGCCGACAAAAAGAAAGCCGGCAAGGGCCGAGACTGACCACCGAAAGTGTTCGACGCTATCCTGTTATGATTCATCATAATGCGAGTCGGGCTTAGCCATACTGGTGGCAAGGACAGGTAAAGATGCTCCACCCGGATGACGTGGGCATCTTTCTGAAATTCAGCAAGTTCCCGCTCAAGTTCTTCGGGACGCTCATACCCCCAACCAAGCTGACATAGCGCGCCGTGACGATCTTGGGTGGCGCTCGATAAGAGCGAAGGCGTTGTCAAGGCACAAAATTCCCTTGCAGTGGTTTTCCACCGCTTGGCTCAGAGTGGTGGAGGACCGAAGCTCTGAAACTCTCACGGTGAATCAGCTTTCGGCGGCTCGACTACGGCAGATCGTTCCGCCAACCATCGATACGGCCTGAACCTCGGCCATGATTCTTCAATCCGAATCCCGGTGTTCACCGGGACGAGAGCGCCCAATCAACCCTTCGGTCTAGCTTGCGCCGACCAGCGCCACCCGCGAGCTGCTCTCGACATCAACGATCTCTGGATACTTAGTCATGGTGCGCAGCATCCAGTAGAGTCGCACTGCCAACTTTCTTGCCGCCGCCACTTTCGCTACGCCTTTGGCCTTGCTGTGGCAGCGATGCAAATACTCTTTGCGAAACCCCGGATCACAGCACACCGCGCCCTGCGCTGCTTCCACCAGCAACATCCGCATGAACCGGTTTCCTTGCTTGCTGATCGATCCTAGCCGCTGCTTCCCGCCCGAACTGTATTCCCGCGGAATCAGTCCTAGGTAACTCGCCACCTGTTTCCCTCTCGGAAAACGGTTCACATCGCCCATGGTCAGCACAAACGCCATCGAAGTGATCGGCCCCACTCCCGGCTGGGTCATCAGCAGCTTGGCCTTCTCGTTCTTCTCCGCCGCTTCCACCACCGCTGCATCCAGCGAACCGATTTGTTCGTCGAGCATGGCTCTTATCTTCCACAGGTCTGCTCGCCGTCGGCTGGCCCAGGGCTTCAGCGGAAGCTCGCGCAGCACTTTTTCTCCCGCCTGGCTCCACAACCTCCGCTTCTTCGTCACTCCCTGGTTCATCGCCAGGTGCTGCAGCTCGTTCTTGGTTGTGGCCCGCAGCCGCACCAGCTTGTAACGATGAATCAGCAACTGTCGCAAATCCTTTTCTTCCCCCGACGGTGTCCAGATGCGCGGAAATCTCCCTTCCAAAAGTAGCTTCAGAATCAGTGCCGCATCTCTGCGATCATGCTTCTGTTGCCGTACTTCACTGGCACGAATCTTGGCGGCATCGCCGATCCACACATCGTGGCCGGCCGTCGTCACCATCTCTACAAACCACTGGCAGTTCCCGGTCGATTCCATCCCAATCAACCCCGGCCCCGCAAGCTGCCGGTAGAATCGCGTGGCTTCTCCCGATGCATGTTCTAACTTCTGTTCCCCAGTCTCCCCCGTGGTGGTCTCCAGCCAACAAATCTGTTGCCAACTCGGGTGGTAATCACATCCAATAATCCTCATCGAAGGCTCCTTCCTACCGATAGCTTCGGTCCTCCAAACAGAAGCATAACGGTTACGCGAACGGAGCCTTCGCTCTTATCCAATCAACCTTTTCGCCTTTGATTTCGAAAAGGTGGGCTACTCTTCGGGCTTATTGGATGACGGCGTCGGCTCCTAGCTCCGAGTAAACTTGGTTGCCCAAACGACCGAGGCTCGGAGGAAAGGAGCCGAGCAATGTTAATTACAGGATGCGATTTTCATACCCCCTATCCCGCAGATTCCACTCGACTTATTTTCCGATCGCATTCGCGAACTTGTGACTCTTTTTTCGCATCACTAACCCCTTTCCTCTCAGTCACTTATCTGGGTATTGACAGAATCGTAATTCTATGATAGTCTCTTATATGACTTTCCGCCGCCTTACCCTGAGCCTCGAAGGGCATCCCCGCCGTCGCATCCGCGACCTGCGCGGCCCCCATTCTCGTCACCTTCCAAACTCTAACCTCCAACATCTAACGTCTGTCTTTTCATCCGCTTCTGCACATCACGTGCACGACAGAAACGCACTTAACTCTTTTCGCTTCAAGCGCTTGCGCACAACTTTCTTCACCACGGCGGGGTGGGGTAGGTCTTACGAGGGCTTCTTCAAGTTTTACTTTAACTCCCGGTTCGCTTCCCCAGCTTGCGCGCGTCTTTTTGCCCTTCGCTATCTTGTTCGTTTTCATACAAATACAAACTGCCCCATTTGCAAGTCTTTTGCTTTGATAACGTTGCAACAATGCCCGGGGGTGGGTGAGGGTGCAAGGGGCGTGGCAGTGAAAGTATTACTTGGACTGCTAACTAGTTGTCACAGTCAGGGATGGGGGTGGAGCGGAAATTAATTTGATGGATGAGGGGAAGCGTGCTGGGGAGAAAGCTTCGGACCGGCTGTTGAGCGGCGCTTGAAAAACCAGTCTCCTAATCTCCACAAAAGCAAAATTGCAACAAGCACTCCGTAGAATAGCGGCATGCGCACATCAGACTTCACTTTCCAGTAGTAATGAATCACCCCGCAAACCGCGGCGAAATAGAGGGCGCGGTGCAGCATTTGCCAGCGCTTGCCGCCGAGGCGGCGGATCCAGCCTGCCGTCGAAGTAACCGCAAGAGGAAGCAACAGCAGGAAACCCAGAAAGCCCACGGTAATGAACGGGCGCTTGGCGATGTCTTTCCAGATTGCGGAAGGATCGAGGGATTGGTCGAGGACCAGATAAGTAAGGAAGTGGATGCAGAGGTACGAAAAGGCAAAAAGGCCGAGCATGCGCCGGAACCGAATTAGGTCGGGAAGATTGAGAAGTTTTCGGAACGGCGTAATGCAGAGTGTGAAGACGAGAAAACGCAGAGTCCATCGGCCGGTAGTGAGCTGAATGTACTCGACGGGATTTGCGCCAAGGCCGTTGTGAAACCCGCGCCAAACGAGCGCGCCGAGAGGAATCAGGCAAAGGCAGAAAACGGCAGCTTTGGTCCACTTGCTGATCAGAAGAGCTCGCATTTCGCAGATGCAGCTTAATAGTATTTCTTCAGGTCCATGCCGGCGTACATGCTGGCGACCTGATCGCCGTAGCCGTTGAACATCAGCGTGGGGCGCTTGAAGATTTCGCCAAGGCGGCGCTCCTTGGCCTGGCTCCAGCGCGGATGATCCACGTTGGGATTCACGTTGGAGTAGAAGCCGTACTCATTCGAGGCGGCCAGATTCCACGTGGTCGGTGGCATTTTGGATTGAAACTTGATTTTCACCAGCGACTTGATGCTTTTGAACCCGTACTTCCACGGAATCACCATGCGCACGGGCGCGCCGTCTTGATTCGGCAGAGATTCTCCATACATTCCCACGCAAAGCAGGGTAAGCGGGTTCATCGCTTCGTCCAGGCGCAGACCCTCCACGTAGGGAAATTCAATTCCGGCCCAGCGTCCCTGGGGCATTTGTCGCGAATCGTAATAGCTTTGGAACGCGACGAACTGCGCCTTGGGTGTGGGTTCGACGAGTTTCACCAGGTTACTGAACGAGAAGCCGATCCAGGGAACCACAATGGACCACGCCTCCACGCAACGATGGCGGTAGATGCGTTCCTCGAGCGGCGCCATCTTCAGGATTTCGTCCATGGTGAATTTGCGCGGCTTGGCAACATCTCCTTCGACGGAAACCACCCAGTTGGAGGTGTTGAACTTCTGTGAATTCTTCGCAGGATCGGACTTGTCGGTGCCGAATTCGTAGAAATTGTTGTAGTGCGTAACGTCTTCATAGGAGTTCTGCTTTTCGGTGGTGCTGAACGGGCTTTTGATGAGGCCGCTGAATTTTGTTCCAGCAAAGACGGCCTGAGAAGGCGCCGCCAATTCATAGAGGCGCTGGCCCGCAACGGCGGTGGCGCCGCCGATGCCCATAGCTTGCAGGAATTTCCGCCGGTTCAAATAGACTGACTTAGGCGTGACATCCGAGTACGTCAAGTCCGCGGCCTTACGGATCAACATGTAACCCCTCCCGGGGAATGGTGACGCTGTCTCCTCATTATCCTACGCACCCTTCTTATTAGATGAGAAAAACTGCTTCCGAGGTTTTCATCCGGACGTAGTAGGGGAAACCTAGTCAAACCCATCTCATGAATTGGACTCAGACCACGGGAAAAAGTTACAAGCAGACGCAAGTCAAAACCCGCACGCGCAGAACCGGCTCATGCGGCACCCGCTGCTACGGAGCGCCTGAAGACGCGGTGGGTACTAGCCGGAACTTCTCCGATTACCGGACCCATCAGGAGTTATTTGTCAATGCTTGAATTCGCCGCCTGTCTTCAAGTTTCGGAACAGATGCACAGGCAAGAATACCCACAACTCGATTTAGCGCGCTTTCGCTCCGGATGTCCGTTCCGGTCAAACTAGCGATCGGCTTAAGTTCATGCGACGAAGAAGAGACTCGAAACGGGGATGGTCGCGGAGGTTGCGGAAGAGGAACGAGCCCTTGATGCCGTAGATTGCACCTGAGCGCCGCTCGAAGGCTC
The DNA here is from genome assembly GCA_036518275.1 of Candidatus Acidiferrum sp. Taxonomy (GTDB): domain Bacteria; phylum Acidobacteriota; class Terriglobia; order Acidiferrales; family UBA7541; genus Acidiferrum. The sequence goes on from DATDNK010000103.1 coordinate 4,686, forward strand.
GTTCCAGGCAGTCGATCGCAGCATCGGCTTCGCCGAGGCCAGCGTACACATACGCGAAGTGGTAGGGCGAGACGAATTCACGGGTCGAGCGATCGCGCATTTCGTCGAGGATTTTCCTTGCCCGCTTGACGTCGCCCCGCAATGCGCAGGCCTGGCCCAGCTGGGAGAGGAACAGCGTGGCGCCGGGTGAGAGTGCTACCGCCCGTTCAAGCGATGCAATGCCTGCGGTCTCGTCGCCGGAAAGAATCAACGCCCAACCAAGTACCGAGTGGCAACGTGGCGTGCCGGGCTGTTCCCGCGCCGACTTTCGAGCCTCTTCCAACGCTTCTCCGATGTGTCCGGCTCGCAGCAGATGAGTTACGACGTCGGTGGGGATAAGGATCGGGTCGAGCTCACGCGCGCGCCACAATTGGCGCAGCGCATCGTCGTGTCTTCCGAGCGAAGAGCAGAGCCAACCGTAGTGCTGATGCGCCTGGGCGCTGCCAGGACTCAGCTCGATGGCCCGCAGGAAGGAGCGTTCAGCGCCTGCCCAATCGAAGTCGAAGGCGAATTGAATCAAGGCCGAGATGCTGTGAGCTTCTCCAAGCTCCCGATCGATGTCCAGCGCGCGCGTAGCCGCTTTTTTTGCGAGAACGATAGTCTCTTCGGGCGATTTGCCTACGCTGCCGCCGATACACAGTTCGGCATAAGCCCCGGCAATGCTCACCCAAGCGAGGGCGAAACCCGGGTCGCGGTCAACGGCGGAGTGATAGTCGAGCAGGCTTCGGCGATAGCCTTCTTCCGTGAATTGATGAAACCAGTTGCGGCCTCGCAAGTAGAGTTCGTAAGCCGCAAGATCGTCCGTTGGCCGCCGTCCCACGCGCGACCGTTCGTCGTGCGATAGCTCTGCACGCAAAGCTGTGGCGATCTTGAGGGCGACGTCGGTCTGTATGGCAAAGATATCCGTCAGGTCACGGTCGTACGTCTCCGCCCAAATGTGCTCGTCGGTTGCACCGTCAACAAGCTGAGCGACGATTCGCACGCGGCCGCCGGTACGCCGGACGCTGCCTTCGAGCAGGGTCGAGGCGCCAAGCCGCTCGCCGATTTCGCGTAATCCGCAATCGCGCTTCTTAAACTTCATGACCGAGGTGCGCGAGATTACCTTTAGCGATTTTATTTTCGCCAGATGAGTGATCACGTCTTCGGTGATTCCATCGGCGAAGAACTCGTTTTCCGGGTCGGCACTAAGATTGACGAACGGCAGTACTGCAACTGAAGCGACTGGCGTTCCGGCGTCTTTTTCTCTTTCTTTTGCGGGGTGAATCGGCTGGGCCTTGGATACCGGCACGATGACGCGGTAACCGAGTTTCGGAAGCGTCTCAATGTAGCGCGCCTCGTTCGCAGAGTCGTTGAGGAGACCGCGCAACTCCTTGATCGCTGTGTTCAGGCCGTGCTCGAAATCCACGAACGTTTCAGCTGGCCAGAGGAGCCGTTGCAGCTCATCCCTGGTCACAATATCCCCTGAACGCGCCACCAGAGCCAGCAGGACCTGGAAAGGCTGTGGACGCACCTTCAGCCGGATGCCGTTCTTGTACACTTCGCGTGTTCGTGCGCGCAGCTCATACGGGCCAAAGCGGTAGATGGCGTGTTGCAAGAGCATAGAAATGATCGCGGGGTAGGATAGATTTTCCCTCAGTGGTTTGCTTCTGGCAAGAGAAACCTATTTCAAATCAGCTATTTGGGCCTTCACCTTAATCTCAGCCTTTCCTCACCCCTCCCGCATTGACCGTGCCCTCTCCCTCGGAGTTACAAAGGGTGAAATTTGCCGGGCTCCCCAGCCCGAAGAGGAGAATTTATGACGAATGCTGCATTGATTAAGGTCGGTCTAGTCTCGTGCGCTTTGCTGTTCGCCGGCGCAACGGAGTTGGAGAAACCTCCGGCCGTCGCGCAGGTCGTAGCACTGGACGAATGTGATCCAGCCACCTTCAATGATCCCACTGCCGTCGGGCCTGGTTTCTGTAAGAACGTTGCTCTCGGAGCATCCACCAAGTTCGTCGATTTATTTTCCGAGGCAGCAAGCGGGACTCCAGACCCGAACTGGGACTTTGAACCGGACGCAATGAGTATCTCCAAAGGAACCACTCTCAGCCTGGTGAACCAGGGCGGCGAGCCTCATACGTTCACAGAAGTGGTGAAATTTGGCGGCGGCTTCATCGGCCCGCTTAACGGAGGGGAAGACATAGTCCCTGAATGCGCCGGCGGCTTCTCGAACGTCGCTGTGGCAAGAACCCGTATCCTCCAAGGCAGCACATCGCAGATCACGGGTCTTTCCAAAGGAGAACACCTTTTTCAGTGCTGCATCCACCCATGGATGCGCACTCGGATTGAGGTGAAATAACCCTTAAGCGCGCGAAAGCAAGAAAGGTCTCAGCGCGTCGGGGAATCTATGCAGGGTAGCAGCCAGCGCGGCGATCCACGACCGGCTGTCATCCTGCCGACAAGCGTGAGGGTTGTTGGAAGCAAGTTTATCTGCTCGTTTGCCTAAGGGCCAAAAGGAGGTTAGGAAATGCCGAAGTACGTAATCGAGAGAGAAATACCAGGAGCAGGCAATCTATCCGATACCGAACTAAAGGAGATTTCTCAAAAATCATTGACCGTTCTTAAAGGAATGGGTCCTGAGATTCAATGGCTGCAAAGCTACGTTACGGGAGACAAGATCTACTGCGTGTACCTCGCACCCGATGAAGCAATGATCCGAGCACACGCGACACAAGGGGGTTTTCCTGCAAATCGTGTCTCTGCAGTTCGCCGAGTCATCGACCCAACAACTGCGGACTAAACGTCCTTGCCTACTTCTGATTAACCGGCAAACCGAACATCTTGGTACTAGTCGCTCGTTCACGGTCGTTCCGTCAACGCACTGAACGTGAAGACGGGCGCTGACTGCTGTCAGTCACTCGCGCACAGTGACGCGGCGCACGCCCCCTTTAGAAAGGTAAAAAAGAGCGGGCATGTCGTGCCCCTACAAGAGAAATGAAAAGACAAAGAACGGGCACAGCATGCTGTGCCCCTACGAAGGCGCAGACCCTAAAAGTGCCCAGATAGCGGTAAGAACGCGGGGACCTTCGTTGAAACTCAAAAACCGTATCTGGCGATAACGGCTTTTTCCTGCTTTCCGATCAGAGCGATTGCCGCGTGCTGCGCTGGGAGCTTCAAAGTAAGGTGAGCGCCAGTAATTGCGTCGCGTAAATCGATCGCCGCGTCTGCGGCATTCTCCGATTCCAGGATATACAGCACGGAGTCCTGAAGTTCGGTGGCGGAAATCAACACACCCGTCGGTAGCGTGGATTGCAATTCGAACGTCGGCTTGATTTTGAGTGTGCTCAAAAGGTAGCTATACAGGGAAGCCGCAGCGTCAAGCCCCTGCGCCAATTCCACGGAATAAGACGACCAAAAGATTTTCCCTTTGCCCAAGGGCATCTCTTTCCAGGTTGTGCCATCGCCGAAGCGAAGCGCTTCGAGCGCAGATTGTTTTTGCTGGTCGAAGGAAAGAGGAACAGCCTTGCCGGGGAGGCGGATTTCCGCGCCGCGATAGCTTTGCGGTTCGACTTGCGCGCTTAATCCGAGGCCATGCGGCCGGTCGCGGAATTGCCAATGTTCATCGCGCGAGACCGGTCCCGTGATCAGGAGATTGCCGCCGCCCTTTACATAGGCAAGCAAGACTTGCCAGGTACTCTCGTTCAAAGATTGCGGCGAAGGCAGAATCACGAGTTGCGGCGTGCCGAGCTTGGTGATTTGGTTTTCGGCAAGCACATAAGGGGTAAGCTGAAGTCTGTAGGCGAGAACTCGAACGGCATTTTGTTGTGCCTCAAGCTGCAAGTCGGCCAGAACCGAGAATTGTGCGGCCTGTGAAGTGACGACGGCGACGGAAGATTGCCGCGGGTTTTGCAAGTGGCTATGCAGAGATTTCGCGAAGCTTGCGAACTCGCGCATCACGGTGGCTTCCGGCTTTTCCGTGCCATCTGCGCGCAAAGCGCCGATGGGCGCTTCGTTGGCATCCGTCATGTAGGAGTTGGTGTTCCATAGCCACTCGATGGCTCCGGCTCCTTGCACAAAGGAAAGCGCGACTTTGCGTTCGAACAGGGAAGCTTCCTCTTCCGGCGTGAAACGCGCGGTTTCGTCCAAATTGATTTCACGCTGCAGTCCAGTCTCTTGAATCAGCATGGTCTCGCCCGGCTGTTTGGCGGTGAGCGAATCCCAGAGCAGGGAATCGTTACCCCACCAGGAATGGTTGGTGGTGAAATCCACCGCTTGCCCGTAAAACGCAGGCGATAAACGGTCTCTCACGCCGCCTTCATCCTGGCCGACGGTGATGAGCTGCTGCGAGCCGGTTCCGCGGATTTTTTCGCGCATCGCGCGCACCCAGTCCAGAAACGTTTCCTGCGCGAATAAGAAATAATCGTAGAGGCGAAGCGAGTTGTGGCCCACGTACATTCCTCGGGAACTGAATTCGAGTTC
>DATDNK010000104.1:0-4245 GCA_036518275.1 Candidatus Acidiferrum sp.
TATTAGTGGCAATACTGCAAAAAGATTAGGCGCAAAGTGAGGGACGTCACATGCCTTTCAGGATCTATCTCAAAACGAGAGAAAGCTATTTTTGCAGGGCAAGCCTTTTCCATTCAAGGCGTTACGGGACGTCCAAGAACGTTCTTGGTCTTGCCCAGAAAACAGGCTCCTGGCGGGACTCATTGCTTCCGGGAACCTTATTTCTTGGATTTGCCTTCGACCCCCGTCCAGCGTTTCACGAGGCCAGCGTCAATTCCGAAGAGATCGAGCACGCGCCCGATGGTGGCGTTCACCATGTCATCGATCGTGCGGGGGCGTCCATAAAACGTGGGCATCGGTGGAAACACAATCACGCCCAACTGTGAGGCTTCATATAGCAGTTTGCAATGTCCGAGATGCAGCGGCGCTTCGCGCGGCATGACCAGGAGCCGCCGCCGCTCCTTGAGAGTCACGTCAGCTGCTCGCACCAACAAATTATCAGCGAAAGAATGAGTGATGGCCGAGAGAGTTCGAATCGAGCACGGCGCCACGATCATTCCCTCAGTGCGAAAGGAGCCGCTCGCGATGCTCGCCGAAATGTTCATCACGTTGTGAACCACGTCGGCCAGCGCTTCGACGTCCTTCACGCGCCAATCGGTTTCGACGGAAACGTTCAGCTTGGCGGCATCGGTCAAAATCAAGTGAACTTCGTGCGTCCCCTGCTTGCGCAGAACCTCGAGCAGGCGGATTCCGTAGGGCAGTCCACTCGACCCGGAAAGGCCGACGACAAGGCGCGGCTTCTGGCTCGTTTTCACGCGCACGATTTTCTCCGACTGGTCCCTACTCTTGGGCGGCGACAGGATCTGCCCGCAGCGACACAGATATGAGCAGTCATCCTACCACCGATGCGTGGCCCATTAGATAGCGCTGGATCACGACTCGGTGCGGCAAATCCAGCGACTCATCTGCTCTGTTGCGGGATTCACTTGCGCCGGTAGACTACAACATCGTCGCCGTAGGCGCCGCTTGGGGTAAAGACGGTGGTTCGCCGGCCAAGATATTCAAGATCGCTGGTGTGCTGCGCGGGCAGAATGTTGTTAGCCAGAAAAATTCCGCCATGATTCAGCATACGGGCAATATTCGCCATGGCCAACGCCTGCTGAAACCGGTCGTAGTAGACCAGCACATTCGTAGCGACCATCAAGTCGAAGCCTTGCCTCGGCGACAAGTTCAGAGTCTGCGCGACGATGTTCTCATCATAACCCTGCACCCGCGCCGCAAACTGCGGGCGGATGGCCACGGCGCGGACCACCACACCACCCAGAGTGGCTGGCACTGGCAGAGGCTTTACCGGATTGCCTAGAATTTCGCCAAAGCTTTTCCAGTAACCGATGGCTTCAGGGCTCCATTCTGCTTGCGGGTCACGCGGAAGCTGCACGGTGTAGGATTGGCCCGCGCGTCCTCGCTCCGCCAGCTTCCGAACGTGGGCGATGACCGCGGAATTCAGATCTAGGCACACCACTTGGAGGTCTTCCGCCTTCCCCAGCCCGAGCTGCGCAACCGCTTCCAGCACCGCAAAAGGCTGCAGCGTTTGCAAGGGATAAAAGTCGTAGCCGTCGCGTTTGTCGGTGAAATCGAGTCCCGGCCCGATGACCGCTATGCGGTGCATGCTTCCGGCGGTAAGAACGCCTTTGCGCATCATCGCACGCAGGGTTTCTTCCAGCGCAAAGTTGGGCAAGAGCGAAGTATCGACCGAGAGCCCGCGCGTTTCGAAGAGCGTTCCACGGGCGAGGTAAACCGCGGAAGGGTCCGCGTCCTTTGAAGCATCCTGCAGTTTTTTTTGATATGCGGCCTGTTCGGCGACAAAACGGCGCAGGTTCTCCTCAAAATATGATTCTATAGAATTTTTCCCTATTCTCTTGCGCGCCAGAAAATCACGGACAAATCGGACCCGCTCGTTCTTGGCGCTGGTGGAAAGGGCTATCGCCAAGGCATGAATGCGAGCGCTCGTGGCCGGAGTGAATTCTCCGGAGTCAGACACTGCGCGCTCTACACTTTCAACGCGAGGAAGAGAAGTGAATGAAGTACCGTAAAGAATCAGATTGCTGATGGAATCTTCGACGCCGCGGTCGATGCGGCCACGCACTTCGGCGTCCTGCGCGCGAATCCAGGTGTCCCACGCCGTGCTTTCCTGAATGTCGCTGCCGGGAAGCCCGGAATCGGCATTTAGCCGGAGGGTCTCCTGCACTTCATCGAGACGAAGGTAGCGGACCGCATTCTCGCTAGCGGCTGACGCAAAGGAGAAAAAGACAAAGCACGCCATCCAGGTTGTGAGCCACATATAAAAAGGAAAGAAGCGGCGGAGGATAGGCATCGAAAGCATCCTAGCTTAGGAGGAGCAAAGCAGGAAATGATCAGTGGGATCAGCGGCGCGCAGAAAGTCCTTCTTGAATGCGCCGAAGCTCCGGCAAATCTTTGTCGGCTTTACTCCAAAACTTCTCGGCATTTGCGAATTGCTCGCGCGCCTGCGCAGAGTGTCCGGCATGTTGTGCGGCGAGGCCAAGCGCAAAATACCCGCCCGCGTAGGTCGCGTCGTGCTGAATCATGTCTCGCGCAACAGATTCAGAAAATTTCCAGTCGCCGCTCTGCCGGGCGCTTTTGGCAATGGCTTCCAACTCGAAGCGCGCGGCGCTCCAAGCATCCGGGCCCGGGCGGGCCAGAGTCATTTTCACAATGTCTTGCAACAAAGCCTCCCCTTCCTCAATTTTCTTGTCGCGGAGCAAAAATTCCGCGCGCAGTGTGCTGGGGAATGGTGAGGTCGCCACGAGGTTCACCGGAAGATGTTCTGTCTCCCGCTCGGCCAAACTTAGTTCCTCTTGAGCTTCGCTGGGATGGTCCATGGCTAGAAGAGCCTGGCCCGCAAGCGTGTGGCCGGCAAGCCGCGGCAAGGGCCACTCGCTTTTCGTCAATTCCTGAGCGGCATGGAGAGCTTCCTCGTTACGGCCCCTCGCCAGGAGAAATTCCGGCCAGGCCTTGCGATTGAACTCCAGAAAATCCGTATAAGCAGGCACGGCAAAGGCCTCACGAAAAGCAGCCTCCGCCGCTTTCATTTGTCCCAGCGATTGGTAACTCATAGCCAACAATTGCAGATTGTGGGCATGGTGCCAGTCGTAGCGAGACGGGATATTCTCGGTGCGGTAGTACTCTTCTTCGAGCGACTTTGTTTTGAGAAATTCCGCGATGGCCTCTTCGGTACGGCCCAGACGCATCAATTCGTGGCCGTGCATGTGGTGAGCATGTGGAATCGCCGGAGCCATGCGCACATAAATTGTCGCTTCGTCAAGGGCTTCCTTCGCTCGGCCGAGGTTTTCCAGAGTATGCGCGTAATAATGATGAGCCGCAAAATTCTCCGGAGCCAGAGCGAGTGCAGCTCGGTAAAACGCGATGGTATCCACTCCTCCCACTTGTCCGTGCGTTACGGGAGAACCCTCATCAGCCAGGCCGCGTTGAATCCAGAACCATGGGTCATTCGGATTGGCTTTCAGCGCCTCGTTGATGGATTTCCGGTAGGCAACATACTTGTCCGAATCTCCGTCGCTTTCCAGGTAGTCCAGCTCGCGGTCGCGAATCGCAATCCACATTTGTTCCCGCTTGCTGACTTTGGGTGCCAACTCTTTTGCCCGCTCAAACGCGGCACGGGCGGTGGCAGCGTCATGCAAGCCGATATACGCGTCCGTCAGCCCTAGAAAAGCCATGGCCAGATTGGGGTCCAGGCGCAATGCCTGGTGAAAAGAGCGAATCGCTTCAATCCATACATAAGAATGAACGTAGGCCAGTCCTTGATCGTAAAAAGCCTGGGCTTCTTGCGAAGAGGTGGTCACTTTTTCGTGCAAGGTCCCGATCCCAGTCCGTAGCGCGACCGGGCGCTCGAGAATTTCGCGCGGTACAGGACCGCCGCCTTGGTGTCCCTCATGGCCAGCTTGCGGCGCGGCATGCGTCGAGCCGACAGTCCCTATTAGTAACAAGACCGCGGCAATCGCGAATTTCGTCAATCGATACACTCTTTCTCCTTGCCTGCCACCGTGCTTGGACAGCGCCGAACCAGAACGCTGTCAGACTTCTACAATCTCGACGCTACGAACATAATATCCCGAATCCAATCGGCGAGCCTGAATTGTCGGTTCCTTCACTGACAAACGAATCGCGTAAGTTCCCGGCGCCTTGGGCGACCAATCGTGAGTCCAGAAAGTCCAAGGATCATTCTTA
>DATDNK010000105.1:0-4722 GCA_036518275.1 Candidatus Acidiferrum sp.
CGAAGGAGAGCCCCTGCGCATTCTAGGTTGGTCGCAAGGAACGTTTCGCATCGCCCGCGACGAAAGGACCGGGCTGGAAACCGTCACGCAGGACTCGGCCGCAGCTCCGCTTTTTGATTCGCAGGCGCGCCGGTTCGTGCATGGGGGAATCCGGAATCTGCCGGTTTCCGTTTTTCAAATGAAATTGAGAAAAGCACTCCAAGGGGATTTACGCTGATGACGGACAGTATAACGAAGCGTTCAAGAAGGCAATTCTTTGCGTCGATTCTTGCTCTGCTTTGTGGCATTTGGTGGGCGCCCGCAGCGCAAGCCTATTCTTTCAACATGATCGTACCGGACGTGCGGCAGCCCGCGGCGATTTCCGGCGGCTCCGCGTGCCCTGTGCGCGCGCATCAGCTAACAGCCGTAGGAAGTATCGCCGTCCGATGGAGCACCGCTTTGAACACGAACCCAGTGACCGTCTTGACGCAAGACCAAACTGCCAGCGGACGCCTCACCGAAATCGAACAAACCATAAGCCAATCCCTCGCGGTGTGGACCAGCGTAAGCGGCACCTTGTTGCTGCCTACTACACTCGCGCCCCTCGCGCGAACCGCTCAGCAAAACGCCTGCGGTGCGGACGGCCTCAACTCCATCTGCTTCGACCAAATGGACATGGCCTTCACGCCAGGCGTCTTGGCATTCACGCGCGTCATCACCGTGGACGTCACCGGCATCCAAATCGGCAGCAGCGCAGCTTCCACGGAACTTGGCCAGATTCTCGATGCCGACATCTTCTTCAGCCCGGGCGATCCAAATACCACGTTTGCAACGCCCCAGTCACTTCCGGCGTCTCCGAAGGCTTACGACCTCGAATCCGTGCTCACCCACGAACTCGGCCACTTCCTCGGCTTCAGTCACTCGGCTGTTTGGAGTGCGATGATGTTTCCCTACGCTCCGGCGCCCGGAACCATCAGCGGCACGCGTCCAACTACGCAGCAACCCGATGCTCCGCTCGCTGACGACGACCGTACCGGACTGCGCGTTTTGTATCCCGACCCTGCCGACACGCTTCACCAGGGGTCCATCACCGGAAGAATCATTCCCGCAAACCCCCTCGCGCTTCCCGCGTTTCCACCGGGAGTAACTGGTGTTTTCGGCGCGCAGGTCCTCGCCGTCGACAATGCAACGGGCGCGGTGATTGGTGCAACGCTAGGAGGTTGGAGTTGCGCCGCGCCGGGGCCGGCGCAGTTTGACGGCTCTTACGAGATCGCCGGATTGCCAGTCGGCAGCAGCTACACGGTTTACGCGGAAGCCCTCAACGGCGCGGCAAACCCCACGCAATTCAACAATGCCACAGCTTCTCTTTGCCGCAACGCGATGACCGATGCCGGATGGCCGCCGCTGCAAGCCTGCATTGTTCCGCCTGTCGACAATAGCTTCACCACACGAACGCGACCCGGACCGTGAATGGATCTTGAACTTCGAAATTCGAATTTCGCGTTTCCAATTCACGAGCTCACACTTTACATTGGCTTCACAACGAGGACACGCCTAGCGCCGGTTACGAACTTCGATTTTCGAATTTCGCGTTTCGGTTCTAACTCTTCAATCCTCGGTACTCGGCTATGCAGGCGTCAGCCAGCCTCCTCCAAACAATAAGCCAGGTCCGAGCGATGCAAGGAAGATGGGCTTGCGCTGACCAGCTTTACGCTTTGCTTCCTTTTGCATCGCCGCGTGCAACGCGGCCCCGCACATCGAGGAACCTAGATTTCCCGCAGTGCTGCAAATCGGAGGAAAAGCGTCAGACGAGACGCCGCACTGCTTCGCCAGCAGCATCAACAGCCGCGGATTCGGCTGGTGTGTCGCAAAGCCTCCCACCGAAGCCCGCGGAATCCCACTGCGCGTCTCCACGGCGGTGATGACCTTCTCGAGACGCGTAATCGCCGCACGCGAAAGCGCTTCGCCATCAAACTGCACGTCGAGGCCGCCGCCGGTTCTTTCGGCAACTTGAATCGCCGCCGCGTATTGGCCCGCGCAGCCAAATAGAAAATCGCCAAGCCGGTAGCAAGGGCCCGCCTGCGACTCGCCTTCCCGGCGCAACAAAAAAGCACTGGCGCCGTCTCCGAAGAGCCCGCCAAACTCCCCTGCCACGCGTTCCGGTGTCAACACGCGGCTATGCACGTCCGCTGTGACCACCGCAAGCGTTCTTGCCGCGCCCGAACCAATCAACGACTGCGCGACCGCCAGCGCGTTGAGCAACCCAAGGCAACCTCCACCAACGTCCAACGCGCCGCAGTTTTCCCGCGCCAGCAGCCGCGAGTGCAGTTGCGCAGCGAGCGAAGGATAATCACGATGCGTCTCGCTCGTGGCGATAATCCAATCCAGTTCTTGCGCTCCACACGCACCGGCGCGCAAAGCTTGCTCCGCAGCCTTCGCGCCAAGGCTCAATTCGTTTTCGTTCTTTGACGCGTACGCGAGCGACTCAATGCCCGCACGTTTCCGCAGCTTTCCGATGGGCATGCCAAACGCCCGGTCCACTTCTTCGGAAGGCACTCTCCGCGAGCCCTGCGCGAACGATGAACCAGTTAGAAATGCCGGCGACGCAGCGACGTCCCCAATCATTCCCTCTTGAGAATCAACGGAGGCTAGACGGCTTTTGCTCGAATCTCGCAGCGCCGCCAATACCGACGCGAAGCTGGCAGGCTGCTCATTCAGCCCGGAGCCGAGATCAGCAACGCCGCTTGCCGTTTCGACCGCGCGCAGGAAACTTACCCACGCCATCGAATCCAGAATTCCCGTCTCAATCAAATCCGCGGCATCGTCGGGCAAAGGTTTTGGGGATCCAGTCTCGTGACGGAAGCAGGTTTCGACAATACGGCGAAACGTATCTTTTTCTTGAGGCGAACGGATCCGGCGCGGCGCCATCAAAACTCCTCGAGCCAATCGGCCTTTGGCAGCGGGAAGAGGGTGTCCAGCATAAGCCAGCAAGCGTCCCGGTAGGGCCGGGTAAGACCGATGCGTACAAAATGATGCGGACAAGACATGATCTTGTAGTGGAACTGAGAATTCAAGAACCGTTCGAGGCGCGCGACGCGATTCGCTCCTCGACTCGGCGCGATTGCAGCATCTATAAAGTCCATCCAGTCGCGGTCAACGACGGGAAGGTCTCTCAGGACTTCGCCGGAGGAAAGCGCCAGAGTGGCGCGCAGCTCATTGCCGCAGACTTCCATGCGAAGATTCTGCGTCTGGCAACCGCAGATCGAGCGGCGGGCTTCGGTCGGGAGGGCATAAGCCCCGCTTCCCTTTCTGTTTTCGTGAATATGGCATTCGAATAAACCGCGCAAGGAATCGGAACATTCTGCTTTGCGAAGAAAGGCGGCTATTTCCCGCTCAGCTACTGCGGCAGACTTTCGGAAGCCCCTCGTTGCAACCCGATCCTCGACGTGCGGTGAAGCGCCGGGCAATGGCGTCAGAGAAAGCTCCAGTATGTCGCCTCGTTGGTGGGGAAAGTGATTCCAGCTGTGAGCGGAAGGTGGAATCGGCCGGATAGATTGAATTTTCTGTTTGTCGCGCTGGAGGCCAATGACGCAAAGAGCGGGACCCATGCGAGTGATCTCCGTGATCAGCAGCTTGCTCATTGCGCGTGCACTGTTTTTTTTCGGCGGGGCTTGGCATTTGCAGCGGATTCTAATACCAGATGCCGGACTTCCACTTGATCGCCACGCTCACGCCAGTATGCCGCCAAAAGATCCGCCACGAGCCGCCTATGGCATTTTTCGGGGCCAGGCTCCGAACACAGGAGCGCTACTCTGGATGCCCACGAAACCGTATCGACCTTTTCGGGCACGCCGCGCTTCTTCATTTCTTCCAAAAAGGCAGCTTCGTAGGCGGGCCAGTCCTTGCCTTTGCGATAGCTTTTCAGCAAATCCGGCGGCGGAGCAAGAAGGGGCTCGTGCGCGTACTCAATCTTCTCCACGGCGCGGAGAAAAAATGAGAGATCCGGGTGCTTTGCGAAACCGGAAAGCTGCCCGCCGCGGTTCTGGCGCACGTCGATCAATTGCTGAACGCCGGCATCGCTAAGCAGCGCAAAAAACTCCTCCGCCGTTTTGCCGGCGAAGCCTATCGTGCAAAGAAGGCGTTGCATTTTGCTCAGAAATCGTCCATCTGTTCAGGGGAACCGCGAAAGGCGTACTCCTGAGCCTGACGGCGAAGGGCATCCTCGAGCGCAGAACTGCGCTCCGCGGGGAAAAGCGAACCGCTGGTGAATGCGGCCAGGTCGTTGAGCGCCAAGAGCCGGTCTTCTGCATCGCGCTGTGATTCGAGAACGCCCCCGCGCCGGATGTGAACCGGCGTGACACCTCGTTCCAGCAGCTCCGGGCAGATCATTAGAAATCGATGACATTGCAGGGGATCTTCCTCGGCGCACATCAAAGCGACTTCCTGCCCCCGCGAAAGTTCCACAACGCGATCCACTTCGGCCACGAAATCGCGCGCCTTGCGCCGCAGAAAGTAGTCGACCAGGCCGTTTGCTTGATAAACACGAGGATCGGCTGGCCTTCCCCCCAGGGATTCTCCGAAGAATTCATAACGGAATCCGGCGTCTCGCAGGTTCACTTCGAGAGCTTCGCGGTTGAATTGCGGGAACCGAAAGCTCGCTGGCCGGCTTCGCACGTCACACACAATCTGAACCCCGTGTGCCGTTAGCATGCTAACGAACTCCTCCAATTCCAGATTGGAGTG
>DATDNK010000106.1:0-7337 GCA_036518275.1 Candidatus Acidiferrum sp.
CCGCCCACCACGCGCGCCGGCTGCCACGCTCCCGCCACCTCCAGCCCCTTTACCTGGGGAATTTTCTTGGGGAGCAAGCCCTCTTGAATGTCCCGCGCCTTCTCCAGTTCCTGCCCCTGCTGCTCGGAGTGTGTCTGTGCAACATCCACACTCTGTTGCAGTTCGCGGTTCCTGTGTTCCAGCGCGCTCCTTGATTCGCCATGCAGGTGGTACAGGATCCCGACCAGCGTAATTACCAGCGTTCCCAGCCTGCCGGAAGACCACCACTCGGCCGCAAACTCCGTGAAGGGAATTCGAAACACCAGCATGATGACCACCACGGCTACCGTTGAGCCCGCCAGCGCCACGAGAAATAACAAGCACAAGAAAACCAGCCAGTGATAGAAAACCGGCAGGCCCCTAAAAGTGGGCGCAAGCTGCTTCATCGCCGCCAACGTGACACTACCAGCAACGATCGAGTAGACCAGAATCCCGAGGAAGTCCGCGCGCCGCCAATTGACCACCCAAAGCAAGGCAAACAACGCGATCGCCACGACAACGTTTAGCGCCTGCGAGGCAAGAAAACGCCGGACGAGACCGGATTGCGACACAACCTTCGGTGCGGAGAGCGGCATAAGTCTTGGGCCGGGCGTTGACCGCTTTGCGGTCACTGTTGAAAATGGACGGCCGCACGGCCATGGGCGAGATGAACCACAACCGGCCGCGGTCACATTTCGAATCGCAAGGGGAAACGTGAGAACGGAAGGCATGGTAGGCGCCGTCTCCGTCAAATGTCAACGCGTCCGGTGCCGCGTGCGTGCGCGACAAAATCCCCCAGCAACCCGCTGAATGAAACCGAAAATCGAAAATGGAGAATCGAAATTGGAGGCGCACACAGACAGGTGCCTGCGCTACCGCGGCTCACAGCCCTGGTTGATTCCTTTCCTCGCCAGGACTAAGATTCCGCTCAACAATACGCCCGCCAGGAGGTGCTTATGTCATTCCAAGGAAAAAACGTTTTGATTACCGGCAGTTCGCGCGGCATCGGGCGCGGTATCGCCCTGAAGCTCGCCGAAAGAGGTGCGCGCGTGGCGGTCCACTACTACCGCAACCGCGAAGCCGCCGAAACCACGCTCGAGAAAATTCGCGAGCTGGGCTCCAACGGTTTCCTCGTTCAAGCCGACGTTTGCCGCCCCGAGGAAGTTCGCTCCATCTTTCAGCAGGTTCGCTCGGAGTTTGGATCGCTGGACATCTTTGTAGCGAACGCGCGAACCGAAGCTCCCACGTTCTATGAAGCTCCTATGGATATCTCCCTCGAAAAATGGGACACGGCCGTCGATTCCCAGGCCAAAGCGTTTCTTGTGGCCGTCCGCGAAGCCGCACCGCTCCTGTCCGAAGGCGGCCGCATCGTCGCCATTACCTTCGCGCCCGGCGGACGGTTCGGGAGCTGGCAACCCTGGGTGGCCATGGGCGCCGCCAAGGCCGCCATGGAATCCCTGGTCCGCTATTTTGCCGTCGCTCTGGCTGGCCGCGGCATCACCGTGAATTCCATCAGCCCCGGCTGGGTTGAAGACAGCGTCCTCAACAGCTTGCCCGAGGTTTTCCAAGCCGGCTTGCGCGAGTGGCAAGAGCGCGGCTGGACGCCGATGCGCAGACTCGGCACTCCCGCCGATATCGGCAATGCTGTCGCGCTCATTTGTTCGGAAGAAGCAGGCTGGATTACCGGGCAGTTGATCGAAGCCGATGGCGGCGCCTCGCTGGTGGACGCCCACTTGCCGCTTGAGTTTCAAGGCATACCCAGCATGGAAAAACGCGCCAAGGCCCAGGGAGCATAGAGGGCACGATCTCCAGTTGCCGTAGCCCTTGGCTTTACAGCGTGCCTTTTGCGCTCCGGATGCTGTTGCGGAGCTGCGGGTTTTGACGTTCCTCGGTTTTTCGCCTGCGTCCGCTTTACCCTGAAGGAGCGAAGGGCCCAAAATCCGCAACCAACTTCTGCATCGAGCGGCTCTTGATTGTGTTCCTGCCCGGGAGTACGCTCTCCCCACTATGCCTAGCATCGAAAGACACGCCCCCGGCGCATTTTGCTGGGTCGAACTCGCCACCACCGACCAAGCTGCCGCTAAGGACTTCTATGCCAAAGTCTTTGGCTGGTCCTCGCAAGACTTTCCCATCGGCCCCAACGAGGTCTATACGATTTTCCAAGTCGAGGGACGTGACGCCGCCGCTGGCTGCACACTTCGCCCCGACCAACTCTCTCACGGTGTCCCTCCTCACTGGAACTTGTACGTCGCTGTCGAAAGCGCCGATGCTACCGCCGCTCGCGCCGCGCAACTTGGGGGTACAGTCTTGGCCCCGCCATTCGATGTTTTCGATTCCGGCCGCATGGCCGTTGTCCAGGACCCCACCGGCGCGGCCTTATGCCTCTGGCAACCGAACAAGCATCTCGGCACGGGAATCACCGGCTCCCACGGAACGCTCTGCTGGGCGGACCTGAGCACTCCCGATCAAGCGCGCGCCGGGCAATTCTACTCAGACCTTTTCGACTGGCAGATGATGAAGGAAGACGAAGACCCCGAGCACAACTACTGGCACATCAAGAACGGCGAGGAGTTCATTGGCGGCATTCCTCCTGGGTCGCATCACCAAGCAGGCGCTCCGGCCCATTGGCTCGCCTACTTCCTGGTTTCCGATTGTGACGCCGCCGCCGCCGATGCCAGGAATCTCGGCGCCACCGTATACATGCCGCCGACAGATTTCGAAGACGTTGGGCGGATCTCCATCCTGGCCGACCCGCAGGGCGCCGCCTTCGCAATCTTCAAAGCCGCGGCTCAGCGTGCCAGCGCTTCTTAGCCAAAAAAAAACAGTTCCGGCGAGATGTGAAATGAGCGTGCCGGGCTAAAGCCCGGCCTCTACAAAACGGTGGGGTGGGGATGTTACAATCCGGCCACCGGATTCACTCAATCTAAATGTTCCTGGAGGCATCGAATGCATCGCCGCATCCTGACCCTGTTGTGCGTCACCCTGGCGCTTTGCGCCGCTACTCTTTTCTTGTGCGGGCACGCTTTCGCGCAGGAGCATGCGGAGCACGCCGCGCCCGCGAAAGCGAAGCCGACCGCCTCGCTGATGACCGGCTACGGGAATTGGCATCACCCGGTTTCGACGAAGAACGCACAGGCGCAGGCGTTCTTCGATCAGGGGCTGCGGCAGATTTACGCGTTCAACCATGATGAAGCGGCGCGGTCGTTCCAGCGCGCGGGCGAACTCGACCCCAAGCTGGCGATGGCATTTTGGGGCGTGGCGGAAGCGGTCGGGCCGAATTACAACGATCCCGCGAGCGAAGACCGATTCGTGAAGGCGCATGCGGCCATCGAGAAGGCGCAGTCGCTGGCCGGGGACGCTTCGGAAAGCGAAAAAGCGTACATCGACGCGCTGGCGAAGCGGTTCCCGGCGGATCCCAAGTCGGATTTGCGCGCGGCTGCGGAACAGTATCGCGACGCGATGCGCGAAGTGATGAAGCGGTTTCCTGACGACCTCGACGCCGCGACGCTCTTCGCAGAGGCGGGAATGAATCTGCATCCGTGGGGACTGTGGCGGCCGGATGGGACGCCGCAAGAAGGCACGGAGGAAATTGTAGCGACGCTGGAATCGGTGATTCGCCGCGAGCCGAATCACCTTGGCGCGATTCACTACTACATTCATTCGGTCGAGGCTTCCAATTCGCCTGAGCGGGCGCTGGCGGGAGCGAATCGCCTGGCGGAACTGGCGCCGGCGGCGGGACACATCGTGCACATGCCCGCGCACATTTATATCCGCACGGGCGATTACGAAGCAGCGCTGAAAACCAACCAGAAAGCGGCGCTGGCGGATCAGGCGTACATCAAGGGCGGCGCCGCCACGGGCATCTACACGATGATGTATTACAGCCATAATTTGCATTTCATTGCGATGGCCGCGGCGATGAACGGCAATTATGCGGAAGCGCGGCGCGGTGCGCAGCTGCTGGCGGCGAACGTCGGTCCGCATGTGAAAGAGATGCCGCCGCTCGGGGGCTTTATGACCGTTCCGCTCGCGGTGGAAGTGCGCTTTCACAAGTGGAACGAGATTCTGAAGACGCCGGAACCGGACGCGGCGATGCCGACTGCCAATATTTTCTGGCATTTTGCGCGCGGCTTGGCGCTGGCCGGCACGGGCGATTTGGACGGGGCCGAAGCGGAACACAAAATTGTGAGCGCTGCGGAAGAAAAAACCTCGCCTGACCAGATTTTTCAAATGCCCATCAACAACAAGACCAAAGACATTTTGAAAATCGCGGAGAACGTGCTGGGCGCGAAAATCTCGCTGGCGAAAAATGATATGGACGCGACCGTGAATCAGCTTCGCACCGCAGTCGCTACCCAGGATTTGCTGAAGTACGACGAGCCGGAGGACTGGTTTTATCCCGTGCGCGAAAATCTCGGTGCGGTCTTGATGAAGATCGGCGACTACGCGGGGGCCGAAGAAGTCTTTCGCGCCGATCTGGCAATCCACCCGCGCAACCCGCGTTCGCTTTTCGGGCTCGAGCAAGCGTTGAAATCGCAGGAAAAGACGTACGACGCAGGCTTTGTTCGCAAACAATTCGACGCCAACTGGAAAGGCGCCACCCGCCCCACTATTGACAATCTCGTCTGAGCGGCGAAGAAAGGTGGCGGCAAGGCGGCAGCTGTCCCTTAATGTATTGACTTCATTAGGGATGGAATCCGTGTTGAACGCTCGTATGGTTTGCCCAAATGCCGCACCTCCTGGACCGTAGCGCACGCGGCAGCGTGACCCAGGCTACTGCGGATTCCCAACTACGAGAGCGATAAGGAAGTTGTGGGGGCAGATGAACTCAAACGCCTTGGAGTCTTAGGGACCCACCGAGGTGAGCGAGTGGCATCGCCCTCCGGCGCCAGGAAGAAGGAAAGAGGACCATTTGCGGTGCGGAGGGCCAGGCAAATAGTCTGAACCTGGCATACAACTTCCCGGTGATCCTTCGAGAAGGAAATTCTGCCTTTGCTCAGGAAGCAAAGGGGATTCCTCGATGAGTTCTTGCTCGTCACACCGGAAAAGAGGGAGGTAGACGCGATAAGCCTGTGGGAGACCAAGGAGCTTGCGGAAATCCCGAAGTCGCCAATCGTACCCATGGATCGAGAAGACCGTGGATAAGTTTAGTGAGGGTTTCCTGACCGTCAAGACCTACAAGGCGGAATACTCCACTTCCCACAAAATTGCCATCAAGGCAACAGCTTGATTGCGCTGTTCCCTTTAGAGGGGAGGGGGTGAGATTCTCGCCCCCTCTTTTTTGTTTCGACGTCCTGGGATCACCTTTTCTCAAACGGAACGCAATGCACTATTCCCTCAGACAGATTTCATTGGAATAGATCCCAACCCGAACTTATTGCGCGGGCCTAAAGGGCGCCGCGCGGTTTCTCTGTGTTGAGGTATTGAACGCCGTAGCGGAACAGGTTTTGTTCCGGGAGTTCTTGAACGTACACGATCCTGCCCGGCACGAAGATAGCAAGTTGGCCGGAGCTGTACGGTGCGGCAATCTCGATGAGAGTTCCCTCCACGTACCTGCTGGTACTCTTGAAGCGCACGCCCCCGCGAGAGACATCCTCGCATTGAACAAATTCCTCGCCGCGCTCGGGGTGGCGGACCAAAGCCAGATAATTGACTTTGATGCGAGGATACTTGCGGCGATTGATGCGCGGGACGGAAAGCTTTTCCGCGGGCTTCTCTGCGGCCGTTGGCAGGGTAAGGACCGAAGTGCTTGCAGAAGGTGAAGAGGGCGCTGCGGGCTCGGCAGGCCGTGTCGGTCGAAAAGAAGAACTAAAGGAGTGCGGCGCCGCGGGAGCAGGCAACCCACCGGGAATCAGGTCCGCAGGGGGCATGGCCGAGTAGGCGGACCCGACGGGGACGCCCGGTTGAAGCTGAGGTGCAGCAGAATTGGGCAGAGTGGCGATGGGATTGGGGGAAGGAAGTGGAGGCGGCCCCGTATCTTTGGGCTGAACAGGAGGCCGCTGGCCGGGTTGGCCTACTTTCCAGACCGTGGAGCATC
Source organism: Candidatus Acidiferrum sp. (assembly GCA_036518275.1). Lineage (GTDB taxonomy): Bacteria > Acidobacteriota > Terriglobia > Acidiferrales > UBA7541 > Acidiferrum. The sequence continues at coordinate 6,056 of DATDNK010000106.1, forward strand.
CGCAGCGTTTGCAAAAGCGAAGCACACCTTCATTGGTTGCGCAGACATCCGCCTCCACACTGGTGTCATCGATTCTATCGAGGGACTGACAGACAGCGCATACAAGCGTGAGGTGGCCGAATTCCTGCTCTCTCGGGGAAGGCGGAGGAAATTCCATTTCCCAGAAATTGACAACCTGGTCGGAGAAGGCGACACCGTAGGTGTAGACGCCGGAATCCTCGCCGATCTGACCGACGATACGGATTTCGGTTTCTTTATTGCGCTCAGGCCAGCGAAGAACTAGTTCCTGTTCGGGAGAAAGCTTGTGGCGGGAAAGGAGGCCGGCGCCGTGAAGGCTGAGCAAGACGGTCTTGGTAGACTCAGAGAAAATTTTGCCGGCCAAATCGGAGCCGATGAGGACGATGGGAATCTCTTTGGGGATGCGTCCGCTTCTGCGCACAACCTGCTGGGGCAAAGGGAGTGCCACAAGGGAAGTGGCGCTGGGCCAACTTAGTACCTATCGCTTGAGGGTAAGCCCTTAGTTTTGAGCGCAAAACTGCTCGGCGTTGCTGAATGTTCGAAATTCACGAGGCCAAGGGAGTTTCAAATCGGCACAGACTAGGCCGACAAGGTACGGTAAGCGATACACGAAAATTCAAAAAGGCTCCCGCCCCTGGCAGCCTCACTCTTGACGCAGAGCGACGATGGGATCAACGAGCGTGGCGCGCCGAGCCGGAAGGTAACAGGCGCAAAGCGAAACCGCTAACAATCCAACAGTTACGCACCCCAGGGTTAAAGGATCGTACGAAGGAACGTTGAACAAAAAGCTCGCCAGGTATCGCATCAGCGCAAATGTCGCGACCAGCCCGATGGCCAAGCCCAGCAGCGTAAGATGCAGGCCACGGTTCAAGACTAATTGAAAAATCAGCCCTCGTGACGCGCCCAGGGAGATGCGCACTCCCAGTTCGCGGGTGCGCTGGACGACGGAATATGCCATTACACCGAAAATGCCCACAGCCGCGAGCGCCAAAGCAATGGCGGCAAAGATCGCCAGCAGAATGGTCCGGAATCGGGGTTCGGACACGGATTGAGAGATGTTCTGCTCCATAGTCCGGATTCCCGTGATGGGCTGATTCGCATCAAGCCCGCGCGCGATGGCACGTATTGCGCCTGCCTGGACCAAAGGATCACCAACAGTTCGCACCACCAGCGACATGGCAAAGACTGGAAGCACTTTATCGGCCTGGCGGTAGGGGACATACATCTCCGTAGAAGATTCACTGGCAAGAGATTGCTTCACATC
>DATDNK010000107.1:0-5113 GCA_036518275.1 Candidatus Acidiferrum sp.
GCGAGGCGCGGGCCCGCGCATGATGAATATCGTCCTCAGCGGCACCGGTGGCGAGGCGGAAGCGCACTTCAAAGTTCCTTCCCTCCGCACCGTCGCGGCAGACGACCTTTTGCTCTATTCCCTCGAAGTCACCGGGGAAGCCGGCTACTGGGTGGAATTCTCACGCGCGCTCATTCAAGGTAAGCCTAGCGCACGCACCCGGGCCATGAGCGACGTTTACCCAGAGGCGATGGAGGCTGCACGTTTGAGAATGCACGATGGCGTCCTGGCCTGCGAGGTTCACAAAGCGGCCGCTGATGTGTTCCAGCGTGCGGGATTCGCACTCGGCCACCTCACCGGCCATTCCATCGGCTTGACCATGATCGAGCATCCTGCCATCGGCGCGGCCACGAAGATCGAGCTGAAAGAAAACATGGTTGTCAGCTTTCATCCCCAAGTCGTGGACCAGGACGGGCAAGTCTGTCTGTACACGCAAGACACCTACCGCATCGGCAAAGAAGAAGGCGACTGCCTGGCCAGCGTGCCGTGGAAGTTTTACTCCGGAGCGGAGGCGCGCAAGACCGCATGAGCGTGAAAGTCTGCATTGTCGGCTGCGGCGCGATTGGAAGTATCTTCGGAGCGCATCTCGCCCGGCTTGAGGACGTCGAGGTCCATGCCTACGACGCCAACAAAGATCACGTTCGGGCCATAAACGAGCTCGGCCTGCGCATCAGCGGCGCTGCGGACTTCACCGCGCGGCTCCACGCGGCCTGCGATGCGACGCAAATACCCGCGTGCGACTTCGGCATCGTCGCCACAAAAAGCACGCACACACGTCTTGCCATCGAGCAAACGAAGCACATCTTCCGTCCAAACAGCGCCGTGTGCTCCGTGCAGAACGGCGTTGGCAATGAGGAAATTATCGCCCACCACGTCAAATACGTGATTCGGGGCACCACGTTTCCCGCTGGCCACCTCATCGAGCCAGGCCATGTTGGCTTTGACATTAATGGCGATACCTGGATTGGCCCGTTCGAGCCCACCAACACGCCTTACGAATTTGTCGAAAGACTCTCTGACCTTCTCAATCGCGGTGGCATGCATGTCATCCCGCTCAAGGACGCGCGCGGGGCTCAGTGGACGAAACTGATTTTCAATGCGTCGACAAATCCCGTTGGCGCGCTCACACTGTTGCATCATCGAGCTGCTACGCGGTTGCCACCTACCGGCATGCTTTTCAACGAATTGATCGCCGAAGGCGAAGCGGTTGCTAAAGCTTTAGGCATTGAACTTCACGGCGATCCCCGAGCGCTCGTCGAAAAAGGCGCCAACGCCCCCGGCAAGCACAACGCCAGTATGTTGCAGGACGTGCTGGCCAAGCGCCCAACCGAAGTGGATTTCATGAACGGGGCGATTGTCGAGTGGGGGAAAAAGACGGGTGTGCCTACTCCTTTGAATCGCGCGATGTGGCAGTTGATCAAGGGACTCGAGCATTCCTGGACCGACCCGGCATGAACCTAGATCCTGAGACGCGGCACGCCATAAGCATTCGGAGAAGTGTAAATCCATGACCGTGCCCTTCAAGATCGGCGTTCTGCAGTTGAGCATGGAGCCGTTGAATGAGACGGTGCGCATGGCTCAAGCGTGTGAAGCCGCGGGCTTCGACGTCTTTTGGCTGGCGGAAGCGTATCCGTGGTGGCGGAAGCATTCGATGGAGGCGCGTTCCTCGACGGCGACGACCGCCATCATCGCGCGCGAAACAAAGAAAATTGCCATCGGCTGGGGAATCATTTCTCCGTACACGCGTCATCCCGTGCAGATTGCAATGGAAGCACGCGTACTTCAGGAGGCAGCAGGAGAAGGTCGCTTTTTGCTTGGCTTGGGGGCTTCCAAGATTTTCATGAAAGAAATCGGCGAAGGCGAAAAAGGTAAGGAAGTCGGCCCCGCAGCAGTGATGCGCGAAAGTATAGAAATCATCAAGGCTATGCTTTCAGGCCAAGAAGTAAAGTACGAAGGCAAGGCCTTTCATGCTTTCGCCCCCGCACTTAAACCAGACGCCCACGCGCCGCGCTGGGAGCTGCCACTTTACGTCGGCGCCACGGGACCCGTCTTGCAGCGTCTTGCCGGGGCAATGACGCAAGGTTTGCTTACCGCGAGTATTACAACGCCCAAGTTCGCCACTTATTCTCGCAAGATGATGGAAGAGGGCGCTAAGAAGGCCGGCCGTGATGGCTCGGAACTGGATCTTGGTTGCGTGGTTGTTGGCAGCGTTGGCGAAGACCCCAAAACGGCGCGCGAGGGGGCGCGCGAAATGTCCGCCATGTATCTTGCCAACAAAGTTCAGAACATCAAAGGCTCGGCGGACACGCTCCTCGAATGCGCTGGCCTTACGCGCGAAGAAATTCAGCCGATTGCAGACGCTATGGAGAAAGGCGGGCGAAAAGCCGCTGCCCGCGCGGTTTCGGATGCCACACTGGACAAAGTCTGCCCCGTAGCAGGGTCGCCCAAGCAATGTATCGAAAAGCTGGAAGAGTATCGGGCGGCGGGCTGTACGCAGATGATGCTCGAACTCTGGGGCGATGATCGATTGGAGCAAGCCCGCCTTTTTGGCGAAAAAGTTCTTCCGCGCTTCCACAAAAAATAGTTGGCCGCGGTATCCTAGGCATGCGCAAGGCGCTGCATGCCCGAACTTCCAGACATCGTTGTGTACCTCGAAGCGCTCGAGAAGCGCATTCTTAACCAAACGCTTGAAGGGGTGCGTATCGTCAGTCCGTTTCTCTTGCGTACTGCGAGTCCACCTCTGTCGAGTGCCAGGGGTAAGAAGGTTTTGCGTTTGCTCCGCCTTGGAAAGCGCATTTGCATTGGCCTCGAAGGCGATCTTTGGCTCGTTTTGCACCTGATGATTGCCGGCCGACTTCACTGGCGACCGCGCGGCGTCAAAGTCTCCCGGCCACGCGGTCTCGCTGCCTTCGATTTTCAAAATGGGTCGCTTCTGTGGACAGAGGCTGGGTCTCAGAAGCGGGCTTCTCTCCATGTTGTGCTCGGGGAAGAAGAGTTGCGTGCGCTGGATCCCGGAGGCATCGAAGTCCTGGATTCCGACGCTTCGCAGTTCGCTGAGGTTCTTCTTTCCTCTAATCACACGCTGAAACGCGCCCTCACCGATCCGCGCCTTTTCAGTGGCATCGGCAACGCCTACTCGGATGAAATCCTGTTTGAAGCAAAGCTGTCTCCCCTGGCCCTGACACTGAAAATTACTGTGCCTGAGATTCATCGTCTTTTCGAAGCAGCTCGCGCAACGCTCAGCAATTGGACGGCACGCCTGCGCGCCGAAGCAGGTGGCAAATTTCTTGAAAATGTAACCGCCTTTCGCGAGGGCATGGCTGTGCACGGCCGCTACAAGCAGCCCTGCCCGCGCTGCGGCTCGAAAATCCAGCGCATCCGTTACGCATCGAACGAAACCAACTATTGCCCCACGTGCCAGACCGGCGGGAAACTTCTGGCGGACCGTGCTCTTTCACGCCTGCTTCGTGAGGATTGGCCGCGCACGCTCGACGAACTTGAGCTTCTCGCGTCGAAACGGACATAACGCAGTGAGACTTTGTAGGTTTTAGTGTAGGACTGCGGCGATTGCTCCATCAGCAATCAAAGTAGCAACCGATTTGATGTCCGCCGCAAGCGGCCGGTCCACGGAAAGCATGCGCGACTTGGCACGGACGAGTTCGTAGGCTTTTGTGGCCAGCTTGCCGGTTTTTAGCGGCGCCAGCAAATCGATTCCCTGACAAGCGCAAAGCAACTCAATAGCAATCGTGTTGCGCAGGTTTTTCAACATGCGGTCCAACCGCCGCGCGCCGCTCATCCCCATGGAAACGTAATCTTCCTGGTTTCCCGAAGTAGAAATTGAATCGACCGAGTGCGGCGTCGCCAACGCTTTATTCTCGCTTGTCAAAGCAGCCGCGGTAACCTGCGCAATCATAAATCCTGAATTCAATCCCGGCTCCGGCGCCAAAAATGCCGGAAGCATGCTGGTCAAAGGATTGGTCATTTGCTCGACGCGCCGCTCCACGATGCCTCCGAGCGTGGCAATCGCAATCGCAACTTGATCGGCAGCCATAGCCAACGGTTGACCGTGAAAATTTCCGCCGCTGACAATGTCGCCGTTTCCTCCGTCGCGCACAAACACCAGCGGATTGTCCGTGGCGCTGTTCAACTCCACGCCGGCTATCTCGCGTGCTTGTGCCAGCGCATCACGCACAGCGCCGTGAACTTGCGGCGTGCATCGCAAGCTGTAAGCATCCTGCACGCGCGGGTCCTTCTCCATAGCGCGGTGCGACTCCCTAATCTGGCTGCCTTCATTCAGGTGTGCCAGGTTCCGCGCTGTCATGGCGGCACCCGGGTAAGCCCGGGCATACATGATGCGTGCGTCAAAAGCGCCGGGGCTGCCGCGCAGTGCGTCGAGCGAAAGCGACGCGGCCACGTCCGCGCTATCGACGAATATATCGGCTTCGCGCAGAGCAAGGCTCAACAAGGCCAGCATTCCCTGCGTGCCGTTCAGCAGCGAGAGCCCTTCTTTGGCTTCTAACTCAATGGGAGTGATACCCGCGCGCTTCAGTGCTTCTCCACCTGGTAAAATTTCACCGCAAAAAGCTGCTAGGCCTTCGCCGATGACCACATGTGCCAGATGCGCTAAGGGAGCAAGATCGCCGGAAGCGCCAACGGAACCCTGTGAGGGAATCACAGGATGCACCCTTGCATTCAGCATCCGGCACAATGTTTCTACAACCCTTGGCCGCACTCCGCTAAGTCCTTTGGCCAGCGCGTTCGCGCGCAATAGCATCATTGCGCGGGTTTCCGTTTCGCTCAGCGGCAGGCCAACGCCGCTTGCGTGAGAACGCACCAAATTCACCTGAAGCTGGCGCACTTGGTCGGGAGAAATTCGCACCGATGCGAGCTTGCCAAAACCCGTATTGATGCCGTAAGCCGTTGTACCTGAGGCCACGACGCGCTCCACGACTGCGCGCGAAGCGTTTATTCGTTCAATCGCCGAAGGTGCCAGCCCGGTCTCTTCGCCGCGCAGGGCCACGGCATAAAGTTGCGCGAACGTAAGATCGTTGCCCGTCAAGGAAACGCTCATGCG
>DATDNK010000108.1:0-8983 GCA_036518275.1 Candidatus Acidiferrum sp.
AGGTTCGACACGGCTGATGTGGCCTATAATTTCGGCTCCCGATGGCAAGTAGAATCCACTGCCGGCTTCCAGAGGCTCCAAAGTTTTCACCTTGAAGGTGGCATTCTCTTGGGCGCCTTTGGTGCCCAATTCGTCTTGCAGGCTGACCAAGAACTTCGTGCCAGGAGTGACTGCAAAAGTCTCCAGCGGCAAGCCATGGCGCTCACCGTCGACCCTGTGTCGCAAATCGGGTGCCTGCGCGATGGCTTCTTTGGTAGGTTCTTGCGGAGGCTCCTGCGCGCGCAGGGCGAGGGCTCCACTCAGAATGACGGCAAGAACTGGCGTGACGACGAAGAACGCTCGGATTTTCAGATGATTCATTTTCCCCTCCAATGGGGTATTTCTCCGTCTGGATGGATGAGGCACCTGTGGTGCCATGAGCCCGCCGTTACGGAAAGCATAAGAAGCTGAAAATACATGCAGTTGGCAGCCCTGCCGTTCGGCGTTCCAAGTGAGCTACCAGGACTGTCGGAAATTCCCAGCAGCAGCGCGTAAGGTGCTGCTGACACTTCGGGCTTGCGTGGATCTGAGATTCAAAGCAGATCCCTCCGCCTTGGTCCGCGGAAGACCGCGGCCCGAGGGTTGGGATGACAAGTATGTGATTTGTTGCGGGACAGGAGACAAAGTCATCGTGATTCGAGGAAATGCGGCAGCCGGACTGCCCTTCGAGGCTCAGGGTAAACCGCACTCCCAAAAGACGGCGAAACCGCCTGGGGAGGGTTGCTAGTTTTCGAGGAAGCGGCGGATGCGGTCGAGGACTTTGGCGTACATTGCGGGAGTGACACGTCCGGTTTGCGTGTTTTGCTGGCTGGGGTGATAGACGCCGAACAAGCGTGGAGTTCCCGGCGCGACTTCAGCTTCGGCACCGTGCGCGAACTTGTAGAGCGCGCGGGAAGCAATGACGCCGCGCTGCTTCACGATTTCGAGGTAGGCGTCCCAAGCGATTTTGCCGAGGGCGAGGATTGCTTTGGGCTTTAAAATTTCGAGTTCGCGTTCCAGATAACTGCGGCAATTCGAGACTTCGCGAGGAAGCGGTTTGTTGTCCGGCGGAGCGCAGCGACAGGTGGCGGTGATATAGACGCGATGGAGTTGCAGGCCATCGTCGCGACGCGCAGAAGAGGCCTGATTGGCGAAGCCAGCTTTGTGCAGCGCGGCGTACAGAAAATCGCCGGAGCGATCACCGGTGAACATGCGGCCGGTGCGATTCGCGCCGTGCGCTGCGGGAGCGAGTCCAAGGATCAGCAATTGCGCTCGAGAGTCGCCGAACCCTGCGACTGGTTTACCCCAGTATTCCCAGTTGCGATAGGCGCGGCGTTTTTCGCGCGCGACTCTTTCTCGATACTTCACGAGGCGTCGGCATTTACGGCAGGCAACAATTTCTTCGTTCAAAACGCAGAGCAGAGAAGACGTCTCAGGCATTGGCCTCATTGGCGCGGCGTTGCATCAAGCGATTCAGTTCGGCATGGGGAATTGCTCCGGCGAACATCATCTCGCAAGACCGCGATTCCAGCATCTCTTTTCCAATCCTGCGAACCAGGCCCAGAGCGGCGCGCATGATGCCGGAACCGGTGCTTACGCGGGCCACTCCAATTTTTTCCAGTTCGGCGATAGGAGGGCAGGCGGGATTTGCCAAGATGTTGACTGGCGCTTCGACGGCTTTTACGAGCTTGGCGATTGTTTCGCGGTCGTAGAGACAAGGGGCGAAGAGGCAAGAGGCTCCCGCGTCGCGATACGCGCGCAAGCGCTCAACGGTGCGTTCAAAGCGCGTAGCCTCCGGGCCGATGGGCATCAAGTAGATGTCGGTGCGCGCATTCAGCACGAACGGAACGCCCAGGGATTTTGCGGTTTCGCAGATGGCGCGAATTTTTTCCACTTGTAGAGGCAGATCGACGAAGGAGCTCTCGTCATCGCCGGTGACGTCTTCGAGGTTCATTCCAACGACGCCCGCCGCGATGGCGGCTTTCACCGTCTCGACCATGTCCTTAACGGTTGTGCCGTAGCCTGCTTCGAGATCGGCGGTCACTGGAAGGTTCACCGCGTGGGCGATCCGTCCGCAGACCTCCAGCATCTGGTCGCGGGAGATGCGCTGGCCGTCCGGATAGCCGAGAGAAAAAGCCACTGCCGCGCTGCTGGTGGCGATTGCTGGATGGCCGCACTCCTCCAGGATGCGTGCGCTGACCACGTCCCAGGCGTTGGGAAGGAAGAGCAGCCGGGGCCCGTGGTGCAGCTTGCGGAATTGTTCGGCTTTTTGAGCTTGTGTGCGAATGTCCATGGGAACCCCCTGCAAGAAGATGTAAAAAGGCTTAGGAGCCGAGTCTAGGCGATGCTTGCGGCCGAGGAAACGGCCAAATTGGAGAGGGCTTTCGCATTGGAGATTCCTGGCGGGCTATGCCCTGGATTCGCTTCATGCATCCTGCTGATCCTTCAATGCTTCTTGAGCGCTTCCGCCAGGACCACGGCCTGGTTGCGCTCAGTGTCGCGCGCGCCAAAAAGCAGAGTCAGCGTGCCATGTTCCTTTTCCAGAGCTTTCAATTGCGCAAGCCACTCTTTTTTGGATTTTAGCTCGGCTTGATATTTCTTCTGAAAGTCTGGCCACTTCACCGGATCGTGATGGAACGATTTGCGCAGTTGATCGCTGGGCGCAACGTTTTTCATCCACAAATCAACTCTTGCGGCTTCCTTCTTCATGCCACGGGGCCACAAGCGATCGACGAGCACACGGTAGCCGTCATCCTTTTTCGCTTCTTCATAGACTCGCTTGATCCGTACCATTTTGGCACCTCACTGCAGGAGTTTGAGAACTTCATCGTGGACCTTACCATTTGTACTGATGAGCTGGCCGGTGTAAATGGTGCGCTCGCCGCTGGCGTTCGTGGAGCGGCCTCCTGCCTCTTCGACGATGATTCCGAGAGGCGCGAGGTCCCAGGGCTTGGAGGTCCAATCCAGAGCGGCCTCGATGGCGCCTTCGGCGACTAGCATGTGTTGCCAGAATCCACCGAACGACCGGCTGTTGCGCGAAGCATCGAGCAGCCTTCGGATTTTTGCCTGGCCGGCGACATTTTTGCTGGGCCCGGTGCCGGTGGTGAACACCATGGAGTCTTTGAGTTTATCCACATTCGAGACGCGGAGTCGCTGGCCGTCGCGGAAGGCGCCTTCACCTCGATAGGCCCACCAGCGTGAGCGTAAGCCGGGTGCGCTGACCATGGCGGCGACGATTTCGCTGCCTTCCTCGATGGCCATGAGCGTCCCAAAAGTCGGAATGCCTCGCGAAAACTCTTCTGTGCCGTCGATAGGGTCAATAATCATTCGAGGACTCTGGGTATTGGCCGCGGACTTTGCGTTCGCTCCGCCCATTTCTTCTCCAAGCACGTCCAGAGCGAGCCCGCTCTTCGCCACTTTGCTACGCGCCATCTCTTCTACCGCGCGGTCCGCCGGGGTTACCGCCGTGCCATCACTTTTTCGCTCGACAGAAAGCCCATTGGAGCGGAAATAACGCATCGCGATGGCTTCCGCTTCTTCGGTGATTTCTGTCAGCAAGGCGCTGTAGGTCTCGACATATCCCGCTGTCCTACTCATGAAATCCTCTAACTTTCCGACTCCTTGTGATTTGACTCTCTTCGTCTCCCTCTCTAGCATACAAAAGTTACCCCTATGTGTGCTCACGCTAACACTGGAACGGTACTCGACCGCATTCTGGAATCACGGCGGGCCGAGGTGGAACACCGGAAGAAAGTCCTGCCGGAAACGGCGCTGAGGTATGGCGCTCAGGCGGCTTCGCCGCTGCGCGATTTCGCGGGAGCGCTTTCGCGGCCGGGCATCAATATTATGGCCGAGCTGAAGCCGGCTTCGCCGAGCCGTGGCGTTTTGCGCGAGCCGTTCGATGCCGTCGCGCTGGCGCAATCCCTCGAAGGCGCGGGAGCAGCTGCTCTCTCTGTGCTAACCGAACCTGAATTCTTTCGAAGCTCGCTGAAGAATCTTCGCGACGCGCGAAAAAGCGTGCAGGTTCCCGTGCTGCGCAAGGACTTTATTTTTGATCCGTGGCAGGTGTGGGAAGCGCGCGCGAATGACGCCGACAGTTTTCTTCTGATTGTCCTCACGCTGGCGGATGGCCTGTTGAAAGAGCTCCTGGCGCTGGGCAGAGAACTGGGGATGGAACCGATCGTGGAGGTGCACACGCGCGAGGAATTGGACCGGGCGATCGCGGCGGAAGCGCGAATCATCGGTGTGAATAACCGCAATTTGAAAACGCTGGAGGTTCGTACGGACACGTCTTTTGAGTTGATTGAGGCGATTCCCGATGAGTGCATTGCCATCAGCGAGTCGGGCATTCGTACGCATGGAGAATTGTCAAAGCTACGCGCCGCGGGATTTGACGCTTTTCTGGTAGGGACGCGGCTCATGGTTTCTTCCGATCCCGCGACAGTGCTTGCAGAATTGCTGGGCGCTACGGCTCAAGGGTCACAGGGGAAATAGGCACATATGGTTCGAGTAAAAATCTGCGGAATTACCAGCGCTGCCGATGCGCAGGCAGCCATCGAGGCAGGTGCGAATCTGCTCGGATTCAATTTTTATCCGAGAAGCCCCCGGCGGATCTCTGAAGAGCAGGCTGCGGAAATCCGGGCGAAACTGCCCAAGAAAGTGAAAGCAGTGGGCATTTTTGTGAATTGGCTGCCCGCGGATGTAATTACTCTGCGAAGTTCGCTCAAGCTGGACGCTGTACAACTGCACGGAGATGAATCCCCCGAAACCGTAGCCCAGATTGCTCCCGTAGTGCCCGTCATTAAAGCCTTCCGCGTCGAACCTGAGTTTCCAATTACGACCCTCGATGAGTATTCGGGCGCGTTTGCCTTTTTGTTTGACGCGGCACACACCGACCAATATGGTGGTACGGGCCGGACTACGGATTGGGATGTAGCGCGCCGCGCATCGTCGAAGCACCGTATTATTTTGGCGGGTGGGCTGAAGGTCGAGAATGTGGCCGCGGCGGTGCGCATCGTGCGCCCGTATGGGATTGACGTGGCCAGCGGGGTGGAAACTAGTCCGGGGAAGAAAGATCAGGGATTGCTGCGCGAATTCATCAAGGAAGTGCGGCGGGCGGAAAGAAAGTAGCCCTTGCTAAAGCACTAAGCGCGAAACCATGGGCACGCTACTGCAATCACCAGTGACGGCGCCGGGCCGCTTTGGCCCCTACGGGGGGCGGTACGTTCCGGAGACGCTCATGGTGCCGCTGTTCGAGCTGGAGCGAGCCTATGAAGCGGCGAAGTCAGATGCGGCGTTTCAAGGGCAATTCCAGAATTTGCTGAAGCATTTTGCGGGGCGTCCCACGGCGCTGCAACTCGCTTCGCGTTTGACCGAGAAATTGGGTGGGCCGCGGATTTACTTGAAGCGCGAAGATTTGCTCCACACCGGCGCGCACAAAATTAACAACGCTATCGGGCAGGGGCTGCTGGCTGTAAAGATGGGCAAGCCGCGCATCATTGCGGAGACTGGCGCGGGGCAGCACGGTGTGGCTTCGGCCACTGTTGCCGCACATCTCGGGCTGGAATGCGTCGTTTACATGGGCACGGAAGACATGGCGCGGCAGGCGCTGAATGTGGCGCGGATGCGGATGCTCGGAACGCAGGTGGTGGCGGTCGATTCAGGCAGCCGCACGCTGAAGGACGCCATCAACGAAGCCATGCGCGACTGGGTCACCAATGTGCGCTCGACGCATTATTTGCTGGGCTCGGTGCTGGGCGCGCATCCGTATCCGACCATGGTGCGCGATTTTCACTCGGTGATTGGCCGCGAAGCGCGGGAACAAATCCTCGCTGCGGAAAAGCGCTTGCCCACGCACCTATTTGCTTGCGTGGGGGGCGGCTCGAATTCCATCGGGCTGTTTCATGAATTTTTGCGCGATGCGAGCGTCAAGATGATTGGCATCGAGGCGGGTGGACGGGGCGGACAGCTTGGCGAACATGCCGCGCGTCTGGCGGCGCATCAGGGCTTTACAGGCGCGCGGCCGGGAGTTCTACAGGGCACGTACACTTACGTTTTGCAGAACGAAGACGGGCAAATCGCCAGGACGCATTCGATCTCGGCGGGGCTCGACTATCCGGCGATTGGCCCCGAGCATGCGTGGCTTGCGGACCAGCGACGCGCCGAATACTCCGCCGTGTCCGATCAAGCCGCCCTGGACGCTGCGCAGCTGCTTGCGCGGACCGAAGGCATTATTCCAGCGCTCGAGTCGGCGCACGCCATCGCGGGGCTCATCGAGCGGCTGCCGAAACTGACCAAAGACGACCTGGTCATCCTCAACGTTTCGGGCCGGGGTGACAAGGACATGGATACGTATTCCCGCCTCCCTTAGTCGACCTATGTGCATGGGAGAAAACTAAGTGGTTGGTGTAGTATTTTCAGACGCGGACAGCCATGAAAGTCGCCCTTCCTAGCGCTCTGATAGCCGGCCTCATTCTTTGTGGGTGTAGTTCGCATGAGAAGATTCAGAATCACATCCCCGCAAATGCAGGGGTTTACGACGATGCGGAGGGGTACGCGGTGCTGTCCATGCTGCTAGGCAGCGCAGGCCTAGAAACGCACGCGTCGGTGATGCGAATCAACGTGGTAACGCACGTGGAGTCCGTGAATGGAGCACATTCCTTGGAGGACTGCATGAAAATCCCCGAGGACTTCCGTGAGGCCGCGAATGATTACGAGCGAAGAGCAAGCACGGCCCTGGTGCTCAGGAAAAAATTCACGCTGAGGATGCCGTATGATCTTGCGGGCGAAACGCGAATCACCGGCTCCGGCCTTAAGAATCCGACTTCCACGGATAAAGGAATTTCCGAGAAAATCGCCAGCGGCACTTTCTATGTCTCGCCCGTGGGGTTCGACGCCAACCACGCTCACGCCATCGCTTACGAAAACTACCTCTGCGGTAACCTCTGCGGGTGGGGCGCCTATCATCTCCTGGTGAAGAACGCAGGCAGATGGGAAGAGGCGAAGGACGTCAGCGGATGTACGTGGCATTATTGATTGCTAACAGCCGCACGAGCACTTCCTGTGAAGGCCGAAATTGAAGACGAGAATCCAAGAACGTTTTCGAGGTCTGCGAGAAGCGGGCGAACTGGGGATCGTCGCGTATATCACGGCGGGCGATCCTTCACTCGATGCGACGCTGAAATTTGTGCTCGCTCTAGACGAGGCGGGCGCTGATGTTATTGAGCTGGGTGTGCCGTTTAGCGATCCGCTGGCTGACGGACCGACGATTCAGCGGGCTTCCGAACGCGCGCTGAAATCCGGGACTACACTTGGCGGAGTGCTTGAGCTTGTGCGCCGCATTCGTCAGTCTTCGCAAGTGCCTCTAGTGCTCTTCAGCTACTACAATCCGATCCTGCAGAGGGGGCTGGAAAAATTTGCGAACGCCGCGGAAACCGCGGGCGCGGATGGCGTCCTGGCGACAGATCTCACTCCGGAGGAATCGGAGGACTATCGGCGCATTCTTGCCGCTCACCATCTCGATACGATTTTTCTTGGCGCGCCGACGTCCACGGATGAGCGCTTGGCAAAAATCGCCGCTTGCTCGTCCGGCTTTCTCTATCTGATTTCCCGCACCGGGGTCACGGGTGCAAAGGACGCTCTGCCCGACGACCTTCCCGCGCTCTTGCGCCGCGCGCGCGCCGTCACGCAGCTCCCTATTGGGGTGGGCTTTGGGATTTCGCTTCCCGGCCATGTTTCGGTTCTTGGCGGACTTGCCGATGCGGCGGTGGTCGGCTCTGCGCTGGTTGCCGAAATCGAAAGGGCAACGAAGTCCGGCGCTTCTGCGACTGCTATCGACGCAGCTGCGATCGCTCTCAGCGAAAAAGTTCGCGCCTTGAAGCAGGCCGCACGACATGGCCTCTCTCGCCGCGAGGTTGCTCCATGAATATTGCAAACGATTGGCGGGCGGCGACACTGGTGCTCGTGCTGGCTGAAATTGACATGCTTCGGCGATCCTTTGCGGATCGTCTCAGGATGACAAGCAAGCGCGCGCGCCGCGCGATTCAATTGATCCACCGATTTTGTTGCGAGGCAGCGCGATGAACCTTGAGGATTGGCGCCGCCGCATCGACGAAATCGACCAGAAGCTGGTGAAACTGCTCAACGAGCGCTCGCAGTGCGCCCTCGAAATCGGCAAGCTCAAGCAAGCCGCCAAGATTCCACTGTATCAGCCGGAACGCGAAAACGAAGTGCTGGCAAATGCGGAGAGCAACAATGCCGGGCCGCTGACTGACGCAGCCATTCGCCGCCTGTTCGAGCGCATCATCGATGAGGCGCGCGCCGCCGAGCGCGACGCGATGCATGGCGATGGTTCCGGGGGCAAGGAAGGGAATGAATGAGCGGTTTCGGCAGTCTGGGTTAGAAATGGCTCCGAATTCTGGCTTTTCCCGATAAGGAAGGAAGCAGAACACCCTATGGTCATCGTGATGCAAGAGGGGGCCACGGAGGCCCAAATTCAGCACGTCATCGACCGCTTGGTCGCCAGTGGGTTCAACGTGCACCGTTCTACCGGCGAATCGCACACGGTTCTCGGCGCCGTCGGTGTGCACCGCGATTTCGATCACCGCGACTTCGAATTGCTCGACGGCGTGCGCGAAGTTATGCGCATCACGCAGCCGTTCAAGCTCGCGAGCCGGCAATTCCGTCCCGAAGGCACCGTCGTCGATCTCGGGCGTGGTGTGAAAATAGGCGGCCCGGAAGTGGTTGTCGCGGCCGGTCCGTGCTCCGTCGAGTCCCGCGAACAAATTTTTTGTGTAGCGGAAAGCGTTGCGAAAGCAGGTGCAAAAATCCTTCGTGGCGGCGCGTTCAAGCCCCGCACGTCACCCTACGCCTTTCAGGGGATGGGCGAACCAGGCCTAAAGCTTATGCGCGAGGCCGCGGACAAATTCCGCCTGTGCACCGTCAGCGAAGTGATGGACACTTCGCA